>JBBIOQ010000032.1:13932-36228 GCA_037443285.1 Sphingobacteriales bacterium | reverse complement strand
TGTTTGCACCCGGCACCAACACCCACGACATTGCAGATTATATTGCTGCATGGGTAAAGGATAGCAGGTCGTTTTAATCGCCAAAATAACCAGTATTAAAAAGGTGGCCAATGACCACCTTTTTTAGTGCATAACGCACTATTTCCCTTTTTGCATATCCGCTTAGTGACAGGAGGCGGCTTCTGCTGCCCGTGAGTTTTCAGCCAGCCCATTCAGGTGCGGCGAAACATAAGGAATGCCCAAATCGAGGCCGCGAAGTATAAGCAACACAGCTACTGCAGCAGTAAAAACCGGAAGCCATTTACGCACTTTGCTTCGGTACTGTGCACTCAGCTGCGATGTAAACAGAACAAGTGAAAGCATGAGCGGAATAGTAGCAACACCAAACACCATCATGAATGCTCCAGCCTTTATAACGGAGCCCGTTGCTACCGCTGCACTCAGCGCCACATACACAAGGCCGCACGGCAACAATCCATTTACCATCCCCAATAAGAAAGTGGAAGAAAAACCCGGCTTACCGATAAAGGCACCCATGACAGGTGACAACTTATTGCTGATGTAAATGGTAAGAGCATTGCTGTGAAAAACTGCAGGCCTGAAAATGGTTATCACTGCAAAAAGCAACATGGTAGCACCTAGAATCAACGATAAAGTTTGCTGAAAGCCTGCCAAAACCAATTGCTGACCTGCAAGGCCAAAAAGCATACCCAAAGCTGCATAGGTAATGGTTTTGCCTAGGAAATACAGCAATATACCTGCAGTGCGTGATGCTTTGCCTCCGGCCGACAATGGCACTGACAGCGCAATGGGCCCGCACATACCTACACAATGCAGGCTTCCGGCGAAGCCAAGCACAGCAGCGGTTATAAATATCACTTCATTCATGCAGGCATTTATTAGTTTTTAACCCTTAAATCCTGTTCGTTGTAAAAGTGCTTTCCGTTTTGTATCCAATTCGATTTCACTTTGTAAAATCCTCCACTCAGTTTTGAAACCGGAACACTTGCAACACCAGTAGCATCAACATTTACAGTAAGGTCAAGGCTTGCATTATCGGGCTTGTAAAACTGCACCTGTCCGCTTGCCCCGTTTTCAAAGGAAGGCAACTGCACCACGATAGCATTATTAAGCTGATTGATAGTTACAGATTTGCCCGATTCCTGCAAATTCTTTTCACCATCAATCACATCCTGGTATTTCAATTCTTTTGCGTAGTAATCAGGAGTTACCAGGTCGTAGTGCTGAAGCGTACTTCTATACACCATTGCCACCATGAACACTACAAAGCCTCCATATACCAGCGCAATTTTTGTTCCCCAATTCCATTTTATCGTCATGATGCTTTTTTTACGTTTTGCTACTCAGTATAACCCAAAAAGCTGGTTGTAACAAGCCTTATCCTTTTTCCATCCTGGTAAATGCCCACATTCAGTTTGCTGTCTCTTTTCTTGATTGCCGATTTTGGAATCACAATAAAGAAAGTGGCATTGGCCTGTCCTTCTTCAACTGTTTTCAACACCTGGTTGCCCACAAGGTTTATGCGTCCAGGCACATCCTCCAGTTTCATTTGCACTACAATATCCTTGTGCGTTTTGTTTACCATGTTTATTTCGTACAGGTTGCTCAGGCTATCAGTGCCCACTTCCTGGAAGAGCTGACCCTTGGCACGCAGGATGGTAACATCCACATCATTGCGGGTGGCCAGCAATACACTAAGGCCACTGATAAGCAATAACAAGACAAATGTGTATGCCTTCATTCTTGCGGTGAAATGCAAAGGCTCATTTTCGGCCAATTGGTTTTCGCTTGCATAACGGACAAGGCCACGAGGTAATCCTACTTTGTCCATCACTGAATTGCAGGCATCGATGCAGGCAGTACAGTTTACACACTCAAGTTGCGTACCATTGCGAATGTCGATGCCGGTAGGGCAAACAACCACGCATTGGTGGCAGTCGATGCAATCACCAAGCCCTTGTTCAGACGGACGCTTGCCTTTGCCCCTTGGTTCACCTCGATTATAATCATATGCAACAACTATGGTATTGCGATCGAGTAAAACACCCTGCAACCGGCCATATGGACAAATAATGGTGCAAACAATTTCACGTGCAAATGCATAAACAAGATAGAAGGCAGCTGTGAAAACCAGGATTGCAACAAACCCTCCAAAGTGTTGGGCAATAGGTTCCGTCACAATCCTGAACAATTCATCAACGCCAATGATGTAGGCAAGAAATGTATTTGCAATCACGAACGAAAGAGCAAAGAACAGGACATGCTTGGTCGTCTTCTTGGCAATTTTTCCCGCATCCCAGGGTGCATTTTTCAGTTTTCTCTGTTCATTCGGATTTCCTTCAATCATCCATTCAATACGCCTGAAAATCATTTCCATGAAAATGGTTTGCGGACAGGCCCATCCGCAAAAAATGCGGCCATAAATCATGGTGAACAGGTAAATGAACACTACAAATGTTACCATGCCCACACCAAAAATGAAAAAATCCTGCGGCCAGAATATCAGGCCCATGATGGAGAATTTGCCTTCTACAACATTTATTTGCAAGGCAGGATTGCCTTTTATTTTAATAAATGGCAAACTGAAAAAGAGCAACACATAAAGTACACTCAGCAGCGACCGGCGGGTGTATAATTTCCCCTTAGGCTGCCAGGCGTAAATCCAGTTGCGTTTCCCTTTTTCAGTTATACCAGGCATCCGGTCACGAAACGAATCGTGGTGCGGGTCTGCATGTTCAATACTCATAATAATTGGTAGATACCACTTTCATAGGTTTAACGGAAAATGACAGCAACAAGGGCTATTTAGGCTTGGTTGCTGCGCTGTCTGCCTTGGGTGCTGCCCCCTGGTTTTCATCAAACAATTCGCCCTGAGGTGCCTTTGGATTAGCAGGATTACTGCCTTTCAACGATTTCACAAAACTTGCCAGTTGGGCTATTTGAATGGGCGAAAAATCATCTTTCCAACTACGCATACCCTTTTCAACCCAACCATACTTAATGGTCTTGAAAACGTCATTAATCTTACCACCATGAATCCAGTAATTGTCGGTAAGATTTGGACCTACGGTAGCACCTTGTCCTTCAGGTCCATGGCAAGGCGTACAGTTGGCTGTGAAGAGAGCCTTGCCTGCTGCTATTCCAGATGCATCGAGCATTTTCACTGTATTTTCATCAACATTGCCACCGGATTTTGCCAGGAATGCTGCTTTCTCTTCGTCAGCTTTCTTCATGGATATTTCCAATTCTTCAATCATCAAAGGTGCTGAATGAGCCACATGGTAGCGATACATGTAAACAAAGGCAAATACAATGGTGACAGCAAATGCTGCAATCCACCAGGGTGGCAGTTTGTTATCCAGTTCGCTGATGCCGTCGTAATCGTGACTAAGGTCAATCTCCTTTTCTTCGGTAATGGACTTTGACTTATTCAAGCGCCACCACCAGCCTTCTTTTGATTTGGCTGGTTCTTCTGTACTTGTTACCAACATGCGCTGCCTTTCAATACCCACCAGGAATTTCAATTGGTACACCAGTACAATGAGTATGATAATTTCAACAGCTATCACTGCAATCATTAACCAAAAAGTAAATGGCGAAAGCCCGTTGATGGAAGTGTCAGCAGCTGGTGCTGCAGCTGCTGTTGCAGTTGCATCGGCCGCTTGGGCAATACCAGCCACAGAAAAAAGTAAGGCACCGGCAAGCATTACAATGGTAGCCACTGCGGAGCCTGCTGTGCTTTTGGCAGCCCTTTCCCTTCGCAGGTTTTCACGAAACATGGCAGTAGCCTGGTTAACTACATTTCCTAAAATGGCAATGGCAATAGCCAGCAACACCATGATTATTACGAGTGCCTGCGCCAAAGGGTTGTGCAGCGTGCTGGGGGCCTTTGGCTGGGCAAAGGATGCAACTGAAAGTAGCATCATGACTATCAGCATCAAAGCTGATTTCGATTTATAGATTTTCAAGAACATAATTTCCTTTTTCATGGATGACTGTATTATTGTTCGAGTGGCAATTGGCTGTCGCGTTCCATTGTCTTCTTATCGGCAGTAAATACATACAGCGTTACGATGACAAAAAACACAACAAAAATTATCAGCGATATCAGCGGGTAAATTCCAACGCCGGTGATACTCTCCAGGTAATTGATAAACTTCATTGCTTATTATTTGATGGTTACAGTTCCCTGGTTTTTGGCTTTTATATCGGTACCTAAACGCTGCAGGTATGCAATCAGCGCAACTATTTCCTTATTGGGCGCTGTATTTGCCTTGTCCTTTTTAAGGTCTGCGGCAATTACTTCTTCCTGGGCTTTCAAATCAGCCAACGCTTTTTTATCATAGCCATCTTCATACGGAACACCCAGTTTCTGCATAGCACGAATTTTTGCAGCTGTCAGTGAGGTGTCCAGGTCGTTATCCAGCAACCATGGGTAGTTGGGCATAATGCTTCCGGGACTCATCAGCCTTGGGTTCATCATGTGGTTGTAATGCCAGCTGTTGGGGTATTTGCCACCAACACGATGCAGATCCGGTCCCGTACGTTTGCTGCCCCACTGGAATGGGTGGTCGTATACAAATTCGCCGGCCTTGCTGTATTCACCATAGCGGGCCACTTCATCACGGAACGGACGAACCATTTGCGAGTGACACAGGTAGCAACCTTCGCGAATGTATATGTCGCGGCCTTCCAATTCAAGCGGTGTATAAGGTTTCACCGATGCAATGGTGGGCACATTCGATTTCACCAGGAAGGTGGGAACGATCTCAACAATACCACCGATGCCAACAAGAATTAAACTAACCACCAGCATTTGTATTGGCCTGCGTTCAATCCATGAATGCCAGAAACTGTAGCCATGCGCAGGTACAAATGTTTTTGTAAGTGCGGGTGCTTCTCCATATTCTGTTGGTATGAATTTTCCGGAAGCAACCGTTTTCCATAAGTTGTATACCATCAGGATTACACCTGAGATATACAGCAAACCGCCCACACCCCTCAGAATGTACATGGGGCGAATGTTCTGCACTGTTTGGAGAAACTGGTATTTCAGGGTTCCATCAGGTGTAAACTCTTTCCACATCAGCGCCTGTGAAAAGCCAGCCCAATACATTGGGATAGCATAGAGAATAATACCCAGTGTGCCAATCCAGAAGTGGTTGGCCGCAAGTTTCTTGCTATACAATTGTGTTCCAAACAATCTTGGCATCAGCCAATACAAAGCGCCGAATGTGAGGAATCCATTCCAACCTAATGCACCCACATGTACGTGAGCAACTGTCCAATCGGTGAAGTGTGTGATAGCATTCATACTCTTAAGGCTAAGCATAGGTCCTTCAAATGTGCTCATGCCATAACAGGTGAGTGCTACTACAAAGAATTTCAGAATCGGGTCTTCACGAACTTTGTCCCAAGCACCTCTCAGGGTCATCAGCCCGTTAAGCATACCAGCCCACGAAGGGAAAATGAGCATCACACTGAATACTGTACCCAACGATTGTGCCCAATCGGGCAATGCAGTATACAGCAGGTGGTGCGGACCAGCCCAGATGTATAGGAAGATGAGTGCCCAGAAGTGAACGATACTCCAACGATAGCTGTAAACAGGCCTGTTGGAGGCCTTGGGTACGAAGTAGTACATCACACCGATATAAGGCGTTGTAAGAAAGAAGGCTACCGCATTGTGTCCGTACCACCACTGCACCAGCGCATCCTGCACACCGGCATACCAACTGTAGCTTTTCATCATTGAAAAGGGCAATTCAAATGAATTGACGATATGCAACATGGCGACAGTAACCCAAGTGGCTATCCAGAACCAAACAGCCACATACAGATGACGTTCACGACGCTGTAGAATTGTGCCAAACATGTTGATGCCAAAAACCACCCACACCAGTGTAATGGCAATGTCAATAGGCCATTCCAACTCAGCATATTCTTTGCCGGAAGTAATGCCACTGAGCAATGTGACAGCTGCTGAAACAATGATGAGCTGCCAGGCCCAGAAATGAATCCAGCTCAGTTGCTTACTGAACATGGATGTTTTTAGCAGGCGGGGAAGCGCATAATAAACACCCATGAAAATACCATTGCCCACAAAGGCAAAAATCACCGCATTGGTATGCACAGGACGTACCCGGCCAAATGTGGTGTATGGGAAATCAAAATTCAACGCTGGGAATGCGAGCTGAAAAGCAATCAGCAGGCCGGCAAGCATTCCTACTATTCCCCATAGAACAGTAACGTAAGCAAAAGCCCTTACGATCTTGTTGTCGTAATGAAATCTCTCTAGCGGTTGTTGCATAGTTTATCTGGATTATTGTTTTGAAGATGGTTGGTCGTCGAAAAGCATGCGATTGGGCGGACCGAAATTGTCATCAAACTGCCCCTTTTTTGCACTAACAAGGAAGGCTATCAAAAAACCTCCTGCAACCAGGATGCTAGCCCCCAACAATACGAGAATGACAGACATAATGTGGATTGGTTGGTTCCGTTTTGGTAATTAGGACTTTCTAATATATTTCAAAACTATTCCCACACATAAAGTAGGTCGCTGATTCGACTCATAGGCTTGCATGATTTTTGTCATGTTTGCGCAAAACATGTGCACAACCTGCAGAGTGTTCAACCTGAGTTTTGCAACACATGCTGTTGCCCGTGAGGCAAGTCTTACTATTACCGTCGCAGTCTTTTGCTGAACAATTCCACACCCATCCACGTAAGCAGAATGATGGTGATACTGCTAGAAGGCATGAGAATGGCTGCCACCAATGGCGACAGCATAGCCCTGAATGCAAAAGACAAACCGATGATATTGTAGAGAATAGAAATAATGAATGACATAACCACTACCCGCCTGCCATGCCTTGCAAGCCAAAGATACTGGTCGAGATTTCTGAGCCTCGAAGCTTCCATGATGGCATCACACCCTGGTGAGAAATTGTTGATATTATCTGAAACAGCAATACCCACCTGTGCGGCCTTCAGTGCACCTGCATCATTGAGGCCATCGCCCACCATCATCACGCTTTCGCCCTTTATATTCAGTTGCTCAATGTAATTGAGTTTATCAACCGGCGCCTGGTTGAACAAAATTTTGGGACCGTTTCCCAACATCTTTCCAAGTGCCGCCTTCTCAGCATCATTGTCACCACTGAGGATGGTTATTTTGTTGCGCTTTTGCAGCATCCTGAGCATGGCAGGAATTCCTTTGCGATAATGATTCTGGAGCAGAAACAGGCCCTGTTGCTCGCCGTCCACCGACCATGCAACCACTGTACCCTTATTTTCAAAAGGATTGTGCCCCCAAACAAATTCCGGGTTGCCAAGTTTGATATATCGATCATTGAGCCACGCTTCTACACCTTTGCCAGGCTGCTCTTTTGCTGCTTCCACCCTTTGCACATTTGCATTTAAATGATGCATGATGGCTTTGCTCAGCGGGTGGTGACTTTGTGCTGCAGCGCTTGCCAGCAGTGACTTCAATTCGTCCGTAAGGTCATCGCCCTTATGACTGATTTCAAAGGCCGAACCTTCAGTAAGTGTTCCCGTTTTGTCAAATACCAAATGCGTGATGCGGCAAATTCTCTCTACCACGGCTGCATTGCGTACATACAATCCCGCACGGTCGAATGCACGAATCACATGACCGTTGGTGAAGGTGTTGCTCAGCAGCAAAGCACAGGGGCATGCCACTATTAAAGCTGCAGTTACGCTTGGCCACAGTTTTGAAGGATCGTTGAAATACCAATACACAGCCACAATCGCTGTGAGAGCAAACAACACAATGGTGAAATACCTGCTCACTACATGCACCCATGAATCATTCTGCATGTCTTCACTTCGCATGCTCTCCCGGTTCCACAAATTGGTGAGGTAGCTTTGCGAAACATCTTTCACCAGCAGCAATTCAATCTTTCCGCTCGTCTGACGTCCGCCGGCATAAATGATTTCACTAATCTTCTTTTCAACCGGAATACTTTCGCCGGTTACAAAACTATAATCGATGGATGCGTTGCCGCGTACCAGAATGCCATCCGCCGGAATTATTTCATGACTGTGTATGACGATGCTTTGGCCGCTACGCAATTCAGTAAGCGGCACAGGCACTTCTTTGCCATCTTCCAGTTTGTTTACAGCAATTGGAAAATAGGAAGTGTAATCGCGGTCGAAACTCAAGGATTGCTGGGTTCTGTCCTGCAACATGCGGCCAATAAGCATGAAGAAAACAATGCCGCTCATACTGTCGAGATAACCGGCACCGGTGCCACTGACTATTTCGTACACACTGCGCACAAAGGCAATCAGAATAGCAAGGGCAATAGGTGCATCAATATTCAGAAAACGGTTTCTGAGGCCCGCCCAACCACTTGCAAAAAATTCGGATGCACTGAACAATATCACCGGCAGACTTAAAGAAAGGTTCATATACCTGAACACAGGTGTGAGGTCATATTGTTCCTTCATACCCTCCAAACCAAAGTATTCAGGAAAGCTCAGCATCATAATATTGCCAAAACAAAAACCGGCAACACCCAGCCTGTACAATCTTTTCCTGTTGTAAAGATTCTTAGGTTTTGCACCTAGGTCGTAGAGGCTGATGTGAGGCTCATAGCCCACACTGGTAAGTAATTCGGCAACCTTACGCAGCGAAACCCGGTGATGGTCGAACGATACAGTAACCTCCTTGTTTGGAAAATCGACCCTGCTGTACAAAACGCCGCTATCAAGTTTGTGTAAATGTTCCAGCAGCCACAGGCAACTTGCGCAGTGCATTTGCGGCAAGTAGAAAGTTACCTGTGTGGAATGCTCATCGGTGAATTGAATCAGTTGGTTGCTGATTGATTCATTTTCAAGGAAAGCAAATTTGTCGGTACGCACTTCCAGCCTTTGGTTTATGCCGGGTGCTTCTTCTCTTTCGTAATATTCACAAAGGCCATGACTGTTTAACACCTGGTAAACCGTTTTACAGCCTGCGCAACAGAACTGCTTTTCATCATAAACAACAGCGTGTGGTGGTAAATCTTCGCCACAATGATAACAATGCACATTCACGCCTTGTTGCTTCTCCATGCCTTGGTTAAATCGTTTTATTTGTTCAAAACAAACAGCCGGTTATATAAGCCGGCCGCTGTTTTCCCACGTACCATTTGTAATAAGATGTCGTAAACATTTGCTAATCGTTTAATTTAAGAAACCTTGGAAGCAAAACATTTTCCTTCAGGTAAATGGCTTGCTGTATCATTTGCTCAAGGCCAAATAACTCTTCAAAAAACAAACGGGCTTCTGTTGTCCATTCGGGTTTGAGGATGTAGTTGTTGGCAGTCTGGCGCAATTTTTCGAGAAGGCTCAATATCTTCTTATTCTTTTCACGCACCATTTGCAGCGGCAAATTGGGCCTGTGCCTTTCAGGCACATCCTGCTGGTTGCGCACCAGCGGAAAAATAATAATTGTATCGTTCCTGATCAATTGTTCAGTTTCATCGCGAAGCCTTACAAACAGCAATGCTGCAAGGTTTAGTTTTTCGGCGTCGGGTTCTTCAGCTTTCATTGTCTGAGTCATGGCCTCAGCATGTGAAGACAGGAGTTTGAGCGACTGCTTTATCGGAACATAGTGCTTTGTTTCGATGTAGCTGCAGATTTGTGGGGGTAACAGTTCATTAACTTCTACCAGATGTGATGCCATCATAACAGGCTGTATTTTATCTGATACGAAACTATTGTGAGGTTCAGCACTCAATCATGACAGCACTCAAGGTGAAATATGATTTTTATCATTTAAAAAAACGAAGGAGCAGCGGTTTATGCTGCTCCTTCGTTTAACAAAAGTGTTATTAGAAAAAATAATTAGTCGTTCAGGTTAGCAATTCGCATTAATTCTATCAAATCCAGGATTCCGATTTTTTTTCCTGAAAGTTCTATTACCTGCTCTTTGTTCAATTCGCTGAGTAAACGAATAGCTGTTTCTGTAGCAGTGCCTACAAGGTTTGCTATTTCTTCGCGGGTTAATTGAACTGCGATGTATTGAGAGTCGGGCTCAAAGCCATAGGTCTCTTTCAAAAACAACAATGTTTCTGCAAGCCTTTCACGAACCGGCTTTTGGGCAAGGTGCGTCAGTTTTATTTCTGCTTCACGCAATTGGTTACTCAGCAGTTTCATCATTTCAAAACTCAATGCAGTATCACCTTTCAAAGCACTCATAAACACTTCACGGGGAATGAAACATACCTGTGAGTCTTCGAGCACGGTTGCTGTTGCGTTGTACCTTTCATTCACCAGCATGCTGCGGTAACCAAGCACATCCCCGTCGCGGGCAAGCCTTACAATTTGTTCCTTGCCTTCATCGCCAATAATGGACAGTTTGATTTTTCCTTTGTTTAAACAGTAAACACCAAATGGATGACCGCCTTCATGAAAAATCACCTGCCCTTTCTTGTAAACGGAACAAGTTTTTGAATTACTGATATCCTCAAGTTGCTCGCCGTGTGTGTTGCAGAAAATGGAGTGATGGCGTTTGTCACACCTGCTACAGTCAACATGCTCGAATGTCTTCATGGGCTGATTAATTTGGTCAATTCCGTTCTGAGTGGGCTTGCGCAAAGGTGCAACCATTCGGTTTACAAGCCTAATACAAATTGGTGATTGATTCCTAAAAAACAAACAAATGTTTCGTTTTTGGGCAATTTTTCTTAAACAAATTTAGGGTTTTGGTTTGGCTCATCTTTGGCTTTAGGTTTGAAAAAAATTGCCGCCATGTACCATACCCTGCTCACCGAGCTTTCTGACCAGGTTCTGACCATCACCATCAACCGCCCCGATAAGCTAAACGCCCTCAACCACGAGGTGATTTCTGAACTTGCTGCCGCCATACAGGATGTGGTAGACAACCCGGCGGTGAAGTCGGCTATCATAACCGGTGTAGGCCTAAAAGCCTTTGTGGCAGGTGCCGATATCAGTGAGTTTCTGGCACTTGGTACAGCCGGAGGCACTGCCCTGGCCCGCCGCGGACAAGACCTTGTTTTTAGCAAAATTGAGCATTGCCCCAAGCCTATTGTTGCCGCGGTTAACGGTTTTGCACTGGGTGGCGGTTGCGAACTTGCCATGGCCTGCCATATGCGTATTGCTGCCGATAATGCAAAATTCGGCCAGCCCGAAGTGAATCTCGGACTTATACCCGGCTATGGCGGCACTCAGCGGCTGGTACACCTTGTTGGAAAGGGTAAAGCAATGGAATTGCTGCTCACCGGCAACATGATTGGCGCTGATGAGGCACTAAAGCTGGGGCTGGTGAACAGGGTAACCAGCGCTGAAGAGCTGCTGCCAACAGCCAAAGCGCTGCTGCAACTAATTCAAACCAAAGCACCATTAGCCGTGAGCCAAATTATATCGCTGGTGAATGCGGCTACCTATAGCCCTGGCAGCGGACTGGATGAAGAGGTGCATGCCTTTGGTACACTTTTCGGAACGGATGATGTGAAAGAAGGCGCTAGTGCATTCCTAGAAAAGAGAAAGCCCATCTTTAAGGGTAAGTAATCAAGACAAAAAAAAATTATACCCAGCGTTTCTGATGCGCCAACCTGATAGCCTGCGCTTTGCTGGACACGTGTAGTTTTTCGTAAATGTTGCTTACATGTGTACGAACTGTCCATGGGCTTATAAAAAGCCTGGATGCAATTTCCTTGTACTCAAGCCCTTCGACCATCAGGCGCAGTATTTCCTGTTCACGTTCGGTGAGTACAGATGGTTCCGCCGGAGCCCCCGCCCTGGATGATGTTTTTAAAAGACTAAGCGCCTTGCGTGCTATGGCCGGGCTCATAGGCGCCCCTTCCATTTCCTGCACCTGCACAATGGCTTCAGCAAGCCTTGTGGCATTGTCTTCTTTCAGTAGATATCCGCTTGCTCCTGCTTGTATAGCTTCAAAGATATTTTCGTCATCATCGAACACTGTGAGTACCAGGAATTTCAAATCGGCAAATTTCATCGAGCCAATACAAATGGCATCTATTCCGTTCATCACCGGCATATCCAAATCCATCAAAACAACCTGCGGCAATTCAGCTTGCGGCATCACATTCATGCGTTCCAGAAAATCTTCTCCATTCACAGCCTCAAGCACAACCCGTATGCCGTCAGCATTTCGCAATTTGTCGCGAATCGTTTTGCGATTCACCACTTTTTCATCAACTATAGCTACTCTTATTCCCATGAAGAATAAATATGACCATTAAATTATGCCTTGCCAATCCCTCAAATGTGGTATTCAGGAATGCAATTCTTCGTGTGCCAAATGTTCATCCGTTTTGTGCTTTTGGTGCAGCAGTATTACGGTTCCTCTGCCTTTTCCCGATTCAATAGATAGTTGATACCCGGCCTCTGCAGCACGAAATTCCATATTGCTCAATCCATTGCCTCCTGCAGAGTTATTGTTTTCAAATCCACACCCATTATCCGCAATACCTATCTCTATAAATTCATCTGAACGAATGGAAACTGTGATGGTTGATGGATGTGCATGTTTCAATGCATTCTGCAGCGCTTCCTGCATAAGCCTGAACAAATTGATAGCTTCGTTGGGGTGCAATAATCTGTCCATGGAAATTTCATCTTCAAACAACAACTGCACGGCAGGAAAACCTTTTGCAACCTTGCGTGCAAACGATTTAAACCTATCGGAGAATGCCGTTACTGAAAAGCTCTTGTTGCTCAGCACCCAAATAGTTTCCCGAAGAAAGAGCATGATATTTTGGGCATAGTCTTTCAGTTCCGACACTTGTTGTTCATCGCCATTCTTCAAAGGCAATTCATCGAGCCCGGCAATCAGTGCTGTTGTGTAAGCGCCAATGTTATCGTGCAAATCGCGACTGATGCGTTCACGCTCCGACTGAAGCCGGTCCTGTATGAGTAGTTGCTGCTGCAATTCAAGTTCACGTTTCTTCATCTTTTTTTTACCTATCGCCCTGAAAACAATACCAACACCTGATAACAATACCAGAATCCCTAACGCTATAAACCACCCTTGTTGCCAAAGTGGCGCCGCCACTGTTATGGCAATGGTGTATAGAGGCGTTGCCTGTTTGCTGAACGACTGACCAGCATACAGCTGAAGCGTGTAAGTACCTGGCGGCAACACATACCGTACATGATTGTTGCTACCGCCATTCACCCACTGCTTATCGAAACCAAGCAGCCGGCATTGAAAATTGTACTGGCCTGTGTTTTTAATTCCCAAGGCCAAAATGTCGAAGCTGATGGTATTTTCCGTGGAACCAAGCGCCATGCTCCTGATATTCCAGGTAGCTGTATCATTCTGCCAGGGTTCATCATTTACTTTCAGGTTGTCAACAAAAACCTTAACAGGAATTCTTTCAGGTACTAGCTGCCCAGGGTAAAAGCTGCTCACACCATCGATGCCTCCCCAATACAATTCACCATCCGAAGTGGTATACACACAGTTGGCGTTAAATTCATCTTCCTGCAACCCATCGTTCCGCGAAAGGTGAATGATGCTGCCGGTTTCTGGCAGCAGGCCGTCAATTCCCCTGTTGTGGCTAATCCAAATCCTGCCCTGCCTGTCCGCTGCTACTGCATATAAATTATTATCTGCTAGACCATCAGCAATGGTAAATTTTCTGAGCAGTTTTCCCATTTCACTTACCTGCAGTAAACCCTTATTGGTGGCAAGCCACATGTGGTGGTGGACATCTTCGGCAATGCATTTTACCACTGTGTTCGCTCCTAGCGGAACATAAAACTTCAGGTGAACCTGACTATCCAAAACGGCCAGCGTATCGGTGCGCCCACACCAAAGATTGCCCATACAATCCTTTGCAATTGAAATGGCGCCAAGTTTTGAAGATTTCGAATCAGCAACTTGCAACTTCTTACCAGAGCTATCTAGTTTAAGTGCCACGGGGCCCATTCCTGTTAATGCATAGTATGCGTTGGCCTGCTTTTGAATGACCTGTGAATAATAATATCTGAAGGAAAAAGTGTCGGGCTGAATTTGCAATGGCCTCAACGAAAAGCCCTTTCTGGCATCCAGCACAAACAAGTTCGGCTTGTCGAATATTCCAACCAGGTATTGCCTTTCGGACAATGGAGCAATGGTGGTTACGGTGGCACGGATATTTGCTTTTGATGTATTGAGTAACGAACCCAGCAAGTGTTGTGTTGTATCAAATATCCTGATACCATGCTCGTAGGTGCCGGCAATCACCAGGTTTGCCTTCTTATCAACCAGTATACATTTTATGAAATTTTCTATTCGGTTGCCAGTTCCAAAATACCTGATGGGCATCGATTGATAATTCAACTTCATTACTCCATTAGTGTTTGTGATTACCCATATATGCCCACTGCTGTCAATGGCCAATTGTTTAATGTAGCCATTTTCAAAAAATGGATTTCCCGATGCATCTACCAACTCAGCCTTAATTACTTTGTTGCGCAAATCAACTTCAAACAACCGCCTGTTGTATCCAAGCACTACCACCGAATCATTCACTCCCACCAATGACTTGTAATCGCAGCGAGGTTCTGTGTGGAGAAATGGAAGCTTGAGCAACCAATGCAGGCTATTGTCTTTATTAAAATGATAAAGGCCGTTGTTGTCGTAAAAAACAAAACCTTGGTCGAATGAAATGATATTGCTTGGCAGAAAGGATTTTATTGCACTGAATTGCTTTGTATCAGCATTGCACAATCCAACATGAGCACCCGCCTGAAATACCAACCATGGCCCATTCATTGCGGCGGTTCCAAGCAAAAATCTCCATTCACCATTTTGCTCCGGTGGCATTGCATTCTTCGAAAGAACCTTTCCTGTTTGGCTATTGAATTCGAGCAATGACAATCCTTTTCTCACATACAACCTGTCATTCTTTTCCAACATGGGTACCATTAACGCATTTTTGCCAGAAACAATCTGTTCGAAAACATTGGTGCCCGCATTGTAGCGCATCAGTGCTTCCCTTGTCCCCATATACATTCGGCCGTTGCTGCCACTACATAATGCGATATTGTCGGTAGTGACCGGATGATGCAAGTCCCGGCCTGCCAAAACTGGTTTGAATTCATTTCCGTTGTACCTGAACAAACCTGTAGAAGTACTCACCCAAACAAACCCCAGTGAATCAACAGCAATATCTTCCGGTATGCCATCGAAGAGCACAGACGGATAGAATTCATGCTGCAACCTGCGCAGGTTTTGTGCAGTTGAAACAACGCTGACCAGCAATTGAACCAGCATAAAAAATATGGAAACCAATGCCTTCACTAATGGGGGAAGATAAATAAATACTACATAAGAGGTATTCGCTACAACAGGGTTTTCAAGAAAATTTGAAAGCCCAATTTATCAACCCTATTTGACCATGAAACGCTTATTGTACCCCTTCGTACTGCTCATTTTGTTTGCGTCATCAAAAGCTCAAAATGCGGATGCATATTATCAACAGGCATCTGCATTATTGGTTAAAGCCGACAACCTAACTTTTTGGAGCGGCTGGACTAACTCCGGTGAAAGAAAAGAATATGCCCGCAAGGTTATTGCCTATGCAGATAGTGTGAAAATGTTTGGCGCCATTCCTGCAGCCAATGAAAACCAGAAAAAATTGCAGGCCGCCATCGCAGATTTTGGAGATGCCATGGCTGCAAAAGGTGAAGCGGAGTTAGCGGCTACCGCCACTTACATTGAGGACTATGCAAAAATGAATAAGAAATATACTTCAGCACGAAAATCAGCAAGAAAGGCTAGTGGCAATGCAGCGAAAGCGCTGAAAGATTATACATCCAAAAACGGCATCACACCAGATAGCAATACACAGATTTATATAGAAGAAGCCATTAAAAACCAAAACATAAACGGATAACCCACGGGTTGAAATCTTTCAGTATTTCTATTACAACAATTAACCTTTTCAGATGCTGAAGTATAAGTACAGACTCACAGTTTTTTTGGCTGCCCTATTACTTCTTGCGTCCACGGGCCAAACGCAAACAAGGAAACCAAACAATAACAATGCTGCGGCCATTCCTGATTCCATGGGTGTGCTGCAGGCCATTGCTGTAACTTACCAGGATGCACCCTATGCATTCTCACACATCCTTGGAGATAAAACATCGGAAGAAAAAAAGTTCCTGTACAACGAACTGATATACAACTTCAAATTCAAGCTGCCACAGGGTTTCCGTGGCTCCATTGTACAAACAGGAAAGCAACAAATACGCACTGCTTCATTTATTATCGGCTATCCCGATTCAAATGAGGTGGATAAAAAAGTGAATTACGTTTTGCAGATGATTCAGCAGGCCATTGGAAAGCCATTTTCCATACGCTTGTTGTTGGGTGAAGGGAAAGATGCCAAATTCAATGGAAAGGCCGAAGTGAATGCATACCAAAACAATTTTGATTCATTAGTACTGAACAATGAGCAATGGAATATAGCTGCTTTTACTGCTAAGGGATATCCCAATTTGTTCATGCGTGTATCCATTCCTCAGCACCTTATCTATTCGCCTGACCCAAATGCAAGTGATGTGGTTTCCAAGGTATTTAGCTCATTGTCTGGCGGCTCACTGCCAGAAACCAAGTACATGCTTTTTGGCACTGCTCCTTTTATAGATTATTCTACAGCAGCTAACAATGCGCATTTAGGTTACTCGTTTGATATGCCTGCCATGAACCTGAATGAAACGGATGCCAGGAAGATCTATGCCGAACTCAAAACCTACGTTGACCAACACAATGCAGGTACGGTGAAAATGGAGGCGGAAATGAATACACCAGAAAAAATGGTATACAAAGGCTACTCCAAAGCCGGAGAAGACAAATACGTCATTGTAAAACTCAGGCTAAGGAAAGAAAGCAATGAAAACAAGTGGCTGCTTGTACCCAATGCCATTTATTACATGGACAAAATAAAGGAGAACGACAAAGGCCGGTGGATAGTAACCTATGACAATATCATTTGCCCGCAGGCAGATTTTGAACGGGAGTATAAAGACTGAATCTGAATCAAATTTTCACTCAGTTATAAACGCAATATCATGAAATACATACTTGCAATTGCCTTTATTATTCTGGCATCTTCTCATGCAAAAACTCAATCAGTAAGCGATGCATACTATACTATCCTGCTGGATGTGGACGTGTTGATTTCATCTTATGAGCTCTCGTCCAAAAACACCATCCATCATTACCGTTTTGCAGTAGAGAAAGATACACTGGTAGTAATTGACTCATTGAAGGAGAAAGGCTATGATGGCAAATGGGATTTGTCGGTAAACAGGACAAGATTCAACGCCCACGATATTGGCGGTGTAAGCTTCGCCAAAAAGCCATCGGCATACTGGATGAAAGTGGATCTCAAACCCGGCAAAACCTATTCCAGATCGTACAATGATGTATACGCACCATCTACTGAAGGTGTCATCCTTATTCTCACAAAAGAATTTGCTGATGAAGAAAGAGAAAAAAATGTGCGGCAATCATTCAGGAACATTTTGAAAGCTGCAGGTGAAGAACCCGGCTTCTGAATTTTGGTCAGCACGATGCTAAAAGCAATAGGTAATGTGGATTAATTCCTTAAAAAAGCTTTGGAACATTTTATTGGCAAACAGTACAAAAACCCTCATTCAATAAACTGATATACATGAATCGGAAAATTGCATTTACAATTTCACTTGCGGCAATTTCAATAGCTGCGCATTCAAAAATATTGCGGGTAAATAATACAGGCATTGCAACTGCTACGCCCCCAAATGCAGAGGTGATTTACACGACTGCACAGACAGCCTACGATGCCGCTAACCCAGGCGATACACTACATATTGAGCCAAGCGGCACTTCCTATGGCAACCTTTCTATTTCGAAAAAGATAGTAGTCATAGGAAACGGTTATTACCTGGGCTCGCTGAGTACAAATGCCAACCCAGGATTGCAAACAAACGAAGGAAACAGCAGGATAAATGCGCTTAATATTTCTACCGGGGCGGATGGAAGTGTTGTTATGGGCTTGTATCTCATGAATACCAGTACTATTGCCGGCAGCAACGTAGTCATAAGCCGAAACTATTTTACCACACAGGTAACCATTGCCAATTGCAGCAATATTCAAATTACCCAATGTATCATTGGTAGTTTGTATTCTTATTACAATGGAAATGGCGCCAACCTTACCATTGCCAATAATATAATTTACAACTGCTATTTTGATGATGGAGATAATGGAATTGCAGTAAACAATATCATCCAGGCCAATTCAAGTTTTTCCAGTTTTACCTTGAAAAACAACATTCATACTGCTGGCAATCTTGACCTTACGAATTGCACAGTTGAGAATAACGTAAGCTTTAATGGAAAATTTGGAAGCACAAATGGTAATATCACCATTGCCGACATGAATACAGTGTTTGAAGATTATGCAAATACAGATCCATTATTCAGCGAGGATAGTCGTTTCCAAATCAAAGCCGGCAGTCTTGCCAAAACATCAGGAACCGGCGGTGGTGAATGCGGCATATTTGGCAACCAGTATGGCACGGCCTACAAACTTTCCGGAATACCAAATGTGCCCTCAGTGTACAAACTCTCTGCGCCGCTAAATACAAGTGGACCTACCATGGATGCAACCATCAGTATCCGCAGCAATCAATAAAATCAGCACACTCCTGTCATCGTAATGATATGAATGCAAACAGACTATTTTGGCTTTCTATCTCCCTGATGCTCATCATGAATTTGAGGATTGAAGCACAACCGAATATAACACAGGCTGAATATTTCTTTGATGCAGACCCAGGCTTTGGAAATGCAAGCCAGCTAAGCATTTCAGGCGGCATTGATATTTCAAGCATGAATGCCAGTTTGAATGTAAACAGTCTGAGTAATGGACTGCATCTGCTGTTTGTTCGTGCAAAATCAAGTGCAGGATGGAGCCTCACAAACAAGTGGCAGTTTTTGAAAACAACAATGAGCGGTAACCTCCAAAAGGCCGAATATTTTTTCAATAGCGACCCCGGCTTAGGCAAAGGCACACCAATTACTATAACGCCGTCAGGAAATATCAGCAACCTTTCGGCCAATCTTGATATGCATGCTCTGCAAACCGGTCTCGTTGTGCTGTACATCCAAACACAGGATGCGGCAGGGAATTGGAGCCTGGCGAATGCCTGGCGTTTGTTTTACGAGCCTCGCCTAGGGCTGATTGATAAAGTGGAATACTCCTACGATGCTGATCCTGGCTTTGGAAATGGCATTCCGGTAGCTATTAACAGCACTAGCCTGTTGCAGGATTATTTGGTTCCAGTAAATGTAACAGGTCTTGCATCCGGCGACCATTCAATTTACTGGCGTGCACACAGCTCCAGGGGCTGGAGTATTACCAATATTGACACATTTGCCATTACTACTGCATCACCTGCCCCGTTCATTAATGTAAACAGCATTACACAAAAAGTAAATTGCGCATAGGCAAGTTTCAGGATGTCGTTTCATGCTACGGGTAATTACAATACAGGCAATCATTTCCTGGTGCAACTGAGTGATAAGGATGGAAGTTTTGCCTCGCCCTTTCTAATTGCCGACACTGCTACCACCCTCAGCAGCGAAGTCACTTGCATTTTGCCTTCCCATCTTCCCGAGGGAAACAACTATCGCATCAGGGTGGTGAGTACAAACGCTGCAGTAACGGGCATTGCAGACATTGATGCGCTTACTGTTCACGACAGACCAGACCTTGGAGCAGATACTACTGCCTACATTGTTTGCCAGGGAGGAACCTACAACCTGTTGCCACTTTACAATACAAGTGGATTCACTACAGTCAATTGGAGTACCCCTACACCTTCTGTGGCGCCAGCAGGTATTTACCAACTTATTGTTTCAAATGTGTATGGTTGCCTGGATACTGCCAATGCTACTGTGAAACAGGATGTAGCTTTTTGGACAGGCGCCATCAGCAAGAACTGGCATGTAGCAGGCAATTGGAGCAACGGTCATATACCTACTGAAAAAACACATGTCATCATTGACGGTGCAGCAACCAACCCATGTGAAATGACCGGCAACGATGGCACAGCTGCTAGTGTGCAAATGCGTTCAGGTGGCTACATAAAATTGCTGAACGGTCACAAACTTCTGGTAGTAGGTACCTGCAATCCTTTGCCACCATCCCCATAATGTATTGCTTCACTTTTTGATGCCCGGGCTGCTTTGCAGAATGTTTTTGAAAACTGTTTGATCAAAGCCCACCACGAATGCCAGGAGGCTGATGGCACCTGCTGCTCTTGCATATTGCTCGGCAGTAGCAGCATCAAATGGTGCATTGGTGCTAATGTAAACACCACCCAAAAAAGCCATGTACACTACAAAGCCCCTGATAACAGAACCAATTGGATTTTCGATGCCCCTTGTAGTCATCTCCCCTTCTATTTCTCCGCTCTTACCGCCATTGCCGGTCGAGTGGCGGCTATGAGTAATAAGGCTGCTGGCACATCCGCCGCACAAGGAGGAGCAAATGGTCAGCACCGCAATGTTGGTGGGCGTGTAAGTGAGCAGGCTTATGAAAAATGCCCGCATTTCAAACGAACTCGCCACGGAGTCGCGGTAAGGCTTCGAATTCACAAAAAGCCCAACGCCAAACATCACGAACCAGGCCATGGTACTGAAGGCGCCAAGCAAAGAGAGGGTTAGTTTGTTGATTTTCATGCTATAGTTTTTTGATGAATGAATCCTCAGAAAACAATCGCTGAATACAACAGCCGATTCCGCCAGAACAACCAGCCCACGGAATTGGCCGTGGGCTGTAGGTTGGTACTAAAATCCGGGAGAGAGTTGAACAGTTGTAAATCTAATTACTCCCCGACCTTTTTTCTTTCCCGCTTTTGCACAATGCCGATGGACTGTGGAAAAAGCATACCTACAGTTTGTATTCAATGAAGCCCTTGTTGATAGTGGCTATTTTCCTTGTTCTTCTGAAAACGCCTATGCCTTCGCGGCTGCCGCCATCGTTCGTATTGCCTTCAATCGTTGTAATGAAACCACCATTAACGGCTTCCACAAAACCTGTGTGTCCTAAGCCGCCACCAAAACTCATGATAAATATTTGCCCGGGTTTTATGAGCCCCGGATTGCTTACTGCATCGGCAGCAAGTATTTTGTTGCCCCGAGTTTTGTTCCAATGCTCAAGCACGCCTCCTGTTTTATAGCAGGGGTTTGTTTTGCCAAGGCCGACAGTAGCTTTGGCAAAGCACCAATAGACCAATGCAGCACACCAGGAAGCAGGAAAATCAATCCCAACACTTCCCAGGTAGGCCTGCACTTTGGGTCCCCAGTTGCTACCCGGTGGCACTTCCATAGAACCAATTTCCTGGCGGGCAAATTCGAGCACAGCTTCCAGTCCTTTTGATTTTGGTGCATCCACTACCGGTACTTTTTCCGGCCCAAAAAGTGCCTCCCAGGTAATACTTCCCACTTTGCCGTCAATGGTAAGAGGGTTGCCCTGAGAATCGGTAAACCGTGACTGAAATAGCTTGACAGCCTGCTCTGTTTTTGCACCAAAAACACCGGTGCCTTCCAACTGCCCAATGCCCAGTTCCTGCAATCTTTTCTGTATTGCCTTCACCACTTTTGCATCTGCTTCGCCCTTTTCAATTAATCTGCCCGGATATTTCATAGGATGATGTTTGTCAGCCTTAATGTACGATGGCTTTTGTCAATTTGCAACCGCCAAAGCCACCCAAGCAAGAGATTGGACTACATTTGCTGCCGCCTTGCAAGGCGTAAGGCAGATGACAGTTGACAGAAGAAGGTGCTAACCTTTGAACTATTAAACTTGTAAACTATTAAACCACAATTATGGATTACAGAATTGAAAAAGATACAATGGGCGAAGTACAGGTGCCTGTTGATGCATTTTATGGCGCACAAACTCAGCGCAGCGTTGACAATTTCAGAATTGCGCAGGACATCAACAAAATGCCCAAGGAAATCATTCGTGCATTTGCCTATCTCAAAAAAGCTGCGGCTATTACCAATTTGGAAGCCGGCGTTCTTTCGCAGGAAAAATGTGACCTGATTGGAAAAGTGTGTGATGAAATACTGGAAGGAAAACTGGATGAATATTTTCCCCTGGTTGTTTGGCAAACCGGAAGTGGCACACAAAGCAACATGAATGTGAACGAAGTAGTTGCGTATCGCGGTCATGTACTCCAAGGCGGCGCCCTTACCGACAAGGAAAAATTCCTGCATCCGAATGATGATGTAAATAA
>JBBIOQ010000032.1:0-13832 GCA_037443285.1 Sphingobacteriales bacterium | reverse complement strand
GTAGGCACAGGCATTAACACGCCCAAAGGCTATTCGGAAAATGTGGCCAAACACATTGCCTCACTCACTGGTCTTCCGTTCATAACTGCGGAAAACAAGTTTGAAGCATTGGCTGCACACGATGCTATTGTAGAAGCACATGGCGCTTTGAAAACAGTAGCAGTAAGCCTCCTGAAAATTGCCAATGATATTCGCATGCTATCATCGGGCCCACGAAGTGGTATTGGCGAAATTTTTATTCCCGACAACGAGCCGGGTTCTTCCATTATGCCGGGCAAAGTAAACCCCACCCAATGCGAAGCACTCACCATGATTGCAGCCCAGGTAATGGGAAATGACGTTGCCATCAACATTGGCGGAGCCACCGGCCATTTTGAATTGAATGTGTTTAAACCTGTAATGATCTATAACTTCCTGCACAGTGCAAGATTGATTGGCGATGGTTGCGTGAGCTTCAACGACAAATGTGCTGTAGGTATTGAACCTATTGCAGCAAACATTAAAAAGCACGTTGACAACAGCCTGATGCTGGTGACATCGCTCAATACCAAAATCGGGTATTACAAAGCAGCCGAAATAGCACAAAAGGCACACAAGGAAGGCACTACCCTGAAAGAAATGGCTGTGAAACTGGGCTATGTAACACCGGAGGAATTTGATGCCTGGGTAATACCTGCCAATATGGTGGGCGAATTGCCGGCTTGATTCTTGATTGAATCCTACTATTTAAAAACAGGCCATCGAAGGCCTGTTTTTATTTTGATACATTGCGTTTCCAAAATTTCTAATTCCGATTAAGTTGTTTTGTAAACGATATACTTGTTTCGGATGAAAATAATGTCCTGATGAAAATCAAAATTGTTTTGACGCTTCTATCGATTGCAAGCATTGTAATTATTGGATTGGAATGTTGCAAGCAAACAAGCAAAAAATCGGAAGCAAATGCACCAAACGCATACATGGGCAATGAATCCTGCAAGAGTTGCCATAAGGTCGAGCATGAGCAATGGATGAGCTCGCATCATTATTTGGCCATGCAGCCAGCCACCGACAGTTTTGTATTGGGAGATTTCAACAACGCGGTGTTTACTGCGGATGGCGTTACCTCTAAATTCTTTAAAAAGGACGGCAAGTTTTTCATCAATACACAGGGCCCTGACGGCTCGAACCAGGATTATGAAGTCAAATACACATTTGGCTTCACCCCGTTGCAACAATATCTCGTAGAATTTCCTGGTGGAAGAATGCAGGCCACCAGGGCGAGTTGGGATACCAAACAAAAGAAATGGTTTCACCAGTATGCCGGCAACAAAATACCGGCCGGCGACTGGCTGCATTGGACCGGCAACGGACAAAACTGGAATACTATGTGTGCCAGTTGCCACAGCACTAACGTGAACAAGGGTTATGATGTTGCTACAGATACTTACCACACTACTTACAACGATATTAATGTGAGTTGTGAATCCTGCCATGGCCCGGGCAAAAACCATATAGATTACATTAACGGCGACGATTACAAGGCAGGAAGAAAAACGGCCGGTTCATTGTTGATGCTGTATAACGGCGAAGGACAGATGGCACAGGTAAACATGTGCGGTTATTGTCATGCCCGAAGGGTGGATATTACAGGGTCTGTGACGCCCGGCAAAGAATTGCTCAACGACATGCTGGCAGAATTGCCCACTACTACTTTTTTTTATGCCGATGGGCAAATGCGGGATGAGGATTATAACTACACTTCATTTTTGCAAAGCAGAATGTTTCATAAAGGCGTAGTGTGCAGCAATTGCCACGACCCGCACAGCGCCAAACTCAAACTGGAAGGCCAAATAGTTTGTTCCCAATGCCACGACCCCAACAAATACAACCAACCCACGCATACTATGCACACTTCCGTGGCAACGGATGTTACCTGCATCACCTGCCACATGCCCTCAAAGTTGTATATGGGCAACGATTTGCGTCATGACCATAGTTTCCGCATTCCACGGCCCGATCTATCTGTGAAATACGGCACCCCCAACACCTGCAATGCCTGCCACAAAGACAAAACTGCGCAATGGGCTGCCGATAAAATTGTAGCCAACTTCGGAAGTGTGCGGCGCTATCATTTTTCTGAAGATCTTATTCCCGGCAGTATGCTAAACGAAGGCAGCGAAAAGCACCTGGACAAACTCCTGACTGACACTGCCATTCCCAATATTGTGAGAGCAGCAGCCATTCATTATCTCGGCCAAATGAACAGCGCATCCGCCGGTCAATCCATCGTAAACAAATTGAACGACAGTAGTGCTTTGGTGCGCCAATCTGCGATCGATGCGGTTACTGCCTTTCCGGCATCATTCTGGATGAATGCTGCAGCACCTTTGCTGCGCGACGAAGTGAGAGCTATACGCATTGGTGCTGCCAACCTTTTCATGAATGTGCCTGCGCAACAAATGCCTTCAGAATTGTTTGATGCGTTTTCAAAAGCCAAAGCAGAACTCGACAGATTTATTATTTATCAAACTGATTTTGCGCAAGGAAATGTTCAGGCCGGTGATTACTTCAGGAAGCAAAATGATTTTGCTGCTGCTGAAAAATACTATCGTCGTGCCATTGCCAAAGACAGTCAACTCACGATTGCAAGGGTGAATTTGTCATCGGCATTGAATGCAACAGGAAAAAATGCTGAGGCTTTACAACAATTGCTCATTGCAGCAAAACTGGAACCCAAAAGCGACCATATTATCTACAGCCTTGGCCTACTCTATGCCGAAATGAGTCAGCCCGTATTGGCAGCTGAAGCTTTGAAAAAATGCATTGCATTAAACCCTCAAAACATCAGGGCGTATTACAATTATGGTTTGCTGATGCAGCAATCAGGAAATGCTGCTGCCGCGGAGAAAGTTTTTCTTGATGCCCTCAAAAAATCTCCGACTGATGGAGATGTTTTGAATGCACTGACTATACTGTACATACAAAACCGCCAATATGAAAAGGCAGTGGCAACAGGCAAACTGTTGCAACAGTATCATGGTAACGATCCGCAGTATGCAGAATTGCTGCACACACTGAAACTGCAATAACCAGGGCATCTGCCATAAAAAAAGCAGGCTATCCAGATAGCCCGCTTTTTTACTATGAATTAAAAATTATTTTTTCACGTCCGGAAAGAAAGGCAGTTCATCAGCAACGGCAGCTTTCAGCTGATTGTCAATATAGCTTTCAAGTTGAATGTACTGAATGGCCTTGCTAGGTGAAACATCTTTCGAAATCTTTTTGAGATAATCACGATAGAGTTTGTTCAGGTCCTCATTGCCCTTCAAGAATTGTTCAGCAATTTCATTTGCCTTGGTGTCAGTCATTTTGCTGTAGTTATCAGCATAATTTTTGATAGCCATAATGCGATCTTCGCCAATTTTCTTGCGGGATACCTGGTAGGCTTCGTAAAGTGGCCAAAACTTCGTCGCCTGATCGGGTGTCAGTACAATTGCTTCGGCTACTAATGCCTTTTTGTCTTGTCCAAAGAGTTGCTGGAATTCTGCCAGTTCAGATTTAATTTTCGCGGTTGTTGAGTCTTGCGCAAAGAGTGGTGCACTAAATGCAAAAAGGCCAAAGGCCAAAATCAGTTTTTTCATGATAGGTGTATTTTTCTGGGCGAAGATATAATAATAAAATTCACGAATCCTGACAAAAGTCATCCCAAATAACCGTTACTCACAAACAGGCATTTACTAGCTCAAACCTTTACCCGGAAAGGGTTTCAGGTCCTTGAACCCTCCTTTACCCGGCACCCAAACGAAGGCCTGGCCCCAATCACCTCTATATTATTTTTCGATTAACAATGGTCAGATCCCCATTCTGAAACCCTGTTTTCAGGGCAGTTTTTGAAGCCTCAAATAATCGAGCATGGCCGTGTTTACATCCACATTCATGTTGGTATTCCAGGGTTCTAAAACGAGCCGGAGTTGATTGGCGCCTTTGTTGAGCGTTACTACCCTGCCATTACTGTACCCCCATTCGCTCCATTCATCCTTACCCCGCTGCGGAAAAACAAATGTGCCGGCATATTGATCATTCGCATACAAACTGCGCAATGCGCATTTATTATCGGTATTCCAGGGCCCGCTGCCATTGGCATACCTGAAATCGACCAGGTAGTTACCAGCTTCTGGCACTTCCACATTGAGAGTAATAGCCTTGTTTTTTGTATTCGAAATCTCAATGAACCCATTTCCCGAAAAACCACTGTAGGGCAAAACAGTTCTTGCAACCTGTTGCTCCAATTCCAACTGCATTGGTTTTGCACCATACCAAACCGGCTCGCTGGTAAATGATTCGGTTTCATCCGCATCCAATGCTGAGACCCTGTACTCAGCAAAATGCTCATCAGCTATGTTGTATTTGGCCTCGTTGGTAGTCTGCAATTTTTGTCCGTTTTTGTAAATCACATATTGCCTGGCACCGCTGATGGGCTGCCAGGAAATTTGGTTTTTAGTAAAGGTGAGTTGCGGATCGGGCAATGAAAACTTGTTTGCCACTTCATGCATGGGTTGCTTGTCAAATGACTGGTTGTCGAGCTCAATGTCAATTACATGTTTTCCTGTTAAGCCCGCACTTACAAAAGCTTCTGATGATTGTTTGCCATCCAGTCTGAAAGAGGCAATCTTGTTGCCGGTTCCATGCACACTGATATCGAGCGTAGCATTCCTGTAATGAAAATTCGACAAAGTTTTTATTCCCTTGTATGCTTGCGGCACTGCAGGACTGAAGCGGATTCCATTGGTTTCAAATTGCATGCCCATAAACACACGATGTACCATGGCAAGATTGCCGGCCATGCTCCACAACATGCGATCGCTGTTGATTTCCGTGCCTGCATAGTCGCCATTTGCTGCCACAAAATTCTCGTAGTTGGTGAGGAACATGGCACCTGCCCTGTAGATGGCAGCAAGGCCATGATTCAGCGCATTTTCGTTGCCCGCTTTTGCCGCAGCCAGGTTCCAGTACGATTGTACAAAAGGCCAGATGGCATTGTTGTGATAAGGTGGAATACCCGCTATTTGCGGATAGATACAGGTGGTGCCAAAAGGAGTGATGGGAGACTTTTCAAAAATGCTTTGTGCCTGTGCCTCATCGGCCACGCCAAACAACACACTCAATGCTTCGCCCAACGCCTCAAATCTTGACGAAAGCTTATCACCGTATCTTCCGTACAGGTATTGCCCGTAATATCCTTTGTCCTTCATCCACAAATACTGATTCACACCCTTGCGAATTTCATCGGCCCGCTGGTTGTAATTGCCGGCAGGTTCACCCAAAATTTCAGCCATGTTTGCAAGAATCCTGTGTGCCTGGTAATGCACCGCATTTGTACCAAGATTCTGGCTCATGTAAATGTCTTTGTTGTCCATCCATTTAGGATAAGTCTGTTCGCGCCAGTCAAGAAAGGAAGACTCTCCACAGAACAAACCTGTGGATGGATTGCGGATTACCTTTTCATCATCATCTAGGGTGTTTTTTATAATCTCGTAAGCATTGCGCAGCCATGCAGCATCTCCTGTCACCTTGTAAATTTCCCATGCGGCAAGCGCCCATGTAGTTCGGTCGCTGCTCACAGGCCATGCACCGCCGGATCCTGTGTCCTGTATGATGCGCCTGCGTTTCACCTTCTTCATCAAACTATGCTTTGCCACCTCCGGTTCATGATAAGCGAAGGCGAGCAAAATGCCGTAGCTGATGTCCCGTGTCCACACACCACCCCATTTTGCACCTGTTCGGAAAGTGGTATCGGGCTCAATGTTTTTGAGCGCCTCCTCCAGCGATAGATTGAACAATGCATCGACAATAGGCTGGTCGGATTTGTAGGATGGTTTCGATGAAATGTCTTTTGAAAGTTTCCAGGTTCTGGCTGCAGTGTCTTCCGCATTCAGCGGGTTGAGTTTAACCGTAAGGCTGTAAATGGAATCGTTATTCGCTGACTTTAATTGAAGTCCCTTTCCTTCAAGGTTTACAAAGTCCCAACTGAGAGGTTCGCTGCCGCCTGCAAGAAAGAAACCTTTGAAATCCGCCTTAGCCACTTTGGTTCCGTCAAAAGCCTCGTAATATCCCCTTTCGGCAAACTGCCTCAACACAGGTGCCATGTTAATGCGAAATGTGTATTCATAATTGGGAGGAAGAAACCCCGCATCCTGCTGCGGCAAGGCACCATCCGTTGCGCCAAAATTTTTTATTGCCGATTCATGTTCATCGCCAATCAGCACCCAGTGGTTATTGCCAGGTAGCATCTCGTTGTCCTTTTCATTAATACTCACTTTGAACTTCACCAACCTGCTGAATTGCCTGCTGGCGGCACTCACATAATTCGACCTGATTTCACCAGGCAACACTACCAAAGATTCATACTTTCCCTGCACTACCTTGTTGGTGTAAACAGTGAATTCATCTGATTGATACAAAACATTTTCTGGTACAGATTTGCAGGCCATGGCAAATGCAAGCATGATAAACCATGCAGTTTTTTTCATAAAAGCAACTTTAGTTTCAATAGATGAAAGCAGTCAATGAAAATAACGAATCATTGCGATGTACCTGTCGGAAGTACCAACCAATAAATGACAACCGCCAAATGAAAATAGAATTACTGCGAATTTGGATTAATCCCGGATTTAGTTTTTGCCCAAAGCTTTACTAATGCCCATACCAATTGACCAGGTATCGTATGCATTCCAGCGGATATCGTATTGCAGAACACCAAAAACCTCCCAACCTTTCCTTATCTCAACTCCATATTCCAATGCAGCCCTGTTCAGGAAAAGATTTTCTTCTTTGGCAAATTCTTCGCCGGCACCCAAACCAAAACTCCAGTGTTCATTGGGCTTGAAAAAGCCCATTATTGCCGGGGCAATTGGATAAGACCGTTGGATAGTTTCAGTGTTGCCATTGTCATGTTTCGTTTCAATCATGAAGGATTCCACCAGGAAATCCGTATGCAACCCAACTACCCATTTACGCGACAACTGCAGGTTGTAATCAATGCCCCACATGGGCACATTCAATGTCTTGTTTTCGCCTTCTACCTTGCCTCCTTCAAAAATGAATGCATGCCCAATGGCGAGGCCAAAAGAATGCACCGGAAATTTCCTCTCCGCTTTGGCATCTTCTTCCGTGCTTTTTGTTTGACCAAATGATTGGGTGATTGCAAAGAGCCCTGCTACAAGAATGAATTTTTGAATTTTAATCATCATCTGAATTCGAATATGATGTGCAAAGTAAAACAGATACCCTGAAACCAATCATGACCTTTGTCAGTACCCATCGCCTCCGGCAAGAATTTGGTTTAGTTGTACTATATGAAATACAGTTGGATTCTACCTAACGTAGCATTTGCACTACAATTCCCATCCAATGGTGAACACGAACACATAATCCAGTTCTTTGCCAACTGCCGCAGGCTGGTTGTCATAGTTGAATGTGAGGCCTGGCTTGAGGTAAAAGTCCTTTGGCAAATCATACTTCGCATCGAGGTTAAAATCGCATCGAACCCTGCCCGACTCAGTAAGGCTTGGATAAACAAACACAGAATTTAGCAAACTGAAATCACCGATGTCAAACAAATTGAGTTCAGAACCAACAAAGGCTTCCCAACTATTGCGTGCCGTCGTTGTGTTTGTATATGATTCATTGTTGAACGCAAAACCTGCTCCAACGCCCCAATATTTACGGTTAGTGTGCAACATCATTTTGCCGGCACCCAATTTTCCGTTGGTACGCAGGCTAATGGATTGCTCGGTATTGCTGAGAAAAGTGAGTGAAGTCATCACGTACCAATCGCCACTTATGAAGTATTTGTAGTTCAGTGCAGCATCGGTGCGCCTGGTATTCTGAGTGCTATCCTGCCTTGTATCCTCACGGTTGTAGTTTGCATCGGCCTGCCATTTGTCGGCCAGGTAGCTTATTGCTGTGCGCAAGGAATACTGGCGCATGTTATTTGCTTTGGTGTAGGTAATGCCGAGATCAATATTTGCTTTAAGCCTGCCCCAGAAATCAGATTTCAGTGCTTTCAAAAAAACAATGTCTCCCAAATGGACCTGCACTGTATCCTTTTCCATGGAAGTAATGAAGACAATATTTGCCTCCTTCACTGATTGAATATTTCCGTTTATGCGCCGACCATCTTTCAGCGTAATTAGAAAATTGCTGACTGTATAAATTTCTTTAATTCCTAACCATTCAATGGTGAAATCATTTTTCGAATAATCTGTTTCTACAGTAATCACTCCTTTATCGAGTGATTTGATTTCTCCAACAATCTTGTCACCGTTTTTCAGCACCAAGGAATCTTTGGGCAAGGCGGCCAATGCATTGTGAGCAAATAATAAAAAACCAACCAAACAGCATGTGGAAAATGTTCTAACAGGCAGGGCGAAGCTCATCTGATTCATAATCGTGTATTATGAAAATATAGTGTGAAGTGCAACTTGCACACAGAAAAAAATGTTGAATTTGTAATGAACGAAAAATTATACTTCAAAGTGTTTGCATCAATTTGCATGGGGAATTACAGCTTTAGAAAACTGATGGAAACTGAAAGCTGTTCAAATAATTCTGCGCACCTGCTGAGGATGGAATAGGCCCCGGCCCAAACACATAAAGCACAGCCATGGTGCGTCCCTGCACCCATCCCATTACTGCAAATTCATTACCATCTGCATCGGTCCACTTGTCGCTGAGGCCTTTTGCAGTTTTTGCATGCAGAATGCTGTTCACCTTGTGATAACCCTCTGAGGAGGCAACCTGCTGTGTGCTCTTGATGAACTCAAGAAATTGCTCAAGCTTGTCCAGCTGCTGCCCTTGCAGTTCATCATCTTTTGCTTGCAGCACATGCAAAGCATACTGGTAGGAATGCTGCCCAATAATAACCTCCACACTGGTGCTGTAGGTTTTGTTGCTGTCCACATCAAAACCAAAATCTACTGTTGCCGGTGTAGCAGGCATGACCACCGAACAACCGCTGTTGCTGATACGCACCTTTTGCGATGGCAACGCCTGCTGTGCAACTGCTGTCATTGCAAGTAAACAGGATAGCAACTGAAAGAAAATTGATTTTGAAACATGCTTCATTGCTTCAGTTTTTTTGTGATGGATTTCATCATTGATTATTCAATCTTCCTGCTTTCAATGATAATCATTACCTCATGCTTCTCACAGCAAATTGTATACACGCATGTGGGTAAACTGCAAGGAAGAACTTATTACCTCATCATTCAAATGACAGCCCAGCAACAGGCCTTCTGAAGTATTTATACTATAGCATAAAAACAAAAACTCCCATGCCGGCTACATAACCAGCATGGGAGAAAAACAAAAATTAAAACAGAGAATTACTGTAATAAAACCCCGTATCCGCTGTAACTCTTGTCCTTATATTGAATCACAACAGTGTATGGATATACTTTGCCTGCACCATCGGTGCACCATTTTGAGGTTATGATAACCTTCATCTTATCATCCATTGATTTGAGGTCGTAAATACTTTCACCAAGAGGTCCCTGGTCAGGAGCGTTATAGCCGAATTTTTTGGTTTCGGTTCCATCGCCGCTTGCATAGGATATTTGGCTTTGGCTTGGATTAATCACCAATGTCCACACAGGTTTGAGACCAGCTGCAAAGAATTGTGCATTCTGCCTCCTGGCATCGTTCGCAGCCTTCGGCAGGTCTGCACGATCGGCCTCTACTGCAGCCAATACTTCCTGGAGAAGTTTGTTCACTTCGGCAGCCTTCATGCGAAAATCGCCCTGACCGGCTGGCTGATATTGATTGGCGCCGGCTTTTGCAACTATCAGGCTGGTGTCCTTATAACCAAACATGTTGCGTACACCCTTGCCGGATTTGTCGGCAGTTTCTTCTTTGAAAAAGTTGGCCTTGCCTGTAGCACTGTCGGTATAAATCCACCACTTGGCTTGCCTGCCATCGGCAGCCGACATTTTTACCACAGCAGCCTTTCCGTCCACATAACCTGCCTGCACATTCCACTTTTCATTGTTGCGGGTATAGCCCGCCAGCGTTCTGTACGACAGGTGTTTTGCCACCGCATTATCTACGTTTTCTGCCTGTGTAATTCTATCATTCAGGTATGTTTCTGGGTCGATGGAAGGCCCGCCACAGCCAGCTACCAACAATCCTGCTGCCAGCCAGTAATACATTTTTTTCATGTTTGTCGAATTTATGAAAAGCCAATGTAGGGCATCTTCAGGCAATAAAACCTGACGATTGTCTTGTGTTGAGTTGAAAAAAATCACTCTGGCTGCAGGCTGAGAAAAAAGAAAGGCTGGTTTTATCACCAGCCTTGCGGAATTAAATTATCTGAGAATTCTTATGGATTATACCAGCATCGTCACAGGATTTTCGAGGTAGGCTTTCATGGTTTGCAGGAAAGCAGCACCTACTGCACCGTCCACACTGCGGTGGTCGCAACTGAGGGTCAACTTCATGATGTTGCGTATTGCAAATTCGCCTTTTGCATTCCTGTACACTTCTTCCTTAATGCGGCCTACGGCAAGGATGCAGCTATCAGGCGGGTTTACTATAGCGGTAAACTCATCAATATCCATCATACCGAGATTGCTGATGGTAAACGTGTTGCCCGTGAATTCGTTGGGCTGCAGTTTTTTGCTCTTGGCTTTGCCGCCGAGTTCTTTTGCTTCAGCTGCAATCTGGCTCAGCGTTTTCTGGTCAGCAAAGCGGATTACCGGCACTATTAATCCATCGGGTATGGCAACTGCCATGCCAATGTGAATGTGCTCGTAGGTACGTATAAAATCGCCCATCCAACTGCTATTGACAGCCGGATGTTTTCTGAGTGCCATAGCCGAAGCCTTAATGACGAGGTCGTTGAAGCTAATCTTCACGGGGCTTACTTCGTTCATCTGAACCCTGGCAGTCATAGCATTGTCCATAATCACTTCCATTTTCAAATAGAAGTGTGGAGCGGTGAATTTGCTTTCGCTGAGGCGCTTGGCAATCACCTTGCGCATCTGGCTGTTTTGAGTATCTGTAAATCCTTCGCCTGCACCGCCCGGTGTAAATGGAGCGACAGCAGCTTGAGGTTGAGGTTGCGCTTCAGGTTGAGGTTGAGCCTGCACAGAAGCAGGGGCTCCAGTAGTAACCGACGGTACAAAACTGTCGACATCCGACTTCACGATACGTCCGTTATCGCCACTGCCTTTTACATACCGAAGGTCAACACCTTTATCAGCAGCCAGTTTTTTGGCAAGTGGGCTAGCAAGGATGCGACCTGTGTTGATAGGTTCAGGTTGAGCTTGAGGTTGAGCGGCTGGAGCTGAAACGGGTGCAGGCGCCGCGGATGTTGCTTCTTTCGGGCTTGCAGCCTTTGGACTTCCAGACTGGCTTTTTGAAGCAGCTACAATTTCATCAATTTTAAAATCGGCTACAGCAATGATGGCCAGCAGGTCATTCACCAATATTTTTTCCCCGGCTTTTGCGCCCTGGTAAAGGAGCACACCATTCTTGTAACTCTCGAGTTCCATGGTGGCCTTGTCCGTTTCAATTTCGGCAAGCACATCGCCCTTGCTCACTTTGTCGCCTACATTTTTTACCCAATTGGCTATCACACCTTCGGTCATGGTATCGCTGAGGCGTGGCATCAGCACCACTTCTTCAAAGGCCGAAAGGTCGAGGGCCGAAGCCTGTGCAACAGGCGCAGGTGCTGGCGCCTCCGGAGTGCTGGCAGGTGCCGGAGCCGGAGCGGCAGTGGCAGCGCTTCCGCTCAGCAATGCAGAAAAATCTTCGCCGGGCTGGCCTACAATTACCAACAGGTCATCTACCTGCAGTTTTCCGCCGGCGCCGGTGCCCAAATGCAAAATGGTTCCGTCCTTGTAGCTCTCTAGTTCCATGGTTGCCTTGTCGGTTTCCACTTCGGCAAGCAAGTCCCCTTTTTTCACGGTATCGCCCACCTTTTTGTGCCAGGCGGCAATCACACCTTCTGTCATGGTATCGCTCAGTCGGGGCATTTTAATTACTTCGGCCATATTCGTTTGCTGTCTTTTTGGAGTTGCGAATTTCGGGGAAAATGGCTTACCCCGCAACCAATTCAACAAGTTAAGGTTTTTAGTCCCGGTAAGCCCTGGCAAGTCATTCTAAATGAAACCCCGTGATTGCGGCTGCAGTCATCGCCACCATTAATTTTTCCTTCCTGCTCCAGTAGCAGATGGAACGGGTTTTTGAACCATTTCTCAGAAACCGATGTCGAGTTTCAGCCGCTCCTTGAGTTCTTTTACCAGCGGGTATTGCTCCACCATCAAGCGAAAGCGTTCACTGGTATTGAGGTATTTCAGCTCCAGTTCTTTGGGCTGTGCAGCAGCATTTTCATCAATTTCGCAGCGCAGCACAACTTGCAGGTTATGAAAATGACGGCGAAGCATTTCGGTAAATTCCGTTGCTTCCTGTTCAATGAGTTTTGCCCCAAAAACAGTTTCGCATCTAACCATCACAGTATTTCCTTCAACGCTCAATTGTGCAATTGACATGTTGGTGACAGTGCTGTGCTTTTGTTGCAGCCTTACATGTTCCGAATGTTTGCGCCACAAATCCATCACTTCTTCCAGCACCGGCTGCCGGCTTTCAATTACCTGCTGTGAGCCCTTGTTTGTTATCTTCTCCTGCTTCAATTTGTCGAGAAAAGAAGTTTTAGCCGGACGCTGCACTTCTGTTTGTGTGGGCAATGGATGCGTCATTACCGGGGCCTTGGTTGGGGTCTGAGGTTCAGTTGCCGCCTGCATTATTGTGTTGGTAATTGCAGGGGTTACAGCCACCTTATTTGCCTGCGGTGCTATTGGCTGAACAGGCTCAATTTCAAGCTTGGCTTCGCCACCAGGCAGTGGCTTGCCATAAATAGGGGCCACCGGTTTTTCCTTATATGCCACAGGCCGCGAAACTGTTGATTTCTTAATTACCTGCCCACCACTGTCGGCGACCAACTCAATGGCCTGCTGCAGGTAGCAGAGTTTTATAAGGCAGAGGTCCACATGCAGCCTTTTGTTGTGAACATCTCGGTACTGCATGGCTGCTTCACTCACTACATTCAAAGCACTCACCATAAAACTGAGTGATGCCCTGGCGGCGGTAGCTGCGTATCGTTCCTGCATACCTTCGAGTACATCCAGCAAGGCTGCGGCTTTAGCATCCCTGCTTACCATCAGGTTGCGCAGGAATTCGGCAAATCCTTCGAGCACTGTATTGCCTTCAAACCCTTTTTTATTCACCGCATCATACAACAAAAGTGCTGTTGCCACATCCTGGCTGGTAACCGCATCCATCAGTTGGAAATAGACATCTTCATCCAGCAGGTTCAGGTGTTCCAGTGTATTTTGGTAGGTGAGTTTTGCGTCGGTGAAACTCACAATTTTGTCGAGAATGCTTAAAGCATCACGCATGCAGCCTTCGCTCTTTTGTGCAATGAGTTGCAGGGCCGATTTTTCAGCATTGATAGCCTCTTTTTCTGCAATTTCCTGCAAGTGCTCCACGGTATCGGCATTGGTAATCCGCTTGAAATCGAAAATCTGGCAGCGACTCAGGATGGTAGGCAGAATCTTGTGCTTTTCGGTAGTGGCCAAAATGAATTTGGCGTATGAGGGCGGTTCTTCCAGTGTTTTCAAAAATGCATTGAAGGCAGCCTGCGACAGCATGTGCACCTCATCGATGATATAGATTTTGTACTTGCCTTCCTGGGGTGCAAAGCGAACCTGCGTTACCAGTTCGCGGATGTCATCCACGCTGTTATTACTCGCAGCATCCAGTTCATGGATATTGAGTGACGTGCCGTTGTT
>JBBIOQ010000031.1:0-37502 GCA_037443285.1 Sphingobacteriales bacterium | reverse complement strand
AATGGTGGTTATTAAATTCTTAGAGCCTCTTATGCTTGGTTCTTGGAAAAATTACCGTTCCATCAAAGCCTCAGAAATTGCAAATGGTTTGGCCGCCTGCATATTAGGCAATGCGAAAGGTCAATTCACCTATCTTTCCGAAAGCATCAAACAATTGAATATTCCGTGAAGCAACTGGTTACTGCAATTATTGCATTATTCGTTTTTTTTGAATGCGCATCAGCAAGCCCGAAGCCTCGTTCGGTAATCGCTTATTATGCTGGCAGAGCCGATTCCATTTCAAAATACCCATTGGAAAAACTTAGCCATGTCATTTATTGCTTCCTTCATTTGAGGGGCAATGAAATTGCTTTTGACACAATAAGGAGCGAAGAAAATTTCAGAAAAATAACTGCGCTGAAGAGCAGCTATCCCAAACTGAAAGTGATGCTTTCCTTGGGCGGATGGGGTGGATGCTATACCTGTTCCGATGTATTTTCAAATGCCGATAACCGCAAGCAATTTGCTGCTTCTGTGTTGCGCATTCTGAAATCAACAGGTGGCGATGGTATTGATTTGGATTGGGAATACCCAACCATTGAAGGCGTACCCGGGCATCCGTGCAATGAGGCAGACAAACAAAATTTCACCGAATTAATAAAAGAACTCCGTTCGCAACTGGGCAAGAAATATGAAATAAGTTTTGCTGCCGGTGGCTTCACAAAATATTTGGAAAAAGCAGTTGATTGGAAGGCAGTAACGCCTCTGGTAAACAGGATTAACCTGATGACCTATGACCTGGTGAGTGGGTACAGCCAAACCACGGGGCATCATACTGCACTGTATTCAACCAGCAAACAAAAAGAATCCACTGATCATTGTGTATCGTACCTGCTACAGCAAAATGTACCCGCAAAAAAATTGGTGATTGGTGCTGCATTTTACGCCAGGGTTTGGGGAAATGTTGACACCACCAACAATGGCCTGTACCGTTCGGGCAATTTCAAGGCCATGATTCCTTACAAATGGTTCAATCAACGGCTCAGCGCAGACTCCGGATATACAGAATACTGGGACTCCACTGCCAATTCACCTTACAAATACAACGCAGCAAGAGGCGAATTTGCCACTTATGACAATGAAAAATCCATTTTGCAAAAAGTGCGCTATGCAAAAAAGTACAAGTTAGGGGGCATAATGTTTTGGGATCTCCGAAGTGATACTTACCAAAATGGATTGCTGGATGCCATTGCCAATGCCCGCAGAGAAAAGTGGAAGCGATGAATGCAATAAAAAGTAGGATTGCACCTACACCAAGCGGATTTCTTCATTTGGGAAACCTTGCTTCATTTTTGCTTACCAGCCTGTGGATGAAAAAACTGGATGGCAGCCTCCTTCTCCGCATTGATGATTTAGATACCGATCGCTGCCGCGATGAATACATTGCCGACATTTTTCAATCACTGAATGCACTGCAAATTCATTGGCAGCAAGGACCAGTTGATGAAAAAGATTTCACAAAGAACTGGTCTCAGCAATTCCGCATCAATACATACAGGCAAACACTTTCGCAATTGAAAACTACCGGCCTTGTGTATGCCTGCAACTGCTCAAGAAAAGAAATACAATTAAACAGGGAGCATGGACTGAATACTTGCAACTGCCGGCAGCGAAATATTTCATTAGACACACCCAATATGAACTGGCGTATTCATGTTCCTGAAAACAGTGAAGTGATTCTGTTCGATGAAAGAATAGGAAATAGCTCGTTAAACGTGCATGAACTTATTGGCGATTTTGTCATCAGGCAAAAAAATGGCATGCCGTCGTATCATGTTGCTTCACTCACCGATGATGTTTCCTTTGGCATGACGCATGTTGTGCGTGGCATGGATTTGCTGCCTTCAACTGCAGCACAGCTCTACCTTGCTGAACTATTGCAAAATTCAGGTTTCAAAAATATCTGCTGGTTGCATCATCCGCTTTTGACGAACGCAGAGGGAGAAAAGATTTCAAAATCAGCTGGCCACCATGCGGATTCATTGCTTCAATTGTTGCAACATGACAGCAAAGAATTACTCAGAATGGTTGGGCTTGTATTGTGGCCTGAAACCACGGAAGATTTGGAAAATAATCTGCCAGATTTGTTCATCCTATTCTCATCAGAAACCACGGCGTGGATGAAACCCTAATTTTCAATGCTCAGTCAACTGCGTGATTTCACTTTGAATTCCATGGGTATTATTATTCTGGCAGTAAAATTCCTGCCCATATTATACACGCCTTGCCTGCCGGTAACAACATTTTCAGCTGTGTATTTCAGGCGGCTCAAATGATTTTGGTAGGAGACATCGGTAAGATTGTTCATACCAATATTCAGGATGGCAATTGTTTTTTGCTTTGATTTGAAATCGGTGCCAAAGCCGGCATTGAGCAAAGTATATGCTGGTGTGTTGGTTTCTGTATTGTAGGCGGTGAAAGCTTTGTTTTGCGCTGCATTTACATCAGCTTCAATTTTGAAATAAGCATTGCCGAACATCTTTGCATGTTTCATGCTGGCAAACTCAGCCCGCAATTCTGATATCCAACGCAGAGGTGCGATCATGGGCAAATTAGTGGTGCCTTCAATGGCATGTTGAAACTGTCCATTCACATAACTCACCGTATTTTCAAAATGCAGCCAGTCGAAGGGGTGCGGGTGCAAATCGAAGTTGAATTCAAAACCTGCGAGGCTTGCATTTTGCTGGTTGAATTTGTAGGTAGGTACTTTGTCACCGTTGCCCTTGTCTGTCAGAGAATCCCCACCATTAACAGCCCGGAGTTTTTCTATAAAAATATAATGGCTAATGGAATTATAAAAAGGCGTGAAACTGAGGCTGATGTGTTTGGTGTTTAATTCTATGCCGGCATCGCCTTCCATGGATGTTTCGCTGCTCAAATCAGGATTGCCAATTTCATAGCGGTTGGTTCCTTCGTGTTCGCCATTGGCACTGAGTTCAGGAGCACTTGGCGCCCTGAAGCCACGGCTCAGGTTGGCCTTGACGATTATTTTTTCCGAAGCAAAATAGCTGAAACCAGCACTGGCACTGATGTTGGTAATACTACGTGTGAGAGCCGCAAATTTGACACCTCCGTTTTCGTCTTTCATTTGCATGATATCCAACCATCGGTTGTCAATTCTCACACCGCCGCTGATATTCACTTTTTGGGGCAATGTTTTTTGGGTGATCAGGAACAACCCGCCATCAACCAAATTATAGTTGGGTATGATAGCCTCCGGTGCCTTGTTGGTATTTCCCTGCATCATGCCACTTGCACCCAATGCAGTCTTCCACCCTTTTTTATCGGCAAAATGATAGCCAATATTGTAGTTAAAAGTGTTGAGTTGAAAGTATGCATTCGGTGTTTCAGGTTCTTCAGGATTTCCAAACTCCCTGCGTTTGTTGCTTTGCCAACCGAGCACTGCAGTCAACCTGTCTTCTCCCACGGAAAAGCTGTTATCACTAACAAGTTTAAAATGACTGATGTGCTGGTAAGGCACCAACAGGTCCCGGCCTTTCAGCACCTCATCTGAAGCAACTGTTTCAAGTGGGGTTCCGGAATAAAGCAAAAATTTTCCTTCATCATTTCTCTCACCTTCCACCAGGCCTGTCTTCTGGTCAAAATTGCTCACAGTAAGATGCGAATAACCCCATTTGCGGTTCAGCCCCACAGCTGCACCAAAGTCATTTTCGCGGAAGCGGCTATCGAGTACATAACCATCGTAGCTGTTCTGGTAATCTCCGGCACTTTTGCCACTGGCATAGGCACTGAAGTTGATACCATTTATTTTTCCAGCCACATCGGCATGTCCTCCCAGCATGTGATTATTTGAATTGCCACTGCCAACGATATTGGCCTTCACCACACCGTCGTTAACTTGTGTTGTGCTAATAATGTTGAGCACACCACCCAGTGCATCGCTACCGTATATCAAGGATGCAGGCCCCCGAAGCACCTCAGCCTTTTGTACGCTGTATTCATCTATCTCAATGCCATGTTCATCGCCCCACTGTTGGCCTTCCTGCCGAATGCCATCATTAAGCGTGATGACGCGATTATATCCCAGACCCCTAATGACCGGTTTGGCAATTGCTGGCCCGGTGGTCACAGCCGACACACCTGATTTGCGGGTGAGTGCCTCGATAATATTGGTAGCAGAAGAACGGTTGAGTTCCGTTTTTTTCATGATGCTTATAGGCGTGGGCGTCAGTTTTAATTCAGTTGCTTTTGAAACGCCGGTTACTACCACATTTTCATTTTCAACCACCGATTGGGTCAGCGCAAAGTCCTGATGCGTATCGCCCATTATGGAAATAGTGCGGGCTATGGCAGAATAGCCGAGGAAAGAAACATCAATAACATAGGAACCTGTCGGTAGCCCTTCAATACGAAATTCGCCTGCTTCATTGGACGTGGTACCTCGCCTGAGATCAGGAAAGTATAGCGATGCCCCCACCAGTGGTTTTCCGGTGGAAGCGTCGGTCACCTGTCCCCACAACAGAGCAGAGGCAGGGTCAGCAAATTCGCCTGACTGATGCATCAAACCAGTTGGGAGCTGCGGCTGCGCAAAGGCTGTGAAGGAACAAATAAGAAAGGCAAAAGAGCAAAACCAGGAAGGCTTCATAATTTGATATTTGTAACCATGTTGCAAACCTAAAACCAGGCTAGTTTGCCTTCAAATTTTTTATTGCAACTGAAAGTGCAACAGCAGTTTGCCATTTCACTGGTGGTCAGTAAATCAAGACGCTAATCTCCTCCGATACCATGAGTACAAGAACCGATTTAACGCATCTTCAACATGAGGCATACCTGCGTTTCGGATCCATTTTGCAGCCGGGCGTAATAGCTGCCGGCTGGAAGAATTCCGGGACGGAAAACAACACGGTCTACAGTTGAAACAGCATAATCCTTGTCAACCAAAACGGCTACTACCCTGCCTGTCATATCAATAACCTGCAGTAGCGTGTGCCCTCCCTTGGTAGTAAACTCTATGGTGGTTTGGCTTTCAAATGGATTGGGATAGTTTCTGACCGATGATTTTCCACTTGGTTCACTCACCAGGCTGCATGCTTTTCCATTTATTGCAGGTATCCGCTGGAAATTTTTCAGCAGCAAAGCCTGCACAGTTTGGCTGTCAACGCAAAACCAACTTTCCAGGATACTGGCATATACACTACGGAAATCGTATTGAAAAACCACATTATCGTTCACGGTGGCACTGGCAGGCAATACAGGGTTCGTTCCCACTATTCCGCCAATTACATTTTTTCCAAAAAGAAACAGCGGAGCAGCTGCTCCATGATCGGTACCCACGCTGGCATTGCTTTTGATGCGGCGTCCAAACTCACTAAAGGTCATGCCTATCACCCGGTCCTCTGCACCCAGAAATTTGATATCATCCTGAAATGCTTTAATGGCATCGCTTAGTGTTTTCAACAGGTTGGCATGAGTGCCGGTGGTTACATCCGTTGTATTTACCTGCCCGGCATGATTGTCGAAACCGCCCATGCTCACCATGTATACCCTGGTTTTCAAACCGCCCTTTATCAACCTTGCCACAATTTTTAGCTGGTCGGCAAGCGTATTGCCCGAAGGATAAGCGGACTGCTGCGTAACTTTTGCTGCTGCGTTTTTAATCACTTCGGCATATTGTTGTGTTTGCCTGGCCACTGTTCTGATATAGGTCAACTCTTTGCCGGCTGGTGTGTTGGGTGTAGTATCCTGCACATTGTTGACCAGGTTATAAAAACTGCTGGTGCTGGAAATACTCATGCCCATACTTACAGCCGGCCCCTGTAATGCCAGCGAAGTAACCGAGCCAATTTGAATAGCCAACGGGTCGGGCATTGACGTATTGGGATAACCATTTGGGAAGCCGGGAAAAAATTGGTTGAGGTATCTGCCTGTCCAGCCGCTATTGATATTCACAGAGCTGTCGCTTGCACTCATCCAGATATCGGTAGCCCTGAAGTGTGAGAAGTTGGGGGCAGGATAACCCACCGCCTGCACAACGGAAACTTTGCCATCGTTGAACAATGACTGTATGCCTGTCATGGCAGGATGCAGACCAGATTTATTATTGCCCGACATAGTCAGCACTTTGTTTTCGGGGATGGCAATGTTGTTTCTGGCATTGTAATAATTAGAGTAGTTGTCCAGCGGAATTACGGTGTTCAATCCATCGTTGCCACCGTTGAGTTGCACCAGCACCAGCACATGGTCAGTATCCTCGGCCAAACCAAACATGTCGAAAAATGGGGCATATTCCCCAAATGCTTTCACCGAAAAACCATTGAGCAATGCGGGAATCGTAACACCCTGTAGGGTATGCTGTAGAAAGGAACGTCTTTTCATGCAGGATTTTTTTTTGTTACGCTAACTGGTATTCTGCCAGGTTCATCAGGTATTGGTAAAAAGAACGCAGCCTGTTTCGCACAGTGGCAAGTGCATTTGCATCGGTGGGATTGGCGATGTAAATATTCCACGCATCGGTCCAGTAATGATCCTGGGTTTGTCCGCTGAGCAGGATGTCCTTCTTGATTTGAGCCTTTGTGACATCACTCATGTCAATTCGATACAAATACTTCAGCGAGTCATCAATCAGTTTGTTGGGGTCCGCTGGTGCAGGCAATTGCTTTGCAAAGGCAATAGCATCAAAGAGGATGGTTTTACTGTTGCGGGTGTAGCCACTGGTGATCATCAAATCGGTGAACTGATTACGTTTGGGCAACGTATCGCTGTTAATCCAAATCTCGTAAAACTGCGGTTCCTGGTAATAAGCTTTCCAGCCGCTTACATCGGGCGGATCGCCCAGGTTTTGCTGCTGGTTCGAAGCAATTGTTTGCAGGTAACTCCACATGTAATAATTATTCAGCCAGTCGCTATCAGCCGGGAATACTGTATTGTACTCACGAACACTGCCCACCACCAAATCAAGCGGACTTTTTATCTGGCATCCCTGGTTGAGTGTATCGTAAAAATGTTCACTCTTTAGCAGTGCAGCCATCACTGGCTTAATTTCATAATTGCCCTGCCTCAGCAGGTTTGCAAGCGGCGTTATTACATCAGCTTCCACCTGCGCATCAATATTGTAATAGACAAACCAGCGATAGAGTTTTCGCACAATATGTTTAGCCACTTCATCCTGTGCCAAAATCATGTCGAGCATTTCATCCAACTCCTTGGCACCGTCTGCCCCTGTTTTGCCCACGATTATTTTGTTGCCGTAAAATGCACTGAATGTTTTATTGCCGGTATCATGCAGGGTTGGATCGAAATAACTGGTGATGTCGGCATTTTTTATGCGATAGCCTGTGAGCACTTTGGCTGCTTGTTTCACATCATCTTCGGTGTACTTGCTGCCGCTTCCTTTGCCTACCATAAAAAGTTCCTGTAACTCACGGCCATAGTTTTCGTCGGGTGCATTCTTGCTGTTTACATAACCGTTTAAATAGCGAAGCATAGCAGGATCAATTGTAATCTCTTTCACCATCTGCCTGAAATTGCCCAATGCATATTTGCGCAGCAACACATTGTGTTTGTAGCAACCAATGGCAATGCTTACGTCATTTGTTTCAGTGGAAAAATGATTGTGCCAGAACAGCACCATTTTTTCCTGGATGTTTCTATCCTGGTTTATCATCAGTCCCAGCCACCATGCTTTGTAGGAAGCCCGCCGGCTGCTATTAACCGAACCATCGGTTGTAAATACATTCACCCAGGGTTGACCTGCAGCAAGCTGCCAGTCAGGATCATTGGCAGGAGTGGTGGTGCTACTGGGTGTATAGTTCTTCACAGGAGCGGTCGCAACCGTGCCGGGTATGTTCAGCAATGCATCCACTGCCTGGCTTACTGTTTTTCCTTTGAAAAAATCTACATCGCTTTTGCGGCTGCCAAACATGGTGCGCTTGAGCAGGTGAATGATTTCATTTTCACCAAAAGTGCCGGTATAAGCATTGATACCCGATCTTACTCCAAGTTCCCTTTCTTTCTGCAGCGAGGTGGCGACAGCCTGCTTTGCCACAGCAATGGTCTGCTGGTTTGTTGCTTTGAAGGGTTCAGTCAAAAAAGAACTTTTATTCATGATTCCGGATTAATAAAACGTTAGACAATTGGGCTGTGCGAAAGTTACATGCAGGGCGTCTATTGCTTATACCTACTTTCTCGTTACGCTTGACAAGCCATTAACACAAAACATGCTAATTTTCTTTTCGTAAGCATAAATATGAGAATAATTCCCGGCATCATAATGTTCGCCTTCTTTCCATTGTTGTTACAGGCACAATGGTACAATCCGGAAAAGGTGAACAAGAAAGCCCAGTTCATTTATTCAGGAGCACTCGATCAACTACGTGACGGGCAAATGAAAACCGGCAAACAATTGTTGTTCCAGGCGCTGAAAATTGAACCCAGATTTGTTGATGCATGGTTGAGCCTTGGCGGTGCCTGCGGACAAATGAAACAATATGACAGCGCTGTATATTATTATCAAAAAGGCATTCTACTTGACAGTGTTTATAGCCAGGACATGTTGTTGCCTTATTCCATTAACCTGGCAGGAGCCGGTCGTTTTGCCGAAGCAAAAAGTGCTGTACAGAAATTCAGAAACATTCCCGGTCTCGACCCGCGAAGTATGAAAGCCGGTGATTATCGCCTTGGCACTTACGATTTTGCATTGAAAGTGCAGCAGCAACATCCCGATTACAGCACTGCTTTTCACCCCATCAACTTAGGCGATAGCATCAACTCTCCACGCAGCGAATACTATCCTTCATTCACCATCAACGACAGCATTCTTGTTTTCACCCGCCGTGGCGATGGTATTCGTGAAGACTTCATCAGCAGTGTAAAAAAGGACAGCATTTATCATAAAGCCGGGCTACTTGCGGGCAGTTTGAATGAGCGGCCAGCCAAAGGCGGACTCATTATTTCACAGGATGGTGAGTGGCTCATTTTTGCAGGAAATTTTGGTGCAGAAGGGTTTGGCGATTTTGACCTTTACATATGCTACGCTACCACAACGGGTTGGAGCGAACCTTTCAATCTTGGCGAAAATATCAATACCGATTTTTGGGAAAGCAGTCCATCACTCAGTCCCGATAAACAAACACTCTACTTCAGCAGCAACAGGCCTGGAGGATTTGGCGGAAAAGATTTGTACTACAGCCAGCGTCAGCCCAACGGCCGTTGGGGCCCGGCTGAAAACATGGGAGCTGATTTCAACACCTCGGCTGATGAACTTGCTCCATTTATTCACGCCGATAACCAAACCTTTTTCTTCACTTCCGGAGGTCAACCCGGCTATGGTGGCAGCGATATTTATGTAACCCGCAAAGGCCCCGGTGGTAAATGGAGTATGCCTGAAAATTTGGGCTATCCCATCAACACCATTGATGATGAGGGAAGCCTGAGTGTGGCTGCCGATGGGAAAACAGCATATTTCGCCAGCTTTCGCAGCGATAGCCGCGGCGGCCTCGACCTGTACAGGTTTGAACTGCCGTCAAACCTGCGACCGTTGCGAACCCTCTGGGTGAGAGGCCAGGTGCAGGACGCAACCACGAAAAAAGGACTGCCATCAGCCATTGAACTGAAGAATATTACAACAGTTGAAGTACTGCAGAATGTAGTGACAGATGAAACCGGAAATTACCTTGTTACGCTACCCATTGGCAGCGATTACACATTTACTGTAAACCGGAAAGGTTATCTTTTCTACAGTGATAAATTCATGCTGGCCACGCCATCAGCCGACAGCATTTATGAAAAGAATATTTTGCTGCAGCCTATTGCCATGAACACAGCTGTAGAATTGAAAGATATTTTGTTTGAGACCAATTCATTCAAACTGAATCCTGCTTCATTTATTGAGTTAGACAAACTCCTTCAACTCATGCGGGACAATCCTTCGCTTAAGGTGCGCATCAACGGGCACACAGACAATGTGGGCAAACCTGCCGATAATCTTTTGCTGAGCACTAATCGCGCAAAGAGTGTGGTTGACTTCCTCATTTCAAAAGGTGTAGTGCGTGAAAGGCTTACCTACAAAGGATTTGGCTCCACCAAACCAGTGGCCGACAACAGCAATGAAGCGGGCAGGGCTAAAAACAGGAGAACAGAATTAGAAGTAACTGGATTGTGATGATTGGCACTGTTTGAAGTTTTTTGTTTGTCGTTTTGTTGTTCATTACCAGTAGTCAATTCATAACTTTCAAACTTGTGAACTCTTGAACTTCCTCAAATGCCAACCGAACTAGAATACCAAATTGCACTCACTCTCACACCTAACATTGGTTGTGTTGCTGCCAAAACGCTGGCACAGCATTTTGGCAATGCATCTGATATATTCAAAGCCAAGCAATCAACGCTTGCAAAAATTGATGGCATAGGTACTGTTCGTGCTTCAAGCATCAAAGAGTTTAATGATTTTGCTAACTGTGATGATGAAATAGCTTTCATCGAAAAGCATCACGTTACTCCTCTTTTTCTTAATGATGAAAATTATCCTAAAAGACTGCTGAATTGTTATGACAGCCCTTCCCTGCTTTTTTACAAAGGCACTGCCAACCTCAATCAATCCCGCATTGCAGCAGTTATAGGTACACGGAAAAATTCGGAATACGGAAAGCAGCTTGCCGCCGAATTGATGGAAATGTTGGCTACATACGAAGTGCTCATCATCAGCGGTCTTGCATTTGGCATTGACACGCTGGCGCATCGGGAAGCACTCAAAAACAAGTTGCCAACGGTGGGCGTTTTGGCGCATGGACTTCATACACTCTATCCTCCCGAAAATGCAAAAATGGCTAAGCAGATGGTAGCGGAGGGGGGCGGATTGTTAACCGAATTCAAGAGTGGTGAAAAGCCCGACAAACATAATTTCCCGACACGCAATCGCATTGTAGCCGGCCTGGCCGATGTAACCATTGTGATAGAAACAGATGTGCGTGGAGGCAGTATGATTACCGCTGAATTAGCCAACAATTACAACCGTGATGTGCTAGCATTTCCAGGCAGAAGCAATGATGCTAAAAGCCGCGGCTGCAACGAACTCATTCGCAACAACAAAGCAGCCCTGGTGACTTGCGGGCAGGATGTGCTGGAGTTTATGAACTGGCTGCCCACAAATGAAAAGCCGAAAGCGCAACGCAGTTTGTTTATCGAACTCAGTGCCGATGAAAAAGTAATTTACGAGTTGCTGAATGCTTCCGAACAAATCCATATTGATGAGCTGAACCTTCGCAGTCAGTTGTCGTCATCAGCAGTTGCAGCAGCTTTGCTAACCCTGGAATTGCAAGGAGTAATACAATCGCTTCCAGGAAAAATGTACAAGGTAATTTGATTTGTTTCAGGCAATGCATTCTGAATGAAACATAGCCTTGTTGCATCGTCCTTTATTTGACTTTGCACAATGATTTGTTCGGAGCCGTTGGATGGGAGAAAAAGCAGATTTGGGTTAATTGATGCCGAATGCCGGACTTGAAAACGAATCCCCGTTTTCAAATTCACAAATTTCTGCTTACCGGCAACCCATTTGGACCGAATATATCCCTCCCCCTACCTTTGCCCATGGCAATAAAAAAATCTCCCCTTACCAAGTCAGCTGATAAGTTTTTCGGCGAAGGCCTCACCTTCGACGATGTTTTATTAATGCCTGCCTATAGCCAGGTACTTCCCCGCGAAGTGGATATACGCACCCGCCTCACCAAATCCATTTCGCTGAATATTCCCATCATCAGTGCGGCTATGGACACCGTAACCGAATGGCAACTGGCCGTGGCCCTGGCCCGTGAAGGTGGCATTGGCATCCTCCACAAAAACATGAGCATTGACCAGCAATCGGACCAGGTGCGCAAGGTGAAACGCAGCGAGAGCGGCCTCATCATCGACCCCATTACCCTGCACGAAGAAGCTACCATTGCCGATGCACTCAAACTGATGGCGGAAAACAAAATCGGCGGCATCCCCATTGTCGACAACACCAAAAAACTTGTGGGCATCCTCACCAACCGCGACCTGCGTTTTGAAGACAATCCACGCAAGAAAATAAAGCAGGTGATGACCAGCGAAAACCTCATCACCGCTCCTGAAGGCACCAACCTGGTGGGTGCCCGGAAAATATTGAGCAAGTACAAAGTGGAAAAACTGCCCGTGGTGAAAAAGGACGGAACCCTGGTAGGTCTCATCACCTATCGCGATATCCAAAAAGTGCAGAATTTTCCCAATGCAGGCAAAGATTCCTTTGGCCGGCTGTTGGTGGGTGCAGCACTAGGCATCACCGGCGACATGCTGGAACGGGCCGAATCACTAATGAAAATTGGCGTGGATGTTGTGACGCTGGACAGTGCACATGGCCATAGCCGCGGGGTGATTGAAAGCCTAAAAAAACTGAAAAAAAATTTCCCCAAACTGCAAGTGATAGCCGGCAATATTGGTACAGCTTCAGGCGCTAAAGCGCTGGCAGATGCAGGTGCCGATTGCGTGAAGGTGGGCATTGGTCCCGGCTCCATTTGCACCACCCGTATTGTGGCTGGCGCTGGCGTACCGCAGATAACGGCCGTCATGGAAGCAGCCAATGCATTAAAATCAACAGACATTCCGGTAATTGCGGATGGTGGCATCCGCTACACCGGCGATATGGTAAAAGCACTTGCTGCAGGTGCCAGCACGGTGATGATGGGCGGTGTATTTGCCGGCACCGAAGAGAGTCCCGGCGATACGATTATTTACGAAGGCCGCAAGTTCAAGCAATACCGTGGCATGGGTAGCATTGGGGCCATGCAGGTAGGCAGCAGCGACCGCTACTTTCAGGACGTAGAAGATGGCATCAAAAAACTGGTGCCTGAAGGCATTGAAGGCCGTGTTCCCTACAAAGGCTTTCTCAGCGAGGTGATTCACCAGTTTACCGGTGGGCTGCGTGCAGGCATGGGATATTGCGGTGCTCAAGCCATTACAGATATGCAGGACCATGCACAGTTTGTGCGCATCACCAACGCCGGCATAAAAGAAAGCCACGCCCACGATATTGAGATTACTAGAGAAGCACCAAATTATAGCCGGTAACTCCTGGTATTGAGCCGCAAGCAAGGGCCCCGAATTCTCAATAAATTCGGGGCCTTTTTCATGAAGGTTTGTTATATCAGAATTATTAATAAGTCAGCTACATTTTTTCATGGCATCTTCGTTGTGTCACTCACTTGTACCTCCGTGCATGTGTCAGCATGTCAATCTGTATGACTAAAATCATCAGCCGCTTCACACATCTGTACCACTTTTGAACAACAACGATGTCATTCAGCTAACAATTCATTTGTATGAAAATATTACTCGTCTCCGCTACGCAACTTGAAATACAGGAATACCTTTTGGAAGCACCGCATCATGATATTCTTATCACTGGCGTTGGTCCGCATGCTGCCACATGTGAACTCACCAACCAACTGCACAACCATCGTTACGATTTGGTTATCCAGGCAGGAGTGGCAGGCGCCTTTCACCACAGTGGACTAAAGCCCGGTGATGTAGTTGTAGTGAAGCAGGATGCATTTGGCGATGCTGGCAGTTTTGAGCAACAGAAGTTTTTGTCGTTGCAGCAATTGGGTCTCACTGCAGATAAGGAATGGCTTATCAATACAAATCCATTGCTGAAAAAACTCAGCATACCACAGGTAAAATCCATCACCATTAGCACACTTACCGATTCAGAGGTCTATGTAAATGCACTCCACGACAAGTGGGGTGCCGAAGCAGAAAGTATGGAAGGAGCAGCACTGCATTATGTTTGTGAAAAAAAGAAAATGCCTTACCTCCAGCTGCGTTCCATCAGCAATTACGTGGGCGATCGTGATAAAACAAAATGGTTACTTGCCACGGCAATCAACAACCTGAACAATGCGCTGAAGTTGATTGTTGAAAAAGTAAATGGTTAATTCAAGGGCTTGTTGCATATTGTTTTTAGTTTGGCAAATCATGAAGCTTCCCGGCTAATAACAAGCGAAGCATTCAAGTTGTTCCCAGATCATATCTCAAATGAGAGAGTCTCTGAATAACCGCAATGACGCCAGGCACGCACAAAGGCCACAATGCCTACTTTTCCTGTGTACTTCTTAGTGATCGCAGTGGCTTCATTGCGACTTAGTGATTAAATATGACTTCTGACAAACGGTACATTAATTCTCATTAACCCAATCACCGTCATCAACAATAGTTCATTTTCAAATTTGCTTCTTCTATGAAACTTACGCTTGGCTTCAGTCCCTGTCCTAATGATACTTTTATTTTCGATGCACTGGTCAACAAGAAAATAGAGACCACTGATATTGAATTTGAAGTGCATCTTGAAGACGTGCAAACGCTGAACCAGTGGGCCAAGGAAGGAAAGCTCGATATCAGCAAAATAAGCTACGGTGTATTACCAAAAATTACTGAGCAATACGTGGTGCTGAAAAGTGGAGGAGCATTGGGCAAAGGTGTTGGTCCGCTTCTGATTAGTTCAAATGCAAAAGTTGTGGATTGGCAGGAAATGCAGGAACTCGTGAATGCCTCAACCATTGCCATACCCGGTGAAGACACCACTGCGCATTTTCTTTTTTCACAAGCATTTCCCACCGCAAAAAACAAGGAATTCATGCGGTTTGATGAAATAGAAAACCAGGTGGCTTCGGGCAAGTGTTTGGGAGTGATAATACATGAAAACCGATTCACCTACCAGCAAAAGGGATTACACAAAATCATTGACCTCGGTGACTATTGGGAACAAACCACAGGCAATCCCATTCCACTGGGCGGCATCGTCATGAAGCGAAGTTTTGACAAACAACTTATCCAACGTGTAGATAATCTTATCCGCAAGAGTGTTGAATATTCATTTGCACAATATCCCCTTGTGAGTGAATATATACGCTGCCACGCACAGGAAATGAGTGAGGATGTAATGCGCCGGCATATTGATTTGTATGTAAATGATTATTCGCTTGCACTGGGCGGAAATGGAAAGGCGGCAGTCATGCAATTGATGCACACGCTGGGCAAAGAGCCTTATTCCGCCGAAGAAATCTTCATCTGAATTTCGCAAACCTCATCCACTTTAGCCGGATATTTTTTTGTGTAACTGATATAATCTTTCGCAGCCAATTTTAAAGATTCGGGCTTCTGCCCTTTGTTGCTTTAAGCAATACAAACATGCAGCATGATTGTGTATGTCAATGCTTGAATAATCTGTATGATCCTTGCATTTTGTTTTAGAAAAATCAAGGCAACCACTTAAAAAATGAAACAACTCATAGGGATTTGTTAAGGTGTTTTTTGCTTATCAACTTTTCATTTTAGAACATGTTGATTATCTAAACCACACAAAAAAAAAAATTCCTTCCTGCTTAATGCATTCTTATTGTCCGGCATCATGCTCTTTTCTTTTGCATGCAAAAAAGACAATGCAACTCCTGACCAGGCCAAAGTGCTTGTCACACATGCCTCTCCCGATGCACCGGGCGTAGACTTACTTGTTGATAATGTGAAAGTAAACTCGTCGCCACTCACCTATTTCAACAATACCGGTTACCTTACTGTGAACGTCGGTACAAGGAACATTAAAGTGAATGCTGCCGGAACTTCAACAACTGCCATCACTGCCGACCTTCCTCTTTCAAAAGACAAAAACTACTCGGTTTTTGCTATCAACAAACTGGCAAGTATTAGCACCATTGCAGTGGAAGATAATCTCGCCACGCCTGCTTCAGGCAAGGCTCACGTCAGGTTTTTTCATTTGAGCCCCGGTGCACCAGCTGTTACCGTTGGCATCCTAAACGGTTCCACTTTTACAGGCGTATTTACTAACCGTGCTTTTGAAACACAAGCCACTGCTACAGCCAACCAGGCTTTCACGCCGGTTGATGCGGGCACCTATACATTTGATGTTCGCGTTGCAAACACTACAACTTCAGTACTCACACTTCCCGGAATTACTTTGCAGGCAGGAAAAATCTACACTGTTTTTGCAAAAGGAATTGTTGGCAATACTACCACACCTTTGGGTGCATCTATCATCATGCACAACTAAAAGTAACACGCAGCATTACTGCTAACCTTTTGCATATATCTGATGATTGTTCATGAACCCCGCAAGGCATTGAGCCTTGTGGGGTTTTTGCTTCTTCGTATTCATCACCATTGGCAGAGTTGTAAGGTAAATGATGTATACTTCCTTTGAAAGATTCCTTTGCAAGAAGGAATATTTGTCTCCAATGATTTGATCTGAAAATGATTTAGTATTTCTCAGTTTCCCGCGGTTGTTACTATCTTACAGGTTAGCATGACAACAGCCTTTCCCCCGCGTAAACACCGAATTGCAGTTGCTGTTTTTTTCTTTATTGCCGGCTTCACTTTTGCATCCTGGGCCAGCCGCATTCCACACATACAGGCATCACTCAAACTCAATGAAGCACAATTAGGCTCTGTACTATTTGCACTTCCAGTTGGACTAATGGTAAGCCTGCTTATTGCCGGGGCACTCATCACAAAACTCGGCAGCCGCAAGGTTCTTTTGATAGCAGCATGCACTTATTCTATCGTTCTTGTGTTGCTTGGATTGGCTGGATCTATAATGCAACTAGTTATCTGCCTATTTATTTTCGGCATGGCCGGCAACCTGTTCAATATTTCTGTGAATACACAAGCAGTGAGTGTCGAGAAACTGTATAGTCGTTCCATCATGGCCGGTTTTCATGGCATCTGGAGCCTGGCAGGATTCAGCGGTGCAGCAGTAGGCACATTAATGGTTTCCATGCATTTACAACCATGGCAGCATTTCATCATTATATGTTGCATTGGTATCACCAACACATTTCTATTTGCCAACCAATTGATAGCACATACTTCATCATCCTCCAACCAACCCGCTTTTGCATGGCCCGACAAGACAATTTTGCATTTTGGCATCATTGCATTTGGGTGCCTGGTATGCGAAGGCACCATGTTCGACTGGAGTGGCGTTTATTTTAAAAAAGTTGTTCATGCACCGTTGCAGCTCACCACACTTGGCTATGCAGCATTCATGGGTTGCATGGCCGCGGGACGTTTTGTTGCAGATAAAGTGGTGATGAAAATTGGTTCAAAAAAAGTGCTGCAATATTCAGGTGTTGTTATTGCTGCAGGCCTGGCACTGGCAGTCATATTTCCTACAGTCACAATGGCTACCGTTGGTTTTATGCTGGTAGGATTTGGTGTGAGCAGCGTGGTACCTATTGTTTACAGCCGTGCCGGACAAAGCAAGACTTTGAATGCAGGACAGGCGCTGGCAGCAGTTTCTACAGTGGGCTTTGCCGGATTTTTGATTGGTCCTCCCATGATTGGATTTGTAGCTGAAGCATCGAGCCTGCGCTGGAGTTTTGCAGTGATTGCGCTGATAGGATTATTGACAAGTGTGATGTCCGGCAAGCTGCCTAAAAGTGAATGAGCCACTAGAAGTTTATTGAATGCACAATCACAAACCTATCATTAGAAAAGACTCAAAAGGAACGCATGACAATAGCTGAATTTGATTAACCTTCTAGTCAACACAGGGCATTCATTCAATGGTTTTCATAGTACATTCAGGCCTTCATGAATTCCGAATCGAAATTCATCCCAGTGCTTGCTTATACACTTCAAGCACTCGTGCCCTTGCCATTTCGTGATTCACGATAGGCTTGGGATATGATGCACTTTCAAAATCAGGTACCCATTTGCGGATGAACTTGAAATCAGGATCAAACTTTTGCTGCTGCAGCGTTGGATTGAATACCCGGAAATAAGGCGCTGCATCGCAACCACTGCTTGCCGCCCATTGCCAGCCTCCATTGTTAGCTGCAAAATCGAAGTCGAGTAGTTTTTGTGCAAAGTATGCTTCACCCCAACGCCAATCGATGAGCAGGTGCTTGATGAGAAATGATGCAGTGATCATGCGAACACGGTTGTGCATGAAGCCGGTTGTATTCAACTCTCGCATCCCTGCATCCACTATCGGGTAGCCAGTGCATCCCTGGCACCATGCTTCAAACTCCGCTTCGTTATTTCGCCATCTGATGTTGTCGTATTCTTTTTTAAATGCCTGGCCTTTCCCAACCTGTGGAAAATGATGCAGTATCATCTGGTAAAAATCACGCCAGATGAGTTCATTCAAAAACGTTTCACTCAGGGGCTGCACAAAAGCAGCCAGCCGGCGAATGCTAAGCGTTCCAAAACGAAGGTGTACCCCAAGGTGAGATGTTCCTTCAATGGATGGAATATCGCGTTGCTCCCTGTATTTCTTCACCAGTTCCGCTTTAATAACACGAACAGGAAATGGACTGGATACCTGTTTGAAACCCATGGTTGCCAAAGATGGAATATCAATAGCAGGCTGGTGAAAAAAATGGCTGAAGTATTTTTCTGTTGCGTATGGTTCAAGAGCAGATGGCGCCAATGTGGCTTTCCATTTGCGGCTGTATGGTGTGAAAACGGTGTACGGCTTGCCGTCGTCCTTGGTCACTTCATTCTTTTCAAAAATCACCTGGTCTTTGTAAGTGTGGAATGAAATATTTTTCGCGGTCAGCATGTTTCGGATAGCCTCATCACGCTGCAAAGCATAAGGTTCATAATCGTGATTAGTGAATACCTGTTCAATTTGATAGGTATCGGTCAATGTTTGCCACAATTCGTTTGGGAAACCGTAGAGCACATGCAAGGTGCTGCCCATTTCTAGTAGTTGGGCTTGCATTTCGTGAAGTGCTGCATGAATAAATGCTACACGGCGATCGGTTTTGTCATCCAGTTTATCAAGAATATTACGATCGAAAATGAAGATGGGCACAACAGGTTTTCCTGCTTGTAACGCATGATAAAGAGCAGCGTTATCATTAAGCCTGAGGTCGCGTCGAAACCAGATAATATTGACAGAAGGCATTAGTTCATCATTGAATCTTCAATTCAATAACATCCACATGAAGTATTGGTTCACTTCCAAAGCGGCAGTAACAGTTGTTGGTGAATGGTGCTGATTGTTTTGTTTGCATACAACCTGTTACCAAACTGCTTCACCCATTTGGCGCCGTAGATAGCATTCGTCAGGAATACTTCATCTGCATGAAGCAATCGGTCAATGGTAATAGGTTCTTCTTTTGAAGCAATGCCAAGCGATGCAACATTTTCGAGCAGATAGCGGCGCATAACGCCATTCACAGGCCCTTCGGAAAGTGGTGGAGTAATCAGCGTTTCATTTTCAAGCAAAAAAACATTGGCTATAGTGGCATCAGCAATTCTCCCAAATTGGTTGAGTACCAACACATCGTTGCAATGCTGCTGCTTTGCATACATGGCGGCCATTGCATACAACAGGTAGTTATTGCTTTTCAGGTTGGCAAATGCATCGCAGGCTTTGTGTCCTTTTTCAAAAACATCAATCACCAATCCATTTTCATTGAAGTGATTAGTTTCTTCATTCAGAGGCCAGGATTGAATGAGGAGATTGGGCCACATACTTTGTGTATCATACAATCCACCGTCACCACGAAAAATAGTGAGCCTGATGCGTGCCATTGACTGGTGCTCATTTTTAGCAGCAAGCTCAGCAATTTTATTCAGGAGATACTCAGCTTTGAAGAACGATGGACATTCAAACTGCAATGCTTGAAGTGTAGAAAATAATCGCTCCATATGCATGTGGGCAAGCACCACGCTGCCGTTGATTAGTTTGATGGTTTCAAAACAACCATCACCATAGCGGAAGGAACGATTGTTTACCGAAACAGTCGCCTTGTTTTCATTGATGAATTTGTCATTCAGGTAGACTAACATGCTAAACATCCATTACAGGTATCACTCCTTCCACCACCAACCGGCCTTCTGTTTTTGCAATCACTTCCTCAGTAGTAACACCAGGTGCAAGTTCGCGAAGTTCAAACCCACGCTCCGTTACGTCGAAAACACCAAGTTCCGTTACAATTTTTTTTACGCAATGAATACCGGTGATTGGCAGGGTGCATTGCTTCAAAAGTTTACTCTCGCCTGCTTTGTTCACATGCTGCATGGCAACAATGATATTTTTAGCACTGGCCACCAGGTCCATGGCACCGCCCATGCCTTTCACCATTTTGCCGGGAATTTTCCAATTGGCAATATCGCCATTGTCAGACACTTCCATAGCACCCAATACGGTAAGGTCCACCTTGCCTGCCCGAATCATTCCAAAGCTCATGGCGCTGTCGAAGAAAGCTGAGCCGGGCACGGTAGTTATCGTTTGTTTTCCTGCATTAATCAAGTCAGGGTCTTCTTCTCCTTCAAAAGGAAATGGCCCCATGCCCAACAATCCATTTTCGCTTTGAAGCACAACATGCACGCCTTGCGGTATATAATTGGCCACAAGTGTGGGAATGCCAATACCAAGGTTTACATACATGCCATCACGCAGTTCCTCTGCAATTCGCTTTGCTATTTGGTTTTTGTCGAGCATTGACTATTTGAAATTTGAAGAATTTGAAATTTGAAAATGGACATACATCATGTTCATTCTTTGAGACGCTGACGAACGGTTAGCTGCTCAATGCGTTTTTCATAATTCACGCCCTGAAAAATGCGATGTACATAAATGCCGGGGGTATGAATGAAATTTGGATCAAGATGTCCAGCCGGCACTAACTCTTCCACTTCGGCAATAGTTATTTTACCAGCCATGGCCATTAAAGGATTAAAGTTGCGTGCAGTATCCTTGTAAATAAGGTTACCCGTTGTATCGCCCTTCCAGGCTTTTACTATTGCAAAATCCGCTTCAAATGCATATTCCATCAGGTAGTCTTTCTCCTGACCGTTAAAGTGAAAACGGCGTAGCTCTTTTGCTTCTGCTACCTCAGTACCAACACCTGCAGGCGTAAAGATGGCAGGCATGCCATATCCTGCTGCCATGCAGCGTGTAGCCAATGTGCCCTGTGGAATGAGTTCAACTTCAAGTTCACCACTGAGCAACTGGCGCTCAAACTCAGCATTCTCTCCCACATACGACGAAATCATTTTCTTCACCTGGCGTTGCTTCAACATCAGTCCAATTCCAAAATCATCCACTCCAGCATTGTTGGAAATGCAGGTGAGTTGCTTCACACCCTTCTGCACCAGTGCGCCAATACAATTTTCTGGAATGCCGCATAGGCCAAAGCCTCCAAGCATCAGCGTCATACCATCACGGATATCCCCTACAGCCTCTTCGGCATTCGCATAAACCTTGTTCATGAATCAATCATTTTTTTGCAGTGAAGTTTACTGCTTCATGTACATCTGTTCTCTCATCTTGTTTGAATAGGCATTCAATGAATCGAGCAAAACCCGAAATTTCTCCGGGTTGTTACGATAGTAATCCAGGCTTGCAGAAAAGGTTTTTTCATCGGTTTTATGAACAGCAAGCACTTCTGCAAATTTTTTCAACATTTCTTTTTCAACATTGGCAGTTGAATCCTTGGCAACGTAGTACGTTGCAAAAGCTTCAGCCTGTGCCATCTCCCACATTATTTTTTTCATTTCATTGAATCCAATTTGTGGTTGGCGTTTGCCACATGCTGCAAATAATATTGTTATCAGCAGCACACAGAAAACCTTCCTGGCCCTATTCAAACCATTCATTTGATTTGCTCCCTGTATTTCTTCGAATTCGTGATATCAATCTTTTCAAGAATGCCCACAGCACGTTGCTTCTGGTCGGGAGAAGCTTTTTTGAAAACCTCGATCAACTCGGCCGACCTGCTTTGCATGAAAAACTGCAAAGCCATAGTATTTTGGTTGCTGGTATTAAAGGAATTGAGAAGGTTGAGCACATTCATCATTTCATCTCTTGCACGTTGTTCATCCTCGTAATAGTAGTCAATGCTGTTGCGGTAGTACTGGTAAATAGCATCATGCATCAGCGTGTAACGGTTGCTCATCATATTTTCCGCCAGCCAATAGCGGTTGCGTTGCCCGTCAAACTGCGACCAACCACTAATCAGCCTGCCAGCAGGCGCGTTGTTCACAATAAACAATGATTTCTTGAAGTAGGGTTCGCCTCCTTTGATGCTGTAACTATCATAATCCATCCCAAGAATTATATAGGCATAATAGGCAAAAATTGCAGGTAGGTTCACATTGAAGGCATCCGTGCCGCTTAGTCGGTTTTCATTGAACTCTACAGGCTGAAATTCAATATACCTGAACACTACATCATTGTCCTGCCAGTTTACAATGGGCGAATTGTAATTGGTGTTGAATACAGGCCTTGCAGCCTGCACAATCAACGAAGCACTGAAAACACTTGTTTCAACCTGTTTGTCAAGGTTCAAAATGAAATTGCATTCAATTTTTTCGTTCTGCTTGAAATTGTCTTCAGTCCATTTTCGATTGTTGAGCAGATTGGTAAGTTGGGTTTGAAGTGTAGTGAAAATCTTTTTGTCAACTGCTGTAGTGATACGGTTGGAAATAATGGTAACCTTGGCATTTAATTCCTGCGCAACAGCATTGGTCAGCAACATGAATGCCGCCACAATCAACTGCATAATGAATTTATCTCTGCTGCTTTTCATTCAGTTTATTAATAATGGTGTTTGTTATGATGATGGCGAGTTCCTTTTTTGTTGACTGTGGATATGATACCATATTGCCATTAGTATCAAAAATAGAAATTTTGTTTATGGAGCTACCGAATGCTGCGTTGGTTTCATCATGTGTATTTAAGATGATAATGTCTGCATTTTTTGAAGATAATTTCTTCTTAGCATTTTCTTCGCCATCACTCGTTTCAAGAGCAAACCCAACCACGATTTGATTTGGAGATTTCTCCTTTCCGCACCATGCAAGAATATCCGGATTTGGAACAAGCGTTAACTGCAGGTTGGTTCCATCCTTCTTTATTTTCTCAGTGGCAGTTTGTTCAGGTCTGAAATCAGCCACTGCAGCAGCCATTACTGCAATATTACATGTTGAAAATTTCGCCTTCGTTGCTTCAAACATCTCGCTGGCAGTGGTCACTCTTAAAGTCTCAATTCCAGATGGTATGATTTGGCTTGAAGGTCCAAGAATCAGTGTAATTTCCGCCCCCGCCCTGGCCAGTGCATTAGCTATTTCAATGCCCATTAAACCGGAAGATTGGTTGCCAAAAAATCGCACAGGATCAATGGGTTCATGCGTAGGACCAGCAGTTACAATAGCCTTTACGCCTTTCAACGGTTGGTGTGGAACCAGTAGTTGTGTTATGGCAGCAAAAATTTCATCTGGCTCTATCATTCGCCCTTCACCAACCAAACCACTGGCCAATTCGCCACTGTTAACCTGCAGCAATTTAATACCATACTCCTCAATCTGTTTCAAATTGCTTTTTGTTGAAGGGTGCTTCCACATATCCTCATCCATGGCTGGTGCAAGCATTACAGGGCAAGTGGCACTGAGGTAAACAGCTAGTAACAAGTTATCGCAAAGCCCATTGGCCATCTTGGCAATCGTATTGCAACTTGCAGGGGCAATCATAAATACATCGGCCCATCGGCCCAGCATTACATGATTTGCCCATTCCTTTTCCCCGGCAATATCAATCAAAGCCTGATTCCTGGTGAGTGTGCTCAAAACCAGCGGCGATACAAAATCCTTGGCTGCATTGGTCATCACTACCCGCACTTCGGCCCCAGCCTTAATTAACAACCGGGCCAAAATGATTGACTTGTAGGCTGCAATACTGCCAGTGATCCCCAAAAGCACCTTTTTGTCTGCAAGCGAAGACTGCATGATGAATAGGATGAATAGTTTGATGCAAACTAAAAACGATAGTCCTGATGACTATCGTTTGTTTCTGAAAATATTTTGCAGGAAGGCGATGACTACCAGCAATCAGCTGAACAAGTCTATTTCATTCTTGCGATAGTAAACCTTGTCTTCCAGAAATTCCTGCGTAGCCAACAGGGCTGGGTTTGGCATTCTTTCATACGCCCTTGAAATTTCAATTTGCTCTTTGTTCTCATGAATTTCTTCAAGGCTGTCAGTATGCGATGCAAACTCTTCCAGTTTGTTATGAAGTTCTTCGCGCAACGAAATATTTATCTGGTTAGCCCTTTTTGAAACAATAGCTATTGATTCATACAGGTTTCCTGTTTTTCCTTTGATTTCAAGCAGGTTTTTTGTTTCAACCGTGTTACCGGTATTAACGCTCAGCTGTCGCCTTAGTTTGCTCATTTTTTAATGATTTTATATTGTATTCAGATTGCGATTTATAGCGGTCAACTTCCGGAACAAGGTTGCTGTCCGGAAACCTGTCCACGAAATCAGCACATTCATTCAGTACTTTTTCAAAACGTTCCTGTTGTTTGAATTCTATACTGTTTTCAGCATACCTGTACCAGGAACGTATAACCATAAGTTTATACTGGTCTCCCTTTTTGGAATCAGGGAAGTTATACATCAATTCTGTAAATGCTGTTGCTGATGCCTTAAAATATCCCAGGTTATAATATAAGTATGCACTTTTATAATCCTTTATCTCCAGTTTCTCACGCAGTTTGTCAACAATATCGGAAGCATCCTTCGCTCTTGGTGATGATGGATGCATGTTCATGAAAGTCTGCATGTACGTGATTGCCTTGGTCGTATTTGTCTGGTCAAGTTCAGCGCGGGGAGATTGTTTATAGAAACAATAGGCCCGCATGTATTCCAGTTCTTCTGCTTTCGCACTATTTGGAAAATTCTCAAGATATCCCTTGAACAAATTTTCGGCATTCAGATAGTCTTTTTGGTAAAAATGGCAATAAGCCCATTTATAATACAACGTTTCGTATTCTGCTGAGCCTTTCACCACCGGCATTACATCCTCATAAATCACCTGTGCCTCAGAGTATTTCTTGGCATCATAGTACTGGTTTGCCTTCTGAATTTTCATTTGATAGTCACTACTCTTTAGAATCTTGTTCACATCGGAGCACGACACCAGAAGGCCGGTTATTAAAATGAAGATTGCCAGAGGATAGCGCATAAATGGCTGCAAATGTAGGTAAAAAGCGAAAATGCCACATTTCCACCAATTGGGCATGCTTTCAACCGTTAATGGAACATGAAAAAACCCCTCTGAAACCAGAGGGGTCTGATATGCAAAAAGTCACTGTTAATTAGTCTTACGGTATTGAGGGTGTGGAGCAGGCACCATGTTTGGCCCTTCTTCGCCGGTGCAATCCTGCATGTCAACTGTATTGGCATCGCCTTCTTCACCATACTTAAAAACAAAGCGGTCGCGGCTAATACCTTGTTTCTCAACCAGGTAGTTAATTACAGAATTAACTCTATCCCAGCTAAGTTGCTGTTCACGCTTGCTGGCACCGCCATGGCCTACTACGCAGATTTTGCAGGCAGGATTGGCTTTGATTTGAGAAGCAGCAGCATCAAGAATTGAAGTTGCATCGCTGGCGAGAGTTGCTGAGCCACCTTTGAACTGAACACTTGGAAGACTTCCAATGTTGCAGGCTGGAGGAGGAGCTACAATGTTTTTGCAGCATTCAGGATCCGGGCATTTTCCAATACCATCAGCATCAACTGGTTGGCAAGTAGTTGGAGTAACTAGTTCCTTGTCACGGCAGTCAGGAACACCATCGCCGTCCGTATCACGGCTTTTTCCTTTGGCATCAACGGGGCAGCCTGCAGGAGTGTTTGGTTCAATATCGAACTGGTCAGCTACACCATCATTATCAGTGTCATCCAAAACAGGTTTTGGAAACTTCATAATAGTTGGGTTGCTTATTTCTCCATAGGGATAAGCCAATGGATTGTACCACCATAATGGGGCTACACGTTTGTCGGTCGAGCCCGTTTGCTTCTTGTAGTTTGTCTTGTCGGTAGTTTGACTGAAACCTGCAACCGCAAGTCCAAAAACCGATGCTACCAACAGGTAATATTTTAAGTTTTTCATAGCTATTCAGCGTTTGATAGGGTGAGCAATAAATTCTCGGAACCTCTTAATTACAGGTTATAGTTCAAGGAGAAGTTGGTGAAGATTATGTTGTCTTTGTCAGGCGTGAGAGCACCATTAGAGTAAATCCATCCATCAATGTAGTCATCGTGGGTGAACAAATACTTGAATTCAAGCCCGAGTGACCACCTTGAAGCAATTCTAAACTCAGTACCTAAACCAGTGCTAAAGGAATGACGAACCTGGTATTGAGTGGGGCTACCATTGTCAAAATTGGCAGAACGGTCATTTACCCTTGCATAAGTTTCATAAGAGCCATCAAAGAAATTCTTCAGGTCGCTGCGGATGTCCTTGCGGGGGCGATTGAAGAAATTAGCATTGCTGGAAGTAAGGCTTGCAAAGTTGTAGGGGCTGCTGCCGTTTCTAACATCCATCTTGGTTCTGTAAATCAACGGGGTGTAACCAATCATTCCGTAGAAGTTGAACTTACTGGATTTCCTGTGGAACATGATATTATTGAATGAAAAAATCATGTCGATGGAAGGAGTAATCATTGTTGTTTGGAAATTAGCTACATACCAGCCAGGTCCAACAGCAGTTGGATTACCTGCCCATGGTTTTTCATAAACACTCAAGGCTGAGTTATTTATCAAAGCGCCATTTTTGCGGTAGTCTAAACCAGTAGCAACGCCATAGCCAATAGAACCGCGCAGAGATACTACATAACCCAAAGCCTTGCGGTAAGATGCCCCAATATTCCAACCTGGATTACCTGGGCAGTCGCCATCAACATAGGCCATGCCGCCATAAATTGACAATTGACCCATTGCCTTTGGAACCGGTGGAAATACATTTTCTTTTGAATTGCTCTTCCATTCGTTGTACTGAGGAAGTTTTTTCGAATTGATCTTCGATGAGTCGAGGTAATCGAGCACGCCACCTAATTGGCTGTAACCAACTGATACTGCTCCAATCACCAAGAAAGCTAACAGTGTGAACTTTTTGCTTGCCATAAGTAATTAGTTGTGATTATGAATTTCAAGGGGTAATCAGTGGCAAAAATATAAAGGCCGGACTAATAAACAAATTTTAATCCATTGTATTTCACCGAGATATTGATTATTTTCAGGAGACACATGCCCTTCATTTTCCATTGAAGAAGGCAAATATCTCTTATTTTGCCCTGAATCCAATAAAGTGGCAGTTTCATCAACAATCATAGGCGCAGAGTTATTAGCATTTGAGGCCAAATTCAAGTTGGCGGTTAAGAGCAACGCCCCCCTGCTTGACCGAATAACGCATTATATAATTAACCGAAAAGGAAAACAACTCAGACCCAGGTTTGTGCTGCTGTCAGCCAAGCTCTTTGGCCCGATTACCGAAAGGTCCTACAGGGCGGCATCACTGGTTGAATTGCTCCATACGGCTACCCTGGTGCACGATGATGTGGTGGACGAGAGTTTTGAACGCAGGGGATTCTTCTCCATTAATGCGCTTTGGAAAAACAAAGTGGCTGTTTTGGTGGGCGACTACCTGTTGAGTAAAGGCCTCTTACTCTCCCTTGACAACAATGACCATGAGATATTAGCCATTTTGTCTGATGCTGTTCGAAAAATGAGTGAGGGCGAACTACTTCAAATCGAAAAATCGCGAAAACTCAACCTGAAGGAAGATGTTTACCTGGAAATCATTCGTAATAAGACGGCTTCACTGCTGGCATCTGCATGTGCAGCCGGCGCCTGGAGCACCTCCCTCGACAAGGATAAGACAGAAAAAATGAGGCAGTTTGGTGAAAATGTTGGCATGGCCTTCCAAATCAAGGACGATTTATTTGACTATGGTTCGGCCAATGTGGGAAAACCTACTGGAAATGACATCAAGGAAAAAAAATTGACCCTGCCACTCATATATGCCATCAATCGGGCAAACACAGGCCTGCGTCACAAAATGATATTCACCATTAAAAATGAAAACAGAAGTTCGGAAAGGGTGAAATGGCTTGTAAGGCAGGTTTCCGAGTTGGGCGGAATTGATTATGCTGAAAAGAAGATGTTGGAATACCGGGAAAATGCAGTGAACCTACTTAACCATTTTGAGGATTCTGAGGTGAAGAACGCATTACTTGAACTGGTTAGTTTTACAACAGATAGAAAATATTGACAGGCTTAACGCCCATATTTACCCGATTACATTTGGCCAATGGAAAAAAGATGGAAACTGCTGCCAGTTGATGATGAAAGCACCAGGGAACTACGACAGGCGCTTAACATCAGTGGTGTTTTGTGCAATATCCTGGTGCAGCGCGGAGCCGACACTTTTGAAAAGGCCCGAAAATATTTCCGCCCTTCCTTGTCCGATCTGCATGACCCATGGCTAATGAAAGATATGGAGAAGGCTGCACAACGCATTCTTCTTGCATTTGCTCAAAATGAAAAGGTTCTTGTATTTGGCGACTATGATGTGGATGGCACTACATCGGTGGCCTGCATGTACAGTTTTTTGCATGAGCAACACAGCCTTGTTGAATTTTACATTCCCCACCGCTACCGCGAAGGTTATGGGGTTAGCCAGGCAGGCATTGATCACGCCATCAAAAATGGTGTTACACTAATTGTTTCTCTTGATTGCGGCATTAAGTCGGTAGACCTGGTGAAATACGCAAAAGAAGCTGGCATTGATTTCATCATATGTGACCATCACATGCCCGATGAAACGTTGCCCGCAGCAGTTGCCATCCTGAATGCCAAACAGGCCGATTGCCAATATCCCTATAAGGAGTTGTGCGGATGCGGAGTCGGGCTTAAACTAATTCAGGCTCTTTGCCAACGGCTCAGCCTTGACGACAGCTTTTGGACACGCTACCTCGACCTTGTTGCCACAGCTATTGCTGCCGACATTGTGCCAATGACCGGTGAAAACAGGGTCCTCACCTATTTTGGTTTGAAAAAAGTGAATGACAACCCTTCAACAGGTATCAAGGCGCTTATGCAACTGGCAGAATTGAAAGAGACTGTGCATGTAAATAACCTTGTATTTGCCATTGCACCCCGCGTAAACGCTGCCGGCCGCATGGATGATGCACGTAAGGCTGTCGAACTCTTTCTTGAAACAGACTTTGACAAAGCAGTTGATATTGCAAAGCAGCTACACAGTGATAATAGCGACCGCCGCGAAGCCGACAGCACGATTACAGAAGAAGCGCTTTCACTCATTGAGAATGACCTGGATTCCGCTTTCCGCAAAACCACTGTATTGTACCAGGGCCATTGGCACAAAGGGGTTGTAGGCATTGTAGCATCAAGATTAATTGACCGGTTCTACAGGCCAACCATTATTTTAACCAATAGTGGCGAAAAAGTTTCGGGCTCTGCACGCAGCGTCATTGGCTTCAATATTTACGAGGCCATACACCAATGCAGAGACTTGCTCGACAACTACGGCGGACACTTTTATGCAGCAGGCCTTACCATGAGCCCTGATAATGTTGAGGCTTTCCAGCAAAGGTTTGAGGAAGTGGTTTCAACCACCATTGCCGATACAATGCTTACGCCCGAAATCCTCATAGACTCACTCATTGAATTCAAAGACATTTCCCAAAAATTCTACGACATCATTTGCCAGATGGAACCATTTGGCCCTGACAATATGCGCCCTGTTTTTATTGCTAAAAATGTATATGAAACAGGAGCATCACGCATTGTGAAAGTGAATCATATAAAATTTCAGTTGAAGCAGGGCTCAGTGATAATGGATGGCATAGGATTTGGTCTTGCAGAAAAATTTCACCTGCTGAAACCCAATGTGCCACTTGACATTGTTTTTACGCTCGATATCAACGAGTGGCAGGGAGTCAAAAAGATTCAGTTGCGGGTGATAGATCTTAAGGCAGCAGAACAGTACGAAGTAAATTAACCCAACCATGTACTGGCTTCATTACCTGCGCTATTTCTTATTCCTCGCATGGAATTGGAATTTGCGGCTTGCACTCTTTATCACCAGGCACGAAATAACCGGAGAAAAAAAATATGGCATCAGGACCACGGGTGTCGATTACCTGCCATCCCACTTGTCCGAAGACGAACTCGAGCATGTAAGTATTTACCAGCCAGTCAATTTCTACACAGCCGAAAATCTGTTTGGGCAACTCACTTTTTCAGACAAACAGCTTGGATTGCTGGATGTGGGCTGTGGAAAAGGAAGGGTGCTGGCAATGGCCGCCGCACAAGGGTTTCGCCATATCTACGGCTTCGATTTTTCTCCTGATCTGTGTGCAGATGCAGCCCTGCTTTCCAGTCAACTACAAACGAAACATACTGACCTGGTCATTGACCTGGAATGTGCACACGCTGAAAATTATTTTGTACCCGATGACACCGGAGTCATCTTTCTTTTCAACCCTTTCGATCATGTAATCATGAAACACTTTGTGCATCATGTTATGGAAAGCCTTACCCGCAATCCACGTGTAATGAAAGTGCTTTATGCCAATCCTGTCTGCAAGGAATTATGGCTTGATGCTGGTTTCAAAGAAGTATTCCATTTTAAGAAACTGAAATACCTCGAAGGCAGCATTTTTGAATTTCAGCCAAAATAAAACGAGGTCGGAAACCATCGCATCCGACCTCGTTGAAATGTTAATTACATCCTTATCATTCGGCAACAATAATGCTCCTCTTGCCTTCCATCAATTCAACGCTGCGGCCAATGAATTCAGTCAATTCGCCGCCCTTCAACATACCCTGGCTGAGCAATGCAAGGTCAATGAGATTCCTTGTGATCTTTTCCTTCTTTGCTTCATCGCCTTCATCAAGTATCTGCTGAAATATGGGATGGTTACCATTGAGCGTAAAGTTTACTTCATCGGGCATACTGGCATAAAAGCTCATCATGCCACCACCGCCACCCAATGCGGCCATGTCTTTCATGCGGCGGCTCCATTCAGGGCGTGTAGCTACTACAGGCGCAGTGTCAGGACTAAGACCTTTCACTTCCACTACCGCAGTTGCATTGGTAATCTTCGATTTAAACCAGTCTACCAATGAATTAGCCTGCTCCAGTGTAAGTACACTTTCATTCTTCTCGTCCTTATCAATCAGGTTGTCAGCAATGTCGCTGTCTACTCGCACAAACTGAACATCGCTGATCTTCATTTCCATCTGTCCCATCCAGCTTGGATCAATCAGGTCGTTAAGCTTCACAACGTAGTACCCCTTGCTGCGGGCAGCTTTTACATAAGCATCCTGCTGCACTTCATCGGTAGTGTACAGCACAATAGTCTTCTTGTCTTTGTTTACCTGCAAATTCTCTACGGCCTTCTTGTATTCATCAATGGTCATGAAGTTGCCACTGTTGGTGTCCTGCATCACCAGGAAATTTTTCGCCTTTTCGAAAAACTTTTCATCGGTCATCATACCGTATTTCACAAACAGTCCCAGGCTCTCCCACTTGCTTTCAAAATCGGCGCGGTCGTTGCGGAAAATTTCATCCAGTTTGTCGGCTACTTTCTTAGTGATGTGAGCGTTTATTTTTTTCACATTCGGATCGCCTTGCAGGTAACTGCGGCTCACATTCAGCGGAATATCGGGACTGTCAATCACTCCATGCAGCAGCATCAGAAACTCAGGCACAATGTCCTTCACTTCATCGGTAACAAACACCTGGTTGCTGTACAGTTGAATCTTGTCCTTCTGGATTTCGTAGCTCTGTTTGATTTTGGGGAAATACAAAACACCGGTGAGGTTGAATGGGTAATCCACATTGAGGTGAATCCAGAACAAAGGTGTTTCGCTGAAGGGCCCGTAGAGTTCCTTGTAGAAATTTTCGTAATCCTCCTTGGTAAGTTCGCTGGGTTTGCGAATCCATGCAGGATTGGTGTTGTTGATGGCCTTTATTTCCTCAACCACTTCTGCTTCTTCTGCTTCTCCCTCAGCCTTAGGTTCATCTTTCTTTTTCTTTTCCGGCTTTGCATTTGCATCGCGAAAGAAGATGGGTACAGGAAGGAATTTGCAGAATTTTTCGAGGATGCCTTTCAAGCGAAATTCATCCAGAAACTCTTCGCTGTCCTTGTCAATATGCAAGCGAATTTCGGTACCGCGTTCTGTGCGTTCTGTTGTTTCTTCCAGTGTGTATTCAGGACTTCCGTCGCACTCCCAACGAACAGCAGGCGCATCGTTTTTCCAGCTTTTTGAAAATACTTCCACCTGGCTGGACACCATGAATGAACTGTAGAAACCCAGGCCAAAATGACCGATGATGTTGGCTTCATTCTGCCCCTTGTATTTTTCCAAAAACTCTTCGGCGCTGCTGAAAGCCACCTGGTTCAGGTACTTATCCACCTCTTCGGCTGTCATACCAATGCCCTGGTCAATAATGCTGATGGTTTTCTTCTTGGCATTCAGCACTACTTCAATTTTGGGTTCGCCCAGTTCGCCGCTGAATTCGCCTACACTGGCGAGTGTCTTCAGCTTGCGGGTGGCATCCACCGCATTGCTCACCAGTTCACGCACAAAAATTTCGTGGTCACTGTAAAGGAATTTTTTGATGATGGGAAAAATGTTTTCCGAACTCACTCTGATGTTTCCGGTAGCCATAGTATTTGAAAATTTGAAAATGTGACAATTTGAAAATGACAAAACCAACTACTCAAATACGGTGCCGCAGCAAGAATGACTGCCAAATTTTCAATAACTGAGATGGTTTGTGCCAAACAAAACCGCTCCGCCGGAAGGAAGGTTCAATTTCCCCAGGCGAAGCGGAGCACTATTTACTAACCTAAAAGGAAAACCGTTATTCTTTTACCAGCTTTATGGTTTGCTGGTTTACCTGAAGCAGGTACCATCCGCTATGTAAAGCGGGCACTTTTGCCTGCAAACTACGCACCATATTTTCTGCACTACCATTTCCTGAGGCCATTACACGACCATCGGTAGTACTAAGTTTCCAATGCGCCTGGTTCATACCGGCAGGCAGGGAAATGCTGATGTTGTTGGCCACAGGATTGGGGTAAATGGTTACCACTCCCAGCGTATTCAAACGAAGCGTTACTACACGGCTGAGCAGGTATTTGCCGTCTTTATCTACCTGTCGTAAACGGTAATAATAAGTGCCGGCCTGCAGACCTTCCTGCTTCCAGCTATAGTTTTGGCGAACCTGGCTGCCGCCATTCGAAGCCACTGTACCCACCTTTTCAAAACTGCGGCCATCGGCAGACCGTTCAATTTCAAAATGACTTGTATTCGTTTCGGTCAATGTTTCCCAACTGAGGGTAGCAGTCGCTCCCTGCAACCAACCCTGCAAAGGCAACATGACTGCCGGAAGCACCTGCTCCAATGCATATCGGCTATAAACAGGTAAGTGGTCGCTGGTGGTGCTGGTATAGTTGGTCACGTAGTTGCGGGCATCTTCCACATCGGCGCTAGTGGCCAGGTATAGGGCGTTCAGCTCGTTGCTGGCAACGTGGTGGTCTATCATGCTGGCGCTGCTTCCTACAAAGCTCACTTTTCCGGCAGTAGTGAAGCCGGCAGTAAGACCGCTGTAATTGCCCGCATCATTGATGAAAATTTTATAAGGTGACACCTGCGAATTGAAAATGGAGGTAATAACATCGTCGTTGTAATCGCCCACAATAATCACGTTGTCGCCTGAGTAATAAGCATCAAGGCTGTCTTTCAGTACCTGGGCATCGTATACACGGCGGTTGTAATCCTCAACATTGCTGCCGCCTGATTTTCCATGAATCACCACTGCCCTGATGGTTTTATTGACCCCGTTGATATTGGTGGTAAATGTGGCCATGAATGGCAGGCGTCCGCTTGCCCAGAAACTGGAACCGCCGCTTGCGGTAGGATAACCGGGCAAAGTATTGGCACCACCTCTTGCCGCATCATAAATAGCTTCGAACATAGGGCGTGTACTAACCAGGATCAGCGTATTGCTGTTATATATGAAACCTGTTTTCTGTGGTGGGAAATTGGGGTCCGGCGGGTCGAATGAATAAGACCAACGGGGAGACAACACCACATTATACCCCGGCATTTCGCTGACAAGCACATTCATCAGCGAATCGCTGCTCACCTCTTCCACACCCAGCAGGTCGGCATTCAAATGCGTGATGACTGTTTTGGCATTCTGCTTCTGCTGTTCTTTGAAAGGCTGTGTAGCGTTGTTGTTGCTGTTGCTGCCAAAAAACATCATATTCCAGCAGGCAATATCCAGTGTTTCTGAATGAGGATACGAAGAACCGAACATCCACACCACGGTGCTGTCAATGGCGGTAGCCTGCATTCTTATCCTGCCGGTATCTCGCAGGGCTTTTGCTACCGGACTATAGCGGGCATAAATGGAAGTGCCCGTAGCAGCGGTGGCGGAAGGAATGGAAATACTGTTTGTGAAAGTGGTATTGTCGGTGGAGAGTTGCCATCCATTAGCAACACTCAGCGTAAGATCGCCCAGGCTTTTTGCCAAAACCTGCACTGTTTGTGCCGGGCTGTTAGTGCCCACACTTTGCTCTCCAAAAGTGAGCGTGGAAGGCGTAAGACTCAGCAATTGAGACATGTTGGCAATGCTCACATCATCCAGCGTCCAGCGGGCAGCGCCATTGGCAACTGAGGAAGTATATTTAAATGCGATGTACACATTGCCGGTTTTGAACGCACTTAGGTCAATGTTGTCGCTCAGCGTCCAGCTGTTGGTAGCCTGGCCGGGCAGGTTTACGGGTAGCACTGACCAGGTGGCAGCATTTGGGTTGCCGATGCCGCTATAATTGGTGCTGGCCAGCACCTGGATGGCAGGGCCGCTGAACTCGGTTCTACTCCAGAACCGAAGCACTGGAATATTGAATCCTGTCGACAGGTTAAGGGCCGGAGATATAAGCCAGTCTTCATTATCCACATTGCCGCCACTGTAGCCATTCATTTGCACGCCATTGGTGGTGTTTCGCCCAAAACTGGTGCAGTTCCACAGTTGTGCACCGGTAACACTGTATTGAATAAAACCACTGCCCGGTTCGCCGGCAAGCGTACAGGTATTGAAATTGAAGGCAGGCGCCATAGGGTCGAGCCCTTCGCCGGTAAGGGCCAGGTTTCGGTCAGCTGCCCCTGTGCTTGAATGAAGAATGCTCAGGCTTTGTGCACCTGCGCCAGTGGGAGTAAAATGAACATACACTGTTTGATTAGATGCCATTTGTGCAGGCGTGTAACTAAGCGAAGCACCAAAAGTTGAATTGTCGGATGAAATGGCAAAAGGTGCTGTTACAGATACATTCAGGTTATCACCAAGGTTGCTGGCGCTGACCGTGTACTGGCTGGCACCGGTGCTGCCAATGTTCACCAGCCCAAAAGCAAGGCTTGCCGGATTTACCGAAATAGTTGGTGTTGCGCCTGAGGACCAGGAAAGGTTGATGTCGTCAATGCCAGTGGTAGGCCTGTTGCCACTGCCAGTGCTGGCACCAGCAGGCAAAATTCTAATCCATACGGTATTGCTGATATTGTCCAACTGGCTGCCAAAATCGGCCGTGATAGTGGTGCTTGTGAAAGTGCTGCCACCCGTAGAAACGGTGCCGGTAATGCTTGAGGCTGTAGTGAAGGAAGTGGGAGCTGCACCTGTGCCAAACTGCACCGTCCAGTTTACACTTCGGGGCGAGCTTACATCAAGCGACTGCAAAAGGAAAGTGAGTTTGAAGCCGGTTTTACCGGTTGTGTTTTGAATCTGCAGGTTGAAAGCACCACCGGGGTCTCCAAATGATCCTGTTTGCCTGATGGCCAATGCCCGGTTGGTAGATGCTGCCTGGTCGGTGGTTAAGCTGGAGCTTGTCAACCCTGTGGCACTGGCCGCATTGCGAAAGTTTCCGGTAGTACTGTTCCATGCGGTAGCAGTAGCTACGTAGGTGCCTGCTGTACCCAAACTGCTGGCAGTGGCGCCTGTACGCACATCCCAGCCAGTGGGCAAACCACCGGAAATAGCATTAAAATCCTGCTGATAGGGCGATGTGGAAAGGCTTAGCTGTGCGTAACCAACATTAAAAATGGTTGACACCATGCACAAAATAGTGAAGCGTAAAAGTGTTGACATAAGCAGTTCTCCAATTTTGTAATAGGTGGCAAATAAAGCGGCTTTGCATGAATAAAAGGTTAAGGAAACACAGGTTTTGTGTGGTGTGGACACAATGGGAATATTAATGGGAATTCCAGCTTTGGCCCCTACAAACCTAAACCCCACATTTTCTTCGTTGCTTTCGCCCATGCCTCATGATTTCGCAGGGTATCGGGGCGGGGTTGATATCATGGTAGAGGCATTTCGCCAACTTACTTCGTAGCTTTAAGGAAACGACATTATATATGAAAATGCGCAACTGCTTTTGCGTTGCCGTTTGCCTGCTCGCTTCTTCCATTTGCTCAATAGCGCAGGACAGCTTGGCCACCACAAAATCACCAGAAGATATTTACCATGCAAAAAAGAAAACAGCCAAAGGCCTGATTATTGGCGGCTCTGTGGCCATGGGAGCAGGAACAATTCTTTTGATGGTGGCAACGGCACAGACAACAGCAGATGTTGTGTATGTAATGACGCTGAATGAACCGCAATACACCGAATCGGCCAACACAAATGCCACCATTGGCGCTGTGCTGTTTGTAGGTGGAACAGGTGCGTTGATTGCCGGGCTCATCACCAATGGAAAAGCAAACAAAATGAAACCAAAAGGAGTCACCTTCAGCAACTCCGTGCCTCCTGTGCAAATTGGCATGGCTCAAATTCCACAGGCCGGCATTTCCGCATACTTCCCTATCGGCAAAAGAAAATAGCATTCATTAAACGCGGTTCGGGACATTTTTCAGGCTGAAACAATCAGCCCTGATTTTTTTGGAGATACTTCAGAGCTGATTTTCATTTCAAATCGCCTGTATTTTCTACAACCTGTTTGCAAGGTCATTATTGACCACAAAGCCGCAAAGAAGGCACAAGGAGCACCAAGAAAAACACTGGAAAATAGAGCATTGCAGACCTGGTGCAATTGCGGTTATTCAAAGACTCACACTTTTGAAAAATGCTTCGATTACGCTATGCCTTTTGTCAGGATTGAAGCAGCCTTTTTTCGTAACTTAATACAAATAGAGGTTGTATGAAAAGGCTAGCTATATTGTTAAGTGCGTGTTGGCTTTTTTCAGTATCTAACACTTCAGGTCAAGACACGCTTCCAACAAGAACAAAACAGGATGTTTATTCCAAAGAAAAGAAAACCGCACAAACATTGATGATTGCAGGAGGTGCGGGCATGGCCGCCGGAATAACGATGATAGTTGTTGGCTTTAACCAATCTTCATTGGTTACCATTAATTGGGGAGAAGAACCGGCGCCTGAATCCAACCACGAAGGCGAAGGGCTGATGGCAGCCGGGGGCATACTTTTTGCCGGAGGTACTGTTGCCCTGATATGTGGCATTGTTAAAAACAGCAAGGCAAATAAAATGAAAAACGAAGGGCTGGTATATCTTAGGCCCACGGCACCACCTGTGAGTATTGCCAACGCAAACATGCAGCAACAAGGCATCACTATTGGATTTCGCCTCAACAGATGA
>JBBIOQ010000030.1:15127-38142 GCA_037443285.1 Sphingobacteriales bacterium | reverse complement strand
TGCCTCGCCCTTCTGCATCAGTTGCTGCAACAATGCAGTTTTTCCGCTGCCGGTGTAGCCTCCAACAATGCTGAAGGGGTAGGATTTGCTAAACTGTGCTATACTCCAGCGCCTGTATGATTTATAGCCTCCCTTTATGGTAGACACTTTGAAACCATACAAATCGAGCAACCAACCTACCCCGGCACTGCGCATGCCGCCGCGCCAGCAATACAGCACTACTTCCCGTTTGTGCTCCGCACCCTGGTGCAATTCATTCAGCCATTTTTCAACCTGGTCTATCATGGGCACCATTTTCGGCCCAAAGTATTCAAGGCCAAGTTTTATGGCCCTTTGGCGACTCTCTTGCTTATAAGCGGTACCAACTACTTTTCTTTCTTCATCAGAAAACAGTGGTAGCGATTTTGATCCGGGCAGATGCGCATGTGCAAATTCTGCCGGGCTGCGCACATCAATTAATAGCACAGTTAAAGGCTTTTCCAGAAAATCTTCTATGGTGATGGAAGTAATCAGCGCAAGCTGTTTTTGAAACGATAAATCAAGGGTGAACTATCAACGCACCTTCCTTATAAACAGGAAGTACATTGGCCACATCAATACTGATGCACCATTCCATGTCTTTTTCAAGCCCATAGGCGGTAAGCCGATGGTAGTGGGTGGTTTTCTTTACAAAATTCCAGGTGTCTACCTTTGCAAATTTGTACAAGGTTTCAGCGGCAAGGCTGGCATCGCAAAACACCTGGAAGTGGTCGCGGATTTGAGCTACCACTGCTCCGGCAAACAAGGTGTCTTCCATATTCACCCTGTCTTTCCAGGCGGAGCATGCAAGGATTACATTGTTGCCCTGCTGCACCAAATGATTGCACACTGCACTCAGGTTGGGGAATGAGCCGGTAACCACTTCGGTTGCCCCATTGCGCAATGCCATGTGCAGCAAGCGGGTACCGTTGGTAGTGGTGAGCACCAGGGTGCGGCCACCAACAAACTCGCGGGTATATTCCAAAGGTGAATTCCCATGCTCAAGGCCGGGAGCTATTTTTCCGTCACGTTCGCCGGCTGTGATGGCGCCAAGTTCGTTGCCAAGTTCAATGGCACCCGGCACACTGTCGACAGGTATTACTTTTTCTGCGCCATTATGCAATGCTGCCGCAATTGTGCTGGTTGCTCTGAATACATCAATTACCACAACAATGGCATCCTTCACATCGTACAGATGCAGCAGCGATGGCGATAAGCAGGTGAACAAAGTTGGTTTTGGTTGCGTCATAGGTGGGCAAAGATACCGGCATCCAAATGCGCACACAAAAAAGCGCTACGGTATTAAGCCGCAGCGCTGGTGGTTTGTTCAGGGTAAGGGTTAAGCAGTTGCGGTCTTCCGTGAAAGAACCATCAATTCGTTGGCGACTACTTCTGTTATAAACTTTTTTTGACCATCCTTGTCGGTGTAGGAGCGGCTCACCAATTTTCCTTCGATAAGCACTTCGGTGCCTTTGGCAAGGTATTTCTCTACTATTTCAGCGGTTTTGCCCCATGCAACCACAGTATGCCATTGGGTTTCGGTTACTTTTTCGCCTTTGGCGTTTTGGTAGGTTTCATTTGTGGCAAGCCTTATGCGGGCAAGTTTGTTTCCATTTTCAATTGCTTTTACTTCCGGATCGTTTCCCAGGTTGCCAATCAGTTGAACCTTGTTTTTCAGTGCGTTCATGACCTTTGATTTTTTGTGTGAACTAATATTTGTTTTGCCTTTCTCGGCTTGCTGGTACAAAGTTGTTGTAGCCCCATAGCCCGATTCGGATATTACCCGCTTACTTACGGAACTACACGTGTATAATCGTGTATACACGGATAATTTTTTCTAACTTTCTTGCATGGAGCACACATCCCGGGCATGCATCACTTGCGGCAAACCGCTGAAGGGCCGCATCGACAAAAAGTTTTGCGATGATTACTGTCGCACTGTCTACAACAACCAGTTGAAGGCTGAAGATGGCGCATTTGTAAAAAAAATAAATGGCATTTTGAGGGCTAATCGCCGGCTGCTGGAACAACAAATTGCTGCCGGCGAAGAAATGGGGAAATGTCCCCGTAAAAAACTTGCTGATGCAGGCTTCAATTTCGATTATCACACTCACCAGTACACCAACAAGAAAGGCAATGTGTATAGCTTTTGCTACGAATATGGCTACCTGCTACTGGAAGGCGACTGGGTGCTGGTGGTAAAAAGGGTGTAAATGTTTCCATTTACAAAACTGATATACACTCAAAGTCTGAATGCACATATTGCCGTACGTTCAACAAGGCCTATTCGGTTTCTGCTGTTACAATGATTTCGCACAACTGCGGCAACGCTTCTTCTACCCATTTTGGCAATGAAGCAGGTTGTGGATCCCAGCCTTTTTCCGTTTGCCGGAGTCGGAAAACAATGCGGTCACCCCGCTCATCTGCAACATCTACATGAAAAACTTCAGAAGCCGATTCTGAAGTCAGCTTTTTAAAATTGAATTCTCTGGTTTGATTGCCGGCCCTGAGCAACCGGCTGAAATGCCTGACCTTGGTAAAATTCAAATGCATTGCCCGCTTTTTTTCTTTGGGAGCAATGGAGCAATTATCGTGCTAACATTGAAATGCGGTCAGGCAAATGGCATTTTCACTGCCCTTGCCTTCAGCAAACGGCCACGAATGTCAATAAAAACTTCTGTATCAATTGTTGCAAAGGCAGTGGCAACATAGCCCATGGCTATGGCTTTTCCCAGCGAGGGGGCTTGCGTACCACTCGTAACTACACCAATCAGACTACCTGCTGCATCTTTGATTTCATAACCATGGCGCGGAATGCCTTTATCTACCATTTCAATGCCCACCAGTTTTTTTGAAACGCCTTCCACCTTTTGTTTTTCCAGGTAAGCACGGTTGGTAAAATCCTTGGTGAATTTGGTAATCCAGCCAAGGCCACCTTCTAGCGGACTGGTGGTGTCATCAATGTCGTTGCCATATAAGCAATAGCCCATTTCAAGGCGCAATGTATCCCTGGCTCCAAGGCCAATGGGTTTCAATCCCTGGGGACCCCCGATTTCGAAAATGGCATCCCAGATTTTATCGGCATTGCCGTCTTTGTCCTCAAAATATATTTCAACGCCGCCGCTACCCGTATAGCCAGTGGCACTTACAATCACATTGTCTACTCCGGCAAATACTCCTTTGGTAAAAGTGTAATACTTGAGATTCATAATATCCATATCGGCAAGCGGCTGCAATATTTTACAGGCATTGGGCCCCTGCACTGCCAGCAGGCAGGTTTTCTCACTGATGTTGTGCATTTCAACACCTTTGGTATTGAAGCGGCTTATCCAGTTCCAATCCTTTTCAATATTGCTGGCATTCACCACCAGCATGTACACATTGTCTTCTTCAATGCAATAAACCAGCAAATCATCAACAATGCCACCTGTTTCATTGGGCAGGCAGCTGTATTGAGCTTTTCCCGGCGTGAGCTTTGAAGCATCGTTGGTAGTTACCCGCTGAATGAGGTCAAGCGCATTAGGACCTTTGAGCATAAATTCACCCATGTGACTTACGTCAAATATCCCTGCGTTGGTACGAACAGCGGCATGTTCATCGTTGATGCCACTGTAACTGATGGGCATGTTGTAACCGGCAAACTCGGCCATTTTTGCGCCGAGTGCAATATGTTTCTGTGTAAACGGAGTGTTTTTCATCAGGCAATTTTGTGGTAGCAAATGTAAGGCTGATTCAACTATCGGGTTTGGTTTAAATCTACTCGCAAGATCTTTAGGGAAAACATTCAATTTCATGAAAATTGTATAGAACAAAGCAGTCTATCACCGGCGCACAATCACTCACATGCTAATATGAATAGTCTTTTGAAAACATCAGTTTTCCTTTGTGGTATTCTGAAAGGCGGTTGATTCGGCCATCAAGACTAAACGATTCGCATCCTCCATGCAGCAGGCCATTGAAGTAATATGCGGTGGAAAGCACCTCGCCCTTGTAACTCCATTTTGTACAAAGGCCATCTTTCAATCCATCCTGGTAGTATCCATTTTCCTTCATCATGCCATTTGCAAAATAGTCAGCATAGAATCCGTGGAGCAGGCATTTTACAAATGGTGGTTCGTAGGTTTCATCTGGCGACCCTAAACCAGAAAATGCATTACCTGCAGAAATGGCTTTTGTAAAAAGCCTTGGATTAACCAATGCAGCGGTGGCAAGTTTGGAAAATGAAAGTTTTGGATTACGTGTACTCTGCCATATCTCCACCGACATGAGTTTTGAGGCGCTGAAATGCCTGACACTTCTTAATACACCCGACCTGTACCACGATTTCCATTCGCCTGTCGGGTATCCCCTTTCAAATTGTCCCTCGTCGCGTTTGGTTCCATTGTCGTGGTAACTAACCCAAACTCCGAGAAATTCAGCTTTGTGAAATGATGCAACTAATGCTAACTGGCCATTGGAATACCATCCTTTCAATTCTCCCCGTTTTGTTTCGGAAGATTGCCATTTGACTATTTGCTTAGCCAACGATGGTGGCACCAATTTTTTCACTGCAACATTGGTTACATTTTGGGGCTGGTTGTTTGTAGCCTTGCCGGCATCTGCCATGAATTCAGGTAAAAAGGCCGATTCGGTAAAAACTGATGCAGAAGTCCCTGTATGCAACTGGGCAAAGGATGAAACTACCGGGCAAAGGATAAGAAGTGTGAATAGCACCTTGGGTACCATAGCAAGCGTTATTGCTACAAAGTAACAACAATGACTGAGCTATAAATTGATTTACATCAGCAATTGTATAGTTTTTATGGATCACTAACAGCAGGTTGGGCTTCGAGGAACTTATTTCAAAAGCAATTGGTTGAATTCAGCTGGACTGCCGTTGAACACATTGAAATCAACCCTTGCTTTTATGCCATTCACCCGGCCACCCTCATTGTGTTGCCAAAAGTGCCAATGCCCACTAACTGCCGGTTGTATTTTGTTTTGGTAATGGGCTACCCAAAGCGGGTAATCACTGAATCGCTGGGCAAGAAATTGGTTGTAGAAGCCGGCATTGCTGTATATAATCGGTCGAACCTTGTAATGGTCTTCCACTACCCTGAGCCACACGGCTACCTCATTCAGGAACGATACCTGCTCGGTACCTGAATACTTTTCAATATCCAAAACTGGAGGCAGATCGCCTGGAAGCAATTCAACATTCCGTATAAAAAACAAAGCCTGTTCGTGCCCACCGGCATTTTGGTTGAAAAAATGGTATGCCCCGCGGATGATCTGGTTCTCCTTCGCCTTGCGCCAATTTCTTTCAAACTGGTCATCTTTCAAGTCCGTGCCTTCCGTAGCCTTTATGAAAGCAAACGACAAGTGTAAACCGCCATCCGTCATTTGCTTCACCAGTTTCCAGTTAATCCGATACTGGTAGCGGCTTACATCAATGCCATGCACTTCATAATCGTCGGGAATCCAAATGCCAAAGCCGCTGTAGTGCGTGTATGTGTCCTCAAAATCGGATGCAGCATCCTGCCTGTGATGCCTGATGATATTGAATTGGTTCCAGAAATAGAACACTATTATCCCACTAATAAAAATCAGGATGACCAGCGAGAACCTAAAAAAAATCCTGTTGGTTTTTGAGGGCATGGATTAGAAAAGCATCGGAAGGTGAAAAGCAAAATTATTGCCTGCAATCTTCAAAAGCATAAGCCCATTTCAAAAGTTAGTTGGGTGAAAAAGCAAAGCCCCTGTTGCTTTCGAAAAAGGAAAGGAAAGACAATTGCATTCCAACCGGCTACATTCTGCCCTTAATTTGCAGCCACATGTATTTCAACCTGCACGATACACTCAACCTGGCCTCTAAACTAACAGTAAAAAGGCTGTGGAACGCTGCCAAAGTGTGGAGCAGTTATCAACTAAGTAAAATCGCGGACAGACCCATACAGTGGGGATTGCCGGTTTCTATTTCATTTGAGCCTACCACCAGCTGCAACCTGCGCTGCCCCGAATGCCCAAGCGGGCTTCGCCAGTTTACTCGACCCACCGGAATGTTGCAGCAGGATTTCTTCAGGCAAACCATCGATGACATTCACAAGGAATTGCTCTACCTCGTTTTCTACTTCCAGGGTGAACCCTTCCTGAATCCTGATTTCCTGGAGATGGTACGTTATGCTCACCAAAAAGGAATTTATACTGCTACCAGTACCAACGCCCATTATCTCACTGATGAAAAAGCAAGGAAAACAGTGGAGGCCGGTCTCGACAGGCTGATTATTTCTATAGACGGCACCTCCCAGGACGTGTACCAGCAATACAGGGTTGGCGGCAATTTGGAAAAAGTGCTGGAAGGAGCCCGCAATATTGTGAAATGGAAAAAGGAATTGAAAAGCACCAAACCCTTTGTTTTCTTCCAGTTCCTGGTGGTGAAGCCCAATGAGCATCAAATTGAGGACGTAAAAAAACTGGCCTCCGAAGTTGGCGTTGACCAGGTTCGCTTCAAAACTGCGCAGGTATATGACTATGAAAACGATCCCAACCAACTCATACCCAACATTGACAAGTACAGCCGTTACCGCCGCGACAAGAAGGGTAAAATGCAGATAAAAAGCGGTCTTCTGAACCATTGCTGGCGGCTTTGGAGTGCCAATGTGATAACCTGGGACGGGCTAGTGGTGCCTTGTTGTTTTGATAAGGATGCTATGCACCGTCTGGGAAACCTTAAAATGCAGTCATTCAGGGAAATTTGGCAAAACTCCAATTACCGCCAGTTCAGGGCCGAACTGATGGCTAGTAGAAAGAACATTGACATTTGCGCAAACTGCAGTGAAGGGCTTAAAGTTTGGGAAGAATAATCACAAAATCTTGCTTGAAAAATGCTGCCCTTTTGTTTCGCCAACAACGATGTTACAAGGTTTCTGCCTTGAATAATTGATTACCATTTCCGATGTTTTGAAACTGATTTGCGTAAAAGCCTCATTTTCAAGAGTTTTCAACATCTTCTGTTTACAAAGTTTGAACGTTTTTTTGCGTGATTGTTGGTATTATTTCAAATGCTTTCATAACTTCGTTATTCCTAAACCTCCTTTAACCCTTAAACAGTGCACTTATGGGCATTGACTACGCTTTGCGTCAGCAGAAATTCAGGAATGATTATCAGAAAGCGATGACCAACCTGGTCCTGACCCACAACTGGGTGATGGAACAATTTAAAACCCAACTCGATTCTTACAACCTCACCAGCCAGCAATTTAATATCCTGCGCATCCTCAGAAGTTCAGGCAAACCATTGAGTACCATGCAAATCCGTGAACGGATGCTGGACAAAATGAGTGATACCAGCCGCATAGTAGACCGGTTGGTGGCCAAGGAACTTGTTCAAAAGGAGGTTTGTGTTTCGGACAAGCGGCTTGTTGATGTGGTAATTTCAGAGAAAGGTCTTTCACTGCTTGCCGATCTCGACAACCAGGAAAACAAATTGGATGCTATCCTCGGCAACTTGTCGGTAGAAGAAGTTCGCACTTTGAACAAGCTTCTTGACAAAGTCAGGAAAGAAGAAAGCGAAGAGGTTTCAGTTTTGAAGCCCGCTTTTTGATTTTTGCAGAAGAATGTTAACTCAAAGGCTCCCTCATCGGAGCCTTTTTTCAATTGCACTACTTTCGTGCTATGAAGTTGACCCGTTTTGTCTTCCTGGCGTTTACAAGCCTGATTTCAGTTTTTGCTGCTGCCCAGCGCCCCGAATTCAGGGCTGCGTGGATTGCCACTGTTGAAAACATTGACTGGCCAAGCAAGAAAGGATTGCCGGTGGAAATGCAGAAGTTGGAATTCACCAGTCTGCTGGATATGCACAAAAAGAATGGGCTGAATGCCGTGGTAGTTCAAATAAGACCGGTGGCCGATGCATTTTATCCCAGCAATCTTGAACCCTGGAGCGAATACCTCACTGGAAAGCAGGGTGTGGCGCCAAACCCCTTCTATGATCCACTGCAATTTATGATCGAAGAAACCCACAAGCGGGGAATGGAATTTCACGCATGGATAAACCCCTACAGGGCTGTGTTTAATACTTCAAGGAGCAGTGTAGCCAATAATCACCCATCACGCCTGCATCCCGATTGGTTTGTTGATTATGGTGATGCATCAAAAACAACTCGCTACTACAACCCTGGTATACCGGCAGTTCAGGATTTTGTGACCAGCGTCATTCGCGACATTGTGAAACGCTATGATGTGGATGGTATTCACTTTGATGATTATTTCTATCCCTACCGCGTTCCGGGCAAAGAATTTCCCGATTGGGCAGCCTACCAGAAATACGGCAAAGGCATGACCAAAGATGAATGGCGCAGGGCCAATGTAGACAGTGTCATTTGCAAAATGGGAAAAGCCATCAAAGAAGAAAAGCCCTGGGTGAAATTTGGCGTTAGCCCGTTTGGCGTTTGGCGCAACAAAAGTCAGGACCCCGATGGTAGCGAAACAGAGGCCGGACAAACCAACTACGACGACCTGTATGCCGACATTTTGCTGTGGCTGCGCAAAGGCTGGATTGACTATGTAGCACCTCAGTTATATTGGGAAATAGGCCACACCAAGGCTGACTATGTAACCCTGATAAACTGGTGGAACCAACACACCTACGGCAGGCATTGCTATATTGGCCTTGCACCATACCGTGCAGGCAGTAATTCAGCATGGCGTGACAAAACACAGCTGCCAAGGCAGATTGAACTCACTCGCAAAATGGCCAACATTCAAGGTCAGGTTTATTATAGCAGCAAGAGTTTTGTGAACAACCCCAATGGCTGGAACGACAGCCTGCAGAATAATTATTATAAAACCCAGGTTCCTACGCCGGCAATGAGTTGGCTGGCGGCAAAGCCGATTGCCATAAAGGGAGCAGTTACCGGCAGCACTAATTAGTTTAATTCTTATTGCCTGAAATGCTGAGCAGTTGCAGTAGCATTGCTTGTATGGCATGTGCTATGGTTTGCAGTAGTGCAATTGTACAACGCCATCTTCCCAATGATTCACTGCAAGCAACTTCCAGTTTTCTTCAACAGCTTTTCCTTCCTGCCAAAGGCTGGTGCCGCTCCCCAGGTATTTGGGTACAATTGTTATGATCATTTCGTCTACCAATCCTCTTTCCAAAAATGCATATAGCAGTGAAGCCCCCCCAATCAGCCAGCTGTTTTTTTCATACTGTACTAATTGCTGCACAAGTTCGGTTGGGTCGCCGCTTACCTGCTTAATGTGCCTACCCTCAGGCACATGCAGTTCGCGACTGCTGAAAACCACGTGGTCCATGCCTTCGTACCAATAACTGAACGAAAGCAGTTTGCCGTAGGTGGATGAACCCATGATAACGGTGCCGATGGTTTTGATAAAATCGGAATAGCCATAATCCAAACCCGGTTTCGAAAAATCATCCAGGTAATTTACGTCTCCCTGTGCATCGGCAATTCGTCCGTCAATGGATGTGGCAATGTATAACACTATCTTTCCCATGATTCTTGCTTTTTCGCAGCTATAAATATCGGCCATCCCAATCTCCACAACAACGATTTGAATCATTTTCATTCTGATTCCCAACCGGATGATTCGGCTGAAAACCAAAAGGGAGATTGCTTACACTTAACAACCGATTTCGAAGCAGGTTGGCTACTTTTGCCAAGCGGCTGGAATCGCATTGGCGAGCAGCAGACAGCTTACAGCATGCAACAAATGATTATTATCCATTCACCAACAAAATAGTCTTATGCCAGGCTTTGAACTATGGGGCGCCGAAGAACGCAAGGAACTGAATGACGTATTGGAAACCGGTGTGTTGATGCGCTACGGATTTGATGGTCCCCGCAAAGGCATGTGGAAGGCAAAAGAGCTGGAAGCCGCTATCTGCGAAAAATTCGGCAGCACCCACGCACAACTTACCAGCAGCGGCACTGCCGCGCTGACTACTGCCATGGCTGCATTGGGCATTGGCGCTGGAGATGAAGTCATTATGCCCACTTTTACCTTTGTTGCAAGTTTCGAAGCAGTACTAAGTGTTGGGGCAATACCCGTATTAGTGGATGTGGATGAAAGCCTGACGCTTGATCCAGAAGTTGTAAAAGCAGCTATTACTCCACGCACCAAATGCATTATGCCAGTGCACATGTGCGGAAGCATGGCATGGATGAGTGAACTGAAAACTATTTGCAAAACCAACGACCTGCTTTTGCTCGAAGATGCCTGCCAGAGCATTGGCGCATCTTACAAAGGCCAATACCTGGGAACTATTGGTCATGCAGGCACATTCAGTTTTGATTATGTGAAAACCATTACCTGTGGCGAAGGCGGCGTAGTGATGACCAGCAATGAAGATATCTACGAAAAATGCGATGGCTACACCGACCATGGGCATGATCACAAAGGAGTTGACCGAGGCGCCGACCTGCATCCATTAATTGGTTACAACTTCCGCATCAGCGAACTGCATGCGGCAGTGGGCCTCGCACAAATCAGGAAGCTGGACCAGATACTGGAAATACAACGCCGCAACAACCAACTGCTCCGCAGCTACCTGGAGGAAGTGCCCGAAATTTCGTTCCGCATCATTCCGGACCCTGCAGGTGACAATGCCGCCTTCCTAAGTTGGTTCTTGCCGGGCGAATCGCTGGCAAAAGCTGTGATTGCTGAAATGAAGGAAAGGGGCATACTTGCTGGCAACTTTTACTGGTACGACAACAACTGGCACTACATCCGCAAATGGGACCATCTCAAGTATGCCGCTACGCTCAATAATATCAGCGCTGACCAAAAAGCAGCTTTGACCAAAATTGCAGAATCCAGTTTCCCTGCAAGTGATGGTGTGATGAGCCGTTGTATCTCCACTGCTATCAGCCTTGCCTGGACCGAAGAACAGATAAGGGAGAAAGGAGAAAAAATGGTGTCTGCCATAAAACATGCTATTGCTACCCATTCAGTAGTTGCTTAATTTTTGGTTGGTAAGTCGGAAGGTTAGCAAGCATTGGTTGCATAATGCCTTGCTGAAAAAACTCATTCCACATTTCAATCTTACAACCTGGCAACTCGCAACCTCAATGAACATTAAGGTGAAAGTGGTTTCATTTCAAATTGCCGAAAGCATCGACATCATGCAATTCAAACAAGTATTCACTGCTAAACATATTGGGTCCGGTTCTTGTCAACTCTTCAACAACACAGGCGATGACAAATAAACCTACGTTTTCAAATAGGGAGTAGTGAGTTTGCTGAACCAATGAGGAAGTAGTCAATTTATTTGTCGAGAAATTATCGGGCAAATAAATAGCTAATCCTTATCTGATGGTGAAATACAGTGTGAAAGGTTTCGCTTCCCATTCAAAAAATATGTCGACGGGGCATTAAAGGACATCAGCCCAACAACATGTTCGTGCTATCTATGTTTAAAAATCTCTCACCTTCGCCCTTTTGGTATTTTAGCCAAACACTTTGAATTACCGGACTAACTGTTTACATTTAAAGTACTCTTATACAAATTGTAAAGTCAAACTGGTTTAAAGAAGGTCAGTGCACTGTCAGGGGTAGTTCATCAGACAAAGTTGAAAAAGCGCTTCGCTTACTTCCCGTTGTTTTCAGATTTCACCTAGCCCTTTTCGTGAAAGGGTTTTTCTTTCATTCTTTAACACTAAAAATGGCGGTCATGAAAAAATTGAACCTGCCAGTCGCAATGCTTTGCGTATTCCTGGCACTCACGTATTCCTGCAATAAGGAAATCAAACAACAAACAGCGAACAATTCCAGCAAATCCACACTAGATTATTCAAAAAAAGCAGCCGCTCTAAAACTCACACCAACCAAACCTGTAGCAGGTATCGGTACGGTGACGATATTTGCCAGTGGCTTTCAAAATCCACGTGGCCTTAAGTTCGGTCCCGATGGCAATCTTTATGTTGCAGAAGGTGGCCTGGGTGGAATCAATGTGAGCACCAGCTGCGAACAGGTGGTATTCCCTGTGGGCCCTTACACTGGTAGCCCCACAGGCGGAAGGATCTCAAGGGTTAATAATTGGGGAGTAAGGACGACAGTAACGGACCGTTTGCCTTCCAGCAATGCAAATGAATTGATTGGAGGTGACGTGGAAGGCGTGGCAGATGTTGCGTTTATTGGCAACACTCTTTACGCACTGCTGGCTGGCGCCGGATGCTCACATGGTGTGCCCACGGTACCCAACGGCATTGTTCAGGTAAACAGTGATGGCAGTTGGCATATGATTGCCAACCTGAGCGAATGGCAACAGGCACACCCTGTGGCACAGCCCGAAGAAGATGATTTTGAGCCAGACGGCACGTGGTACAGCATGATAAATGTTGACGGTGTTCTGTACGCACTCGAACCCAATCATGGAGAGTTGGTTAAAGTGACCACTAGTGGAAATATTTCACGAGTAGTCGATATTTCTGCTAGCCAAGGCCACATTGTTCCCACAGCAATGGCTTATCGCGGTAATTTCTTTGTGGGAAATTTGAATCCCTTCCCTATTCAGAGCGGCGCTTCAAAAATTTTAAAAATTAATCCCTCCGGGCAGGTTAAGGAATGGGCAACCGATTTAAACACGGTGCTTGGACTGGTGATAGACGAAGACAGCAGAATGTACGTATTGGAAATGACTGTTGGCGCCATGTTCCCAACGCCGGGTTATGGAAAAATAATCCGCATCGATCCATCAGGTGCAAGAACAACCATTGCGTCTGGTTTGTCCCTTCCCACTGGTATGACCATGGGCCCCGATGGTAACCTCTATGTGTCCAACTGGGGATTCGGACCACCGGCCGCAGGCGGCGGCCAGGTGCTGAAGATAGCCCTACATTAAAAAAAATGCCCTGAACCCAATGAAAAGTCCCCCCGCCCAGGAGGGACTTTTTTGCACAACCGATCGCTGTGCAGAATATTCAACCTGAAACGGTTGAGCCATCTGTGATTGTTGCCGAAGATTGGTAATGGGCTGATTTAAAAAAATATAGAAACGCCTGCCTCTAACTTACCAGACTTTCAACAATCCAACCCTTCATCAACCTTGCACATTTTTCTGAAACCAGGCTTCAGCAGAATGCGCAGTATTTTCTACCAGCACCTTTTTGGCAAGTTTTTCCTGCGCATTGGCAATGGCTTTCTTCACCATGTCGTGCTCAATTATTTCGTCTTCTTTTGCACCTATCTTCTGCATCAGTTCCAGCAAATGGCTGCCCCCAAAATACTGGAATAGCGGCTCCTCTAATGCACTCAATACAATCACTTCAGATGCGTTCATTTGCAACAGGTTTTCTTCCCTTGTACGCAAAGGATAATGCTCAGCTATCAGCAGTGCTTTTGATTCGGTGATGGTTGAATGAATACGCCGTGCATCATGCACAGGATTGTTGATACCATTGCGCTGCAGCAAATCTTTCAAATGAATAATCGTATCTGGGAACCATGCGGCAATTACCGCATCCGGGTGTTGCTGTATCAATTCCAGCAAACCATTCCATTTGGCAGCGGTAGTCATCCACAACATTTCACGAAATGCAGGTGCCGGACTCTTTTTAGAAAACAGGTTGAATAACATTTCAGCAAGATAATGAGGATGAAACGCAAAAATCAATGATTCATTTATTCACACCTGGTTGTCCTCATCCATCAAACATCCCGCACTGCTATCTTCGCCGCCCTATGAATGCCACCGCAAACGTTTCAATAGTGAATGCCATTGTGCACAAAGTGGGCAATATGTCCCGCGGCGAAAAAATAGTGCTAAGCGAAAACCCACTTACGCTGAATGATGAACTGGTGCACCAGATGCTTGCTAAATACCTGCTGCAACATTTTAATGAGCACGAATTGTTTCACTTCACACACCACAGCAGTCTTGGCCTCAACGAAGTATTTACTTACGCCAAACACATTTTCAATGAGCCTGAAAGCTTTGTAGCTGAAAGCAAGCATTTAGCACAATTGCTTTACCAGGTAAGCACGCATACCCGCATTAAAGAAGGCGAGTTATACGTAGTGCACCTGAAAGGCCTGATGGTGGATGAAGAAGAAATGGAGGCCGTGGTGCTTGTGAAAAGCGAAAGCAAAAACACTTTTTTGAAACTGCTTCAACACGGCAAGAGTATGGAAGTGGTGGCAGAAGAGGGTATCAACATACAAAAGCCGGATAAGGCATGCCTCATTTTCAGGAAGGAAGAAACCGATGGCTACAGGCTCTGCATTATTGACAACACCAACAAACAGCAGGATGCGCAGTACTGGGTGAAGGACTTCTTGCAGGCTGATCCCCTGGCCGACAACTACCACCATACCAACGAAGCACTAAGCATGTGCAGGCAGTTTGTAACTAAGGAACTGCCCGAACATTTTGAAGTATCAAAGGGTCAGCAGATTGATTTGATGCAACGCAGCCTCGACTATTTCAAGGAAAATGAACAGTTCAATCTGCAGGAGTTTACTAACGAAGTGATTCAATACCCAGAGATGGTGGAACAGTTCACCCAGTTTAAGGACAACTACGAAAAAAACCGGCAGGTGCAAATTGAAGATGAATTTGACATTCACCTGAATGCGGTGAAAAAACAAAGCAAAGTGTTCAAAAGCATCCTTAAACTAGACAGGAATTTTCATGTGTACATTCATGGCCGCCGCGATTTGATTGAACGCGGTTTCGATGAGGCCACCGGCAAGCACTTCTACAAAATCTACTTTGATGAAGAAAGCTGAAATAAGAATGCCGGACGAACAATTATTTATTTCACCTACCTTTTCCTTCCAGCCAATCTACCTGTTCCTTGCTGCCCAACCTTAGGCGGATGGGAATCCGGGTTGCTTTTTCCAACCTCCACTCCTGCCTGCAACTCCAGGCAAGTTTTTCGGTGTAAAAAGAAGGCCTGATGGAAACTGCGACAGGTGCATTTTGGCCGTAGAAACCACTGGTTTCTGAAAACTTCGGGCAATTTGAAGGCAATGTATTTGCCTGCATTCCATTCGGCTTTTTTTTACTAACTGATTCCTGCAGGAAATGCTGCGGGCGTGGCTGCGAGGCCGCCCCCTGCAACAAGAATAGTGCCAAGATCTCTAAAATTAGTAGTCGCATTGAATTTTCTTACCCTTCACCCTGTAATTTTACCCGCTCAGGGGTAAATATAACGCATGGCTGTAGGACAAGGTTTAAGGCAGGTACAAAAACAACAACTGAAATTGCTACCACAGCAGATTCAGTTGATGAAACTACTTCAGATACCCGCCGCCAACCTGGAAGAACGCATCAAGGAAGAAATTGAAGAAAATCCGGCTTTGGAGCAGGGTGAGGATGCCGATGGAAAGGATGAACTTGATTTTGGTGACCAGGATGTCATCCCGGAATTTGAACCGGCAGTAGATGGTGAAGCCGAAGTTCTTGAGCCCGATGATGATATTTTGGACTTTGAGCGGATTCAGAGCATTGATTACGATCCCGAAGATGATGTACCCGATTACCAAGTTCGCGACATCAACTACGGCGAAGGCGAAGAAAAAACACCGATTCCCATTAAGGTTGAATCAAACCTGCACGACATGCTCATTGACCAATTGAGCATGCTTGACCTGGATGAACGCCGGCGGGTAATAGCAGAGCAAATTGTGGGGAGCATTGATGAAGACGGTTACCTGCGCCGCGAAATTGCTTCCATTGTGGATGACCTTGCCTTCAGGCAGAATGTACACACAACCGATGCCGAACTGGAATCATTGCTCAAAGAAATACAACGGTTGTTTGACCCGCCCGGTGTGGGTGCAAGGAATTTGCAGGAATGCCTGCTACTGCAATTGGCGAGGCAGCAATCGGAAGGCAAAAACGTAGAGCTAGCCCTGCTTGCCATCAGGGAATACTATGACGAGTTTACCAAAAAGCATTTCGAAAAAATACAAAAGGGACTGGGCATAGATGACGCAAGGCTGCGTGAAGTGATGGGCCAACTCACCAAACTCAATCCCAAGCCAGGTGGCGTGGTATCCAATGTGAACAAGGCCGAAACCTACGTGATACCTGACTTTTACGTAGAAAATATCAACGGCAAACTCGAACTCACGCTCAATAACCTGAACGCACCTGAATTGCGGATCAGCAGCGACTACCGCGAAATGCTGAGAGAATATGAACGCTCCTCCAAGAAAAACAAACAACAAAAGGAAGCGGTCATGTTCATCAAGCAAAAAATTGATGCGGCTCGCTGGTTTATTGATATCATCAAGCAGCGGCATGAAACACTGTACAATACCATGTACGCCATCCTGATGCACCAGAAAGAATTCTTCCTCACAGGCGATGAAACCACTTTGCGCCCCATGATTCTGAAGGACATTGCGGAGAAAACCGATCTCGATATTTCAACCGTAAGCCGCGTGGCCAACAGCAAGTTTGTACAATCAGAATTTGGAACTTACCGCCTCAAGTTTTTCTTCAGCGAAAGCCTGAGTACTGATAGCGGCGAAGAAGTGAGCACACGTGAAGTAAAAAAAATATTGAGCAATATGGTGGAGGGCGAAGACAAACAAAAACCACTAAGTGACGATGAACTTACCGCCATGCTCAAAGACAAGGGCTACAATATTGCACGCCGCACTGTGGCCAAGTACCGCGAACAACTCAACATTCCGGTAGCACGCCTGCGCAAAGTGTTTTAAGGCTGAGCCCGGTACTGTTTTGCACCAAATTATTACCAATCATTCATGACTACATTTCCAGAAACGGCAATTCCATTCAAAGCACCCAAGTGGCTTTCAGTATTGGCGCAAATTGTTTCGTATATTTTTCATCCGCTGTTTGTGCCATTTGCAGTGGCCTGGTTACTGTTGTACCAGCATCCCATCAATCTCATCACCATTGATGATCCCATGCGGCTAAGGCTCATTGCTATGATTTTCATCAACACCATTCTGTTTCCGGCATTCATGGTGTTCCTTCTCTGGCGACTCAAATTCATTTCAAACGTTTACCTCGAAACGCAGCGTGAACGCATCATTCCGCTGATCATCTCCATCATTTTCTATTTCTGGGGGTTTTATGTTTCGAAAAATATCGAGATTGTTCCGCTGGCATTGCAGCAATGGCTGTTGGGAATTTTCCTCACCAGTTGCATTGCTATGCTCGCCAACATTTTTATGAAAATAAGCCTGCACACGCTGGGTCTTGGCGGTGCAGTCATGTTCTTTTTGCTGCAAATGAAATCTGATCCCCACTGGCCGGCGGCCTGGATTTTTCCGGTTCTGCTGATGGCCGGTGCTGTGGGCAGTGCAAGGCTTTTGCGTACAGCACACCAGCCCTCCGAAATTTATGTTGGCTATATGGGAGGCGCCATCTGCCAAATAGCAGCATTCTTTATTTTGTAAAAACTACGCCCTCTATCTGAAGCTTACTGCAAATTAATCGGTGATATTAACGGTGGTGGCAAAGTGTCACTGGTGGCAAATGGTGTTGTCATTGGCACCGCCAGCGTGAAACCCACTGAAGCATTGAGGATGGGAGATTGAAGGGCATAGGTTTCATCGGGGTGATAAATAAAATAGACACTCCCACCTTTAATGTGGTTAATGATTTCTTTTGATTGCGCCATGGGAACGGCCGGGCAACCAAGGCTGTTCACCATTTCCCCTTTTGTAGCCAGTGCCTTTTCGTTTACAAACCTGCTGCCATGTACTACAATGGCACGCATCGTCACCAAATCGTTGAAGCCCGGCTCCATGCCATGAAACCTGAGCGAAAGGCCGTTGGAGCCTTTGTAAGTGTCGGTGGTAAGCAAAAAACCCAATACACTTTTGTTGCTGTTATTGGCATTGCTGAAACTGGTAGCAATTTCGGTACCGCTGTTTTTGCCATGAGAAACAAAGGTTTGAATAAGCAAAATTTTGTTTCGCAAATCAATTACATACAAACGTTTGTTCAGGTTGCTCTGGCTGAAATCAGCGATGGTAAGTACATCCGGGTTTTGCACCATTCCCCTGCTCAGCAGCACCAGGTAGCCTTTGTAGCCTTTCAGAAAAATGTCTTTCTCTAATCCAGCTGCCTGCAGTCTTGCCTCCTTGTAAACCTTCATGGCATAATTCATATAAGCCAGAGGCATGCGGTAGGTGGCAGCATCCCTGTCCAGGCCTTCGTTACCACTGCCCTCCTTGCCCGCAAAGGCCGACAGCCCAAGCACAAAAAAAGTACAAGCTATGAATACCATGCGCTTCATGGCAAAGTGGTTTTAGTTACAAAATGCAAGGGAGAAGGGGGATGAAACAGGAAAGCACGGCACCCGTAAAACAAAAAAGGCGCCGCATTTCGGTACCTTCTAACGAAAACCCCTAAACATTATTGCCTCTAGCCTTTCTCGGAAAAAGCAGCCAGGCCTTTATTCAGCAGCCCCTCCAGCCGTGCAAAACCATCATTTAGGTCCTGCTCCACCAATTGGCCCTGCACTTCCTGCGCATTTTGGGTGGCATACCAAATCAGCACCATAGCTATATAATCCTGCATGTCCTTGCCGGCAAACTGCTGTTTGAATTCCACCAATTTGTCGTTGATGAATTTGGCAGTCTTACGCACAGTTTCCTCGTTTTGTGACTCTACTTTGATGCGGTAGCTGCGGTCGCCAACGGTAACACTTATGGGAATGAGTTCTTCCAAATGCTAGGATTTACATGGTGTTTAAATGAGCAATCACTTTGTCAATATCCCTGATGTACTGGTTGATGCGTTTTTCAAATGCTTTTTTCGAAGCACTGTCCATATTGCCAACAGCAGTTTTCAAAATACCCACCTGCTGGCTGAGTGAACTTATTTCAGATTTGGCCGTTGCAATTTCACTTTTGAGGGCAGCCATTTCGCCGGCCATCTTTTCTTTTTCACGCAATGCCTGCTCTTGCAGTTTCAGCAATTGCTGCAGTTTCTGAGAAAGGTTTTGCAAATGACCCGGAACATCTTGCATTGGATGAAGATAATGAAGGTTGTTTCCTAAATGTATTGTACGGTGCCTGACATTATAGCTTGTGGAAAGATTGCAACAACGCTGTTAGTTTTTCCTGATTTCGGCGCTGAGTTCTTTTTCAAACGCTTTAATGAGTTTGCCAACCATCGATTCCACTTCGCTGTCGGTTAAAGTCTTTTCATCGTCCTGGAAAACAAAATTCACCGCCATCGATTTTTTACCTGCTCCCAGTTTATCACTTTCAAATACATCAAACAAGCGCAAGCCCTTCAGCCTGCCAATCTTCAGCGACTGTACCGTTATTTCAACCTGATCAAAGCTGATGCCCTTGTCTACAAGCAGCGCCAGGTCCCTTTCTACTGCAGGGTACTTCGGCAACTCGCGGTACAATACCTTTTGTTTCATCGCCAGTTTGAGGCAATCATCCCAATTGATGTCAGCCACCAGTACCTGCTGACGGATATCAAATTGACGCAACTTTCCGGGCTTCACAAAACCAACTAAGCCGAGCTCATTTTTTCCATTCCTTACCTGCAGTCCGGCAATATTTTCATTATCGCATGCAACAAATGCAACCTGGTCAATTCCCATGTTGGCGAGTACATGCTGCACTGCACCTTTGAGAAAAAACAGGTCGGCATTCTCCTGCTTGCGGCGCCAGTGGGTTGCGGTAATTTTCCCGGTTGCAAACAAAGTGAGATGGCGCTGTTCACTGTATTGGCCCACGTCGGATGAATGGTAGGTTTTTCCAAATTCAAACAGCAACAGGTCGTTGTTTTTGCGATTGAGGTTGTTAAGTACACTTTCAAGCCCCGTTTCGAGCATTGAAGGCCGTAGCATGTCGAGGTCGGCACTCAGGTTGTTGAGCATGCGTACACCAGAAGCAAGTATCTCTTCATTGTAAAACTTGCTGTTGGTAATGGAGTTGGTCATTATTTCGCTGAAGCCAAGACCAACAAGATAACCCGCTGTTTTATCAAGCAAAGCCTCTTCGGGTCCGAGCAGGTCGGCCGATGGCGAAAGACTGATGGAGGTGGGAATTTCAACATTGTCGTAGCCATCGATGCGCATAATTTCCTCAACAATATCTGCAGGCAGTGTAATATCAGGCTTGCTAAATGGTACAGCAAACCACAAATCATCCAACCCCTCTTTGATGAATTCGAAACCGAGGCTTTCCAGGATAATTTTCACTGCATCGGGGTGATAATTCTTACCACTCAGTTTTTTCAGATAGTGGTACTTGATGGCAACCTGCTTTTTCTCCTGCGGGTCGGGGTATACATCCACCACATCGCTGGCAATAACGCCTCCGCCTGTTTCTTTAATCAGGTTGGCGGCACGCTTCAGCACCGCAACTGTGTTGCTGATGTCAACGCCCTTTTCGAACCTTGCCGCAGCATCGGTACGCAGTCCATGCCTGAACGAAGTTTTGCGAATACTGACAGGATGAAACCAGGCACTCTCAAGAAATATATTTTTTGTATTGGCCGAAACGCCGCTCTTCAAACCACCAAACACGCCACCGATACACATGGGTTCACCGTTGCCATTGCAAATCATCAGGTCTTCATTCGATAACTTTCTTTCCTTTTCGTCCAGCGTTACAAAGGGCGTTCCCTCAGGCAGGTTCTTAACTATCACCTTGCCGCCATTTATTGCATCAGCATCAAATGCGTGCAACGGCTGGCCAGTTTCATGCAAAATAAAATTGGTAACATCCACGATGTTGTTGATAGGGCGAAGGCCAATGGTTTTGAGCTTTTCTTGCAGCCATACAGGGCTTTCCTTTACTTCAACACCGGTAATGCTTACCCCGGCATAGCGCTGACATGCTTCTTTGTTTTCAATTTCGACAGCAATGCGCAATCGCTTTGGTTCATCGGCTTTGAAATGAACATTTTTCAAAGGCGATTGAACCACTATCTGTTTTTTGTGATGGTGGGACAGGTAAGCGCAAACATCTCTGGCCACACCCAGGTGGCTCATGGCATCCATTCGGTTGGGCGTAAGGCCTATTTCAAATATCCAATCATTATACACCTTAAAATATTCAGAGGCAGGCATGCCTACTTTGGCTGAACTGTCAAGCACCATTATGCCCGCATGATTGTCGCTAAGGCCAATTTCATCTTCAGCGCAAATCATTCCTTCGCTTTCCACCCCGCGGATTTTCACCTTCTTCATGGTCATGGGTTCACTGACCAGTGGGTAAATGGTTGTGCCCACAGTGGCAACCACTACCTTTTGGCCTTGGGCCACATTAGGAGCGCCACATACAATTTGCAGCATTTGCGCCTGCCCTGTATTCACCTTTGTTACCGATAGTTTGTCTGCATCGGGATGCTTTTCGCATTCCAAGACTTCGCCAATCACCAGGCCGGCCAGGCCGCCTTTCAGGCTTTCATAGGGTTCAAGGCTTTCCACCTCCAATCCTATGGAAGTCATGATACGGGAAAGCTTTTCTGGGTCCACCCATTCAGCGGGAATTGAAGAGCCTATGGGCAGGTATTCGCAAAGCCATTTGTACGAAATGGTCATATCAAAGTTTAATAGTTGGGGCGCAAAGATAAGTTTTGAAGGCTAGTGCCTGCAACCTAGTTGATGTGTTCCGAACGATGGTAATTTGAGTAGTTAATTGCCTTCCCTTTTTTTTCAGCTTGAACGAAAAATTATAGAAGTGGGCAACCTGAACAAGGCCATGCCGACAAGTCCAATTGTTGCAGGTTGAACAGCAAAATCGTCCCCTACTATCTTATTCATTTTTTCAATGCAGGCCCATTGTTTTTGCAGGATTTTTTTTCGCACAAGCCACTGTGTGTAATTATTTCAAAAATTACCCCTTCCGTGAATAAGGGTGGATTTACGGTGGAAAATATGGGGTAACTTGTTGAATAAAGCCCATTTTAGTGTGCTGCAACATTTGAACAAAATATTACCGAACCATCATTTAGAGTTTGAATTTTTTGCATTTACCTTCGACTTTCCGTTTTCGGAAAACCTTTTCCTTCACACCACCGAGGCCCCACCCGGCGGGGCAAAAAGATTCTGTGAACCATCTTAAAAATGTTCACAAGGATGTTTTTGTGTGTTATGGAAAAATGGAAACCGAAGGGAAAACGACGATTGGAATATGAATTACTAACCGGACAAACCCATTTAATTTAACTGCTGATATGGACATTTCTAATCTGGGCATCGATAAGAAAAGGCGTATAAAAGGTAGCCCTGATGTAACTACAAATGCCAACCTGCTTTTCGGGAAGAAACCCCCTCAGGCTATTGAACTGGAAGAGGCCGTTTTGGGCGCTATCATGCTGGAAAAAGGCGCATTTGATGTTGCCAGCGAATTGCTTAACCCTTCTGTTTTTTACGACAACAAACACCAGCGCATTTACAGTGCCATGATGGGCTTGCAGCAAAAAAACATGCCCATCGACCTGCTGACTGTGGTGGAGGAACTGCGCAAACGTGGCGACCTCGAAAGTGTGGATGGCCCTTACAAAATCACCAAACTCACCAATGCAGTAGTAAGCAGTGCCCACATTGAAACGCATTGCAAAATACTGGTGCAGAAGTTCATTCAACGCGAACTCATCCGCATCAGTGGCGAAGTAATTGGCGATGCTTTTGAAGATGGCTCCGATGCCTTTGATTTACTGGATGAAGCAGAAAGCAAGTTGTTTGAAGTATCGAACAGTTTTGCCAAACGCAACTTCGAGGAAATCACCAATGTGCTGGCGATAGCGGTGAACCGCATTGAAGAGATGCGCTCCCGAAAAGAGGATATTTCAGGAGTACCCAGTGGCTTTGCCAGGCTGGATAAAATCACCAACGGCTTCCAGAGTACCGACCTGATAATTGTTGCTGCACGCCCATCCGTGGGTAAAACTGCTTTTGCCCTCAATCTAGCCCGCAATGCGGCATTGCATCCTGCAAAACCAATTGCCGTTGGATTGTTCAGCCTTGAAATGAGCAATGCGCAGTTGGTACAGCGTATCCTTAGCGCCGAGAGCGAAATCCCCATGGAAAAAATTGCCCGTG
>JBBIOQ010000030.1:0-15111 GCA_037443285.1 Sphingobacteriales bacterium | reverse complement strand
TGAGATGCAGCAATTGTATTCAAAAGGCATTCAGCGACTGGCAGAAGCGCCAATTTTCATGGATGACACTGCGGCTCTCAACATTTTTGAACTGCGTGCCAAAGCCCGCCGCATGGTAAACAAGCACAAAGTTGGCATGATCATCATTGACTACCTGCAGCTCATGAGTGGCACCGGCGACGGCAGAAATACAAACCGCGAACAGGAAATCAGCAGCATTTCACGCTCCCTGAAAGGCCTGGCAAAAGAACTGAGCATACCAGTGATTGCATTGAGCCAGTTGAGCCGTGCTGTCGAAAGCCGTAAAGAAGGCAACAAAATTCCTCAATTGAGTGACCTGCGAGAATCGGGTGCCATTGAACAGGATGCAGATATGGTTATGTTTTTATATCGCCCGGAGTATTACGAAATCAACCAAAACGAAAACGGCGAAAGCAACAAGGGCGAAACGCTTATTAAAATTGCCAAACACCGGAACGGCCAGCTCGACATGGTGAAATTGCGTGGCCTGCTTCACATTCAGAAATTTGTTGACTTTGACGAAAATGACGGTGACGGTTTTATGCCGGGTGGCAACTTCAGACCCATCAGGCCTAATGAAGGTGGCCAGGGTGCAGGCAGTGGTGCCGCTTTATATATCGAAAAGCCAAGCCGCATGAACGACATGCAAAATTTCGATGATGGCTTCGATGAGGAAGAACTCATTTAACCCATTGAATTGTATATTCGGGAGCGCTGATTCGGCGCTCCTTTTTTATTTTGTGTTATGGATATTCCCTGGTTTTATGCCTCGGCCGGATTTGCCACCAATGACCATGAGCTTGACGAAACTTCTGCCAAACACGCGGTGCAGGTGCTGCGCATGCGTGAAAACGATGCAATAAAACTGACTGATGGTCAAGGCAGGCTTGCGGAAGCATCAATCAAAATAATTGATAAGAAAAAATGCATAGTAGCCATCAGTGCTGTTATGGAACAGCCAAGGATGGTGAAAAGAAAAACGGCTATCGCCATTTCTCCGCTCAAGAACAACAACAGGTTCGAATGGTTCCTGGAAAAGGCAACCGAGTTGGGCATTGCGGAGATATTTCCTATCATTTGTCACCGCACTGTTCGCGAACATTTCAGGCATGAAAGGTTGAATGCCATTTGCATCAGTGCCATGCTACAAAGTCAACAAACATGGCTGCCGGTACTTCAGCAACCTCAGCCCTTAAAACAACTCATTAACCAACAGTCACCACCAGCAACATCCGGCAGTTATCATCACAAATGGATAGCGCATTGCGCTGAACTGGAGAAGCATCATCTCTCGCATACGCTGCAGCCCGGCATGCACGACAGCCTTTTGCTGATTGGACCCGAAGGCGATTTCACCAACGAAGAAATTGTATTGGCAGAAACTGCCGGATTCAGTGCTGTTTCGTTGGGCGAAACGCGGCTACGTACTGAAACCGCGGGAGTTGTGGGCGCCACCCTGCTTTGCCTGATGCCATGATTTTCATGTTTTGGTTAACAGTGGTTAAAAGAAGTAAGTATTCACCAAGATTTTCGATCAAAAAAACGGGCACCGCCAATCAGCAGTGCCCGGTTACATACGCTGAAGACCAATTAAGGTGAACTACTTGGCAATCACATTTCCATCAACATCCAATTCCGCAATTTCATAGCCCAGCTTTTGCAGGCCCGGCAGCACTTTGGCTTTGTCGCCTACCAGCAGGATGTTCATTTTATCCGGGTGCAGCAACGCTTTGGCAGCGGATGACAGGTCAGCTTTATTGGCCTTGGCAAGAATGGCGTTTTGCTGCGCTACAAAGTTTGCCGGCAGGTTGTATTCCAGAATACGGCGTATGAAGCCGGCTTTCTGAATGCCGGTTTCGTAACTGCGGGCATCACGTTGTCCCAGCGCACTTTTCATGAAGGCCAGTTCTGCATCGGTAATGCCGTTTTCAACATAGCCCTTCACCACCTTCATTACCTCAGCCACTGCGCTGTCGGTAGCGTCAGCACGAATGCCCGAGCTGAAAGTGAAGTCGCCAGCATATTTGTCAGCATTAAAACTGCTGCGGGCACCATAAGTCCAGCCCTTGTCCTCACGCAGGTCCAGGTTAAGGCGGCTGTTGAAGTCGCCACCCAACGGATAGTTTACGAGTGTCGATTGATAGTAGGGTCCTGTTGCATCATACTTCAGGCTATTAGCACTTCCAATGCGGAACTCTGTTTGAGCGCTTTTGGGAACATCCACCAGGTAAATCCGTGTTTTGTCGATGGCTGGCGCAGGATCAACCTGCGGCGCAAGTGAAGGCTTGTTCGGCAATTTGGTGAGGAAGCTGAGCTTTGGCAAAATATCGCCTTCCTTCAGGTCGCCTACCACAACAACATTTGTTCCCTGCGTAGTAACGGTTCGGTCGTAGCAGGCCTGAATGTCGGCCAGGGTAATGTTTTTTACGGTGCTTTCTGTGCCGTCTTCGCTCATGCCCAAAATATGGCTTGGCCCATACGTAAGTTTTTCATACACATTGTTGGCAATGCTGGCCGGCTGTGATTTTGCGAGTTTGAACGACTCCATCGTTTGCTTCTTGATGCGGTTGAAAGCATTTTCGGTAAAGAGCGGATTGTACAAACGCTCTTCCAGCAGTTTCAGCGTAGCATCGAGATTCTTTTTTAAGCACTGCACATTCACATTGACAGCATCGCGTCCGCTGCTGAACGAAATGGTGCTACCCAGCTTCTGCAACTCAACCGCCATTTTTTCGGCAGTGTAGTTTTTCGTGTCCTCACCCATCATATCAGCAAACAGGCTGCTCAGGCCAATTTTCGACTTGTCGGCTGCATCAGCCAAATGGCCTCCGGGTATGGAAATTGAAATGGTTACTGTAGGAATCTCTGTGTTTTCAGTGCCAATCACCTTAATGCCATTCGCCAAATCTTTGCGCCAGAATGGTGGAACTTTTACCAAAGGATTTGGTCCCGCCGCTGGAATTTTACTGCGGTCAAAATTGTCTTTTGCCTTCACATATTTAAGACCTGAATAGCCATAATCCGGGGCTTTGTAACCTGACTGGTCAATCGTGTAATTGTCTGCAGCAGCGGCATCTTTGGATTTGTCCATGTTCTTCGTTAGCACACTTACAATCACTGCCGGCTTGCCTTTGATATACTTTTCATAAGCTTTCTGCACATCTTCCCTTGTTACAGCTGCATACATTTTTACCTGGTCGGCAATTTTGTTGGGGTTGTCGGTGAAGGTCTGAAACTGTGCCAACTGGCTCACCTTTCCGGATACACTCTGCAGCCCGTTGATTTGTTGGGCTTCGGCACTTCCTTTAAACTTAGCCACATCTTCGTCGGTTACTCCACGGGCTTCAAATGAATCGAGGGCTGCCTTGTAAAGCGCCATGCTTTGCGCCAGAGATTTGCCGGGCGAAGGTGTAATACGAATACTGAATTCACCGGCCACCTCCTGTTGCCTGCTGAATGCCGAGGCATTGAGGGCATTTTGTTTTTTCTCAAACTGCTGGTACAGCACAGAAGTTTTTCCCTGGCCAAGTACCTGTGCAAGACAGGCAAGCGCAGCCATGTCGGGTGAATAAATGGGTGAAGTGGGATAGGTGATGACCAATTGTGGCAGGCGGGCATAATTGTCTACCAGGGAGGCATAACGGTCCCCGCCCAAAACCGGTGTGGGCAGTTTGGTGGGCGTCACTTCCGGGCCACGCGGGATGGGGCCAAAATACTTTTCGGCAAGCTTAACCACATCGGCTGTCTTCACATCGCCGCCCACGGTGAGTGTTGCATTGTTGGGGCCATACCAGCGCAGGAAAAAGTTCTTGAGATCGCCTACACTTACACGGTTCAGATCTTCGATGTAGCCAATGGTGAGCCAGCTGTAAGGATGGCCATAGGGGTAAAGGTTTTTAGAAACAAACTCACTAACCAATCCATATGGACGATTGTCGTAGTTCTGGCCACGTTCATTTTTAACTGTTGAACGCTGGATCTCAAATTTTTGCTGGGTAACAGCATCGAGCAAAAAGCCCATACGGTCGGCTTCAAGCCATAGCATCTTTTCTAATTGGTTACTGGGTACCGTTTCAAAGTAATTGGTGCGGTCGGTGTTGGTGCTACCGTTGAGTGTACCACCTGCTTCACTCACTAACTTGAAATGTTGTTCATCGGCAACATGGTCACTACCCTGGAACATCATGTGTTCGAAAAAGTGAGCAAACCCGCTCTTGCCAATTTCTTCACGGGCACTTCCAACATGGTAGGTCACGTCTACATGCACAATAGGATCGCTGTGATCTTCGTGCACCACAACAGTCAAGCCATTGGGCAGCAAATACTTTTCATAGGGAATTACAATCTCGTTTCCCTTGCGGGTTACTTTCTCTACCAGTTTGGCCTGGGTAAAAGCACCCAGCGAAAGCAGGGCCAGGCCTGGCAGCAACATCAAATGTTTCATGGACATAATGGTGAGTTGATTTTACAAATGAATTAAAGCACTGAACAATTAGACGTTAAGCGCTTTTGAACTGTACCGATAAGTAAGGATAATCCCAAAAAACTAAAAGGGAATCTTTGGTTTGATGGTATATGCTTCAAGACATCTGTTGCCTGCTGCAAAAAAAAAAGCAGTGAACTGAAACATTAAAAGTGGCTGGACAAAGCCTTTCCAAAAGAAGAGGAAAAGCTTAATGTGCCGAATCGGACTCTTCGGGTTCCTGTTCCGGAACCAGTATCGGCTCATTCAGGCGCACCACGCGGCGCTTCTCCATCCGCTTGCGCATCAACATGTTCAGCATTTCAACCATGAAGCTGAAAGCCATGCCGAAGTAGATATAATTTTTCAGGTGCAACTCATGTGCCTTGTCAGCATCCCATCCTTCAATAACGAGGCTAAGACCAATCATCACTAAGAAAGAAAGAGCCAGCATTTTGAGGGTTGGATGCTTATGAATAAACGCTGATATGGCAGGGCTGAAAAGAAACATCACGATCATAGCAATGATAACAGCAGCAATCATTATCTCAAGATGTTGCGCTGTACCACCCGCAGTCAAAATGCTGTCGAAGGAGAAGACAATATCAATTAGTACAATCTGAAACATAGCCGGTGCAAAACCTAATGTATTTGTTTTGCCGCCACCTGATGTGGGGTCCTCTCCTTCAAGCTTAGCATGAATTTCCTTCACCGATTTGAACATCAGGAACAAACCTCCCAATATCATGACAACACTTGCAAGGTCAAAGCCCTTATGAAAAACGGTAACCAGGTTTATTCCCTTTTGCTTCAGCAACCAACTCAGTGCAAACAATAATGCACTGCGGGTTAGAATACCGATGATCATCCACAAGGTGCGGGCTCGCTTTTGTAGTTGTTGGGGAAGCCTGTTGAGTATGAGGCTTACAAAAATTACATTGTCGATGCCAAGTACAATTTCGAGTACAACAAGTATAAAAAAACTAATGATGGCTTCGGATGTAAACAGGTATTCCATGTGCTACAAAAAATGTATGGTTTCAATTAAAAAGGCATATGGTTGAAAAAGAAACATTCATCAAAATGCCTGCATGATTTGTTTTGCAATGGTAGGTCCTTCGTAAATGAAGCCGGTGTAAACCTGCACCAGTTGTGCGCCAGCATCCAGCTTCTCTTTTGCATCGGCAGATGTGAAAACGCCACCTGAGGCAATGATTAGAATTTGTGGCCCGAGTTTGCTGCGCAGGTATTTTACCAATTCAGTAGACCGTTCACGCACTGGCAGTCCGCTCAAGCCTCCGTCACCTATTTCACCTGCACGAATTTTTCCTGCATCACTCAGGTTGTTTCTTGAAATCGTAGTGTTGGTGGCCACAAGCCCGTCCAGTTTAATTTCAACCGCAAGCGCAGCTACATCATCCAGTTGTTCATTGGTAAGGTCGGGTGCAATTTTCAAAAAAATGGGAAGGTTCACCCCTGTTTCAATTCGCAGTTCCTGCAGGTGAACAAGGATTTTGCGAAGTGATTCTTTCTCCTGCAATTCACGCAAGCCGGGTGTGTTGGGGCTGCTCACATTCACCACAAAATAGTCCACATAGTCACACAACCTGCGAAAGCAGATATCATAATCCATGTAGGCTTGTTCGTTAGGTGTGGTTTTGTTTTTGCCAATATTTCCGCCAATAATCAGTTGACTGTTGACCGCTGACTGTTGACCGTAATTGAGCTTGCCTTTGGGGTTTTGTTCTCTCCATTTTTTTAAACGCTCAGCCACTACCTCAGAACCATCATTATTGAAACCCATGCGGTTTATCAGGGCTTTGTCCTCGGGCAGCCTGAACAAACGAGGCTTGTCATTTCCCGGCTGAGGCCTAGGGGTAACAGTTCCAATTTCTACTGCGCCAAATCCAAGCATTTCCAATTCCCGCAGGTAGGCTGCATTCTTGTCGAAACCGGCAGCAAGGCCAACCATATTTTTAAATGTCAGCCCGGCAACAGTTACCGGTCTGACCTTTGCTTTGAAAGCCGAAGTGAACATCTTATGCAGAAAGCCTACGGAACATACCGCCTTCAATACGCCCATTGAAAAGTGGTGCACCTTTTCCGGCGGAAAAAAGAAAAGGAGGGTACGAATGATTTTATACATCGACTGCGAAAGTAATTGGAAACTGAAAAATAGGGTGTCAGGCATTGCTGTGAAAGGCTAAAATATATTTAGTTGCATAAACAACCATTTTCCTATTTTTACCCTCATTCAAAATTTCTTTTATGCAGGAAGCTTATATCGTAGCAGGTTATCGAACTGCGGTGGGCAAAAGCAAGCGTGGCGGTTTCAGGTTTATGCGGCCCGATGATCTTGCGGTTGAAGTGATCAAAGGACTGATGCAATCGGTTCCCCAACTCAATGCTTCAAGCGTGGATGATGTGATAGTGGGCAACGCCGTGCCTGAGGCCGAACAGGGATTACAGATTGGCAGAATTATCAGTGCACGGGCGTTGGGAAAGGACACACCGGGCATGACGGTAAACAGGTATTGTGCCAGTGGTTTGGAAACCATTGCCATTGCCACAGCCAAAATACGCTCTGGCCTGGCCGAATGCATTGTGGCAGGCGGCGTAGAAAGTATGAGCCTTGTACCAACAGCCGGATGGAAAACTGTACCAAATTATACCGTGGCAAGCGTAGACCCTGATTATTACCTGAACATGGGGCTTACAGCTGAGGCTGTTGCAAAAGAGTTTAAGGTTAGCCGCGAAGACCAGGATGCTTTCAGCTACCAAAGCCATATGAAAGCTATTAATGCCATTGGTAATGGATATTTCAAAGAAGGCATTCTGCCCATTACAGTTGAAGAAGTATATGTAAATGAGAAGGGAAAAAGGGCAACCAAATCGTATGTAGTGGATACCGATGAAGGCCCACGACCCGATACAAACATTGAAGCACTTTCGAAACTGAAACCTGTGTTTGCAGCGGATGGTACGGTTACAGCCGGCAACTCTTCTCAAATCAGCGATGGCGCAGCTTTTGTGCTGGTGATGAGTGAAAAGATGGTAAAAGAACTAGACCTTCAACCCATTGGCCGACTCGTTGCCTGTGCCGTGGCTGGCGTGGAGCCCCGCATCATGGGCATTGGACCGGTGGCTGCCATTCCCAAATCATTGAAACAGGCGGGAATGACCCTGTCCGACATAGACCTGGTGGAACTGAATGAAGCATTTGCAAGTCAGTCCCTGGCTGTAATTCGAGAAGTTGGCCTTGAGATGGAAAAAGTAAATATTAATGGCGGTGCCATTGCCCTTGGCCATCCGCTCGGGTGTACCGGAGCAAAGCTCACCATTCAAAACCTGCACGATTTGAAACGCACCGGGAAGAAATACGGCATGATAACTGCCTGCGTTGGCGGTGGCCAGGGCATTGCAGGAATTCTTGAAAGGCTTTGAATCCATTCAGGGGAACTCGGGATTCATGCCGACCTCTGACCAAAGGCAAAAAATCATACCAGCCGGGAAATTCTTTTTGAATCAAAGTGTCAAAATGGTTGCAGAGGAGGAGACTCTGGCAAAAGGATGGTTAGTTTCTAAATTGTAATTCCCTCATTATCAGCTAATTGAGTTGAAAAAAACCAGGTTGCTGCGGCAAAGGCGCACCTATGCATCTGCCTTCATGGAGCCAATTACAACACCCCAGTTTTTGAATATCTATTTCAAATGTTTAGCCATTTACTATTCCCACCTTTCAAAATCAGGTCATTAATGCTGGTTCGGATGGGCCTGTTTCAGAAAAATTATTTTGAGTTGTTTGCCGATTTTGTATTTTAGCAATAGAATTTAATGGGTTAGTAAGTAAACAGGACCGGATGTTTCTACACCTGGTCCTTTTTTATTGTTAATCAATCAGTTGTGTTTTGTTTCATGAAACACAGAAAAATTTATTCTCCCCAGCCTTCACTTTGACGTTGCCACTTTCCAGAATTATTTGATTGTTTACCTACGTTTGAACCATGAGCAAGGTGAAAACTGCATATTTCTGTACCAACTGTGGATACGAAAGCACAAAATGGGTAGGCAAATGCCCCTCGTGCCAGGAATGGAACACTTTTACCCAGGAAGTCATCCAGAAGGAACCCAAAACCGGCAAACAAAACTGGAGAGACCCGGCTGATATTCATCCGGGCCCAAAAACGATTAAGCTTTTTGATGTTGATGCATCGGAACAACCAAGGCTAGTAACGCCCGACCCGGAATTGAACAGGGTGCTTGGGGGTGGTATTGTGCCTGGAAGCATTGTGCTGGTGGCCAGCGAACCCGGTATCGGTAAAAGCACTTTGTTTTTGCAGATTGGATTGCAGCTTCAAAATGTTGTGACACTTTATGTGAGCGGTGAAGAAAGCAGGCAGCAAATAAAGTTGCGGGCCGATAGACTTGCATCGAACAACGAATCTTTTTTCCTGCTCACAGAAACAAACACACAAACCATTTTTTCGGAGATAAAAAAACTGCAGCCGCAAATGGTGATTATCGATTCCATTCAGACATTGGAATCACCTTACATTGACAGCGCTGCCGGCAGTATCAGCCAGATAAAAGAATGCGCAGCAGAATTGCAGCGCTTTGCAAAAGAATCGAACACACCGGTATTCCTGATTGGCCACATAACCAAAGATGGTTCAATTGCCGGCCCAAAAATATTGGAGCACATGGTGGATACCGTTTTGCAATTTGAAGGCGACAGGCATTATACCTACCGCATTTTGCGTACCACAAAAAACAGGTTCGGCTCCACAGCAGAATTGGGCATTTACGAAATGAATGACACCGGTATGCGTGGTGTGACCAATCCTTCCGAAATCCTGATTTCACAAAAAGAAGACCAACTAAGCGGTAGTGCCATTGCAGCAACCATGGAAGGCATGCGCCCGTTGCTGGTGGAAGTGCAGGCACTGGTGACGCAAAGTGTTTACGGCACACCACAACGCACTGTTAGTGGTTTTGATTTGCGTCGCTTACAATTGCTGCTTGCAGTGCTGGAAAAGCGTGGTGGTTTTCAGTTCGGCATGAAAGATGTGTTTCTCAATATTGCCGGTGGTTTGAGAGTTGAGGATCCTTCAATAGACCTCGCTGTGGTGGTAGCATTGCTAAGCAGTTATGATGATTTGCCGCTGGGCCACAACGTTTGCTTTGCTGGTGAAGTGGGATTGAACGGAGAAATAAGAGCAGTGAACCGAATTGAACAGCGCATTGCCGAAGCTGCAAGACTCGGCTTCGAAAAAATATTCATCAGCAGGTTTCATGCAAAAGGTATAAGCAAGAATGCAGGTATTGAAATAGTGACTGCGGCAAGAGTGGATGAAGTATACCGACTACTATTTTAGGTACTCCATCTTGCTTAATTGAATAAGGCAGGTTATTTTAATGGTTAGAAAATGTACACCATCAAACAATGCCCGCCTACACTACATACACGGAAAGTTTTCTTCGACTTTTTTATCCGCATCTCTGCAAAGCCTGTGGCAACGAGGTTTTTCAAAACACCTCACTATTATGTTGGCGATGTATTGAGAATCTTCCGCTCACGGAATTTGAAAAACATGCCGAAAATCCTGTAAAGCATTTATTCACCGGCCGGTTGCATTTGCAAGAAGCATGCAGTTGGCTATACTTTTCAAGAGATTCAATCACGCAGGCTATCATTCACCGCTTTAAATACCAGGGCCAGCAACAACTTGCAAAATATGCAGGTGAACTCATGGGAAGAAGTCTTTCAGAAAATGAGCGCTACCATGAAGTGGATGTAATTGTTCCACTACCGCTCAACGATAGAAAGCTTCGGCAGCGTGGGTACAACCAGGCAGAGTTGTTGGCTCAAGGGATAGCAAACATGCTCCACAAGCCTTTAGATAATTCGGCGGTAATGCGCACCCGCTACACAGCCACGCAAACCAAAAAGAACAGGATTCAACGCTGGATAAATGTCGAGCATGTGTTTGACATTCAGCAGCAACACCAACTTCAGGGCAAGCATGTATTACTGGTGGATGATGTAATTACTACCGGAGCATCGATGGAAGCCATGGGTGCAGTGCTGCTCAAGATTCCGGGGCTCAGACTTTCTGTTTGCAGCCTTGCCTATGCATCGCGTATATAGCAAACTACAGCAATTTTGTCCTCCAAATGTGTAATGAAGTAAGCTCATTCTTACGTTGAAAAATTTGCATTTTCATTTTGAATAAACGGTGCACCTCGCATCCCGCCCAATTTGCTATCCTGTATTTTTGAGCATGAACCACTTACCAGCACTCATTTCGGACCTTGCACTGATACTTGGTGCTGCTGGAATTACCGCACTCCTTTTCCGTCGACTTAAGCAACCTGTAGTCCTGGGTTATATCATCGCGGGCTTGTTGGTTGGCCCAAACTTTTCCTTGTTTCCCACGGTTACCGATGTTGAAGGCATCAGCATCTGGGCCGAAACAGGTGTTATATTTCTATTGTTTGCATTGGGCCTCGAATTCAGTTTGAAAAAGCTTGCCAAGGTTGGGCCATCGTCAGGCATTACCGGCATCATTGAAATTGGGTGCATGATGCTAACAGGTTATGTTGCCGGTAGAATTATGCACTGGTCGATTATGGACAGCCTGTTCTTAGGGGGCATCATTTCCATATCATCCACCACTATTATTTTTCGTGCATTTGAAGAACTGGGCATTAAAACAAAACAGTTCACTGCACTGGTTATGGGTGTTCTTATTATTGAAGATTTAGTCGCAGTGCTGCTGATGGTATTGCTAAGTACAATGGCAGTGAGCAGGGAATTTGCCGGATGGCCCATGCTGGTTGCCATAGGAAAACTTTTGTTCTTTATAATCCTTTGGTTCATGCTTGGCATTTTCCTTTTACCCATCTCATTCAAAAAAGCATCGAGATGGATAAACAATGAAATGCTGCTGGTGGTTGGACTAGGACTTTGCCTGGGCATGGTGGTGTTTGCAGAAAAAGTAGGCCTTTCAGCTGCACTTGGTGCATTTGTAATGGGTTCAATCCTCAGTGAGACTGTATACGGTGACAAGATTGAGCACTTGATCCATCCAATAAAAAATTTGTTTGGAGCAGTATTCTTTGTTTCGGTAGGAATGCTGATTGACCCTGCAATTCTCTGGCAATTTCGTTGGCCGGTTTTGATGTTGACACTCATTGTTATCATTGGCAAGATCCTTTTTGTCACAGCAGGTGCGGTAATAGCAGGACGGCCGCTGAAGCAGGCTGTGCAGGCCGGAGCCAGAATGACCCAGATAGGTGAATTTTCTTTCATCATTGCCACGCTGGGCCTAACCCTGAATGTGACTGCCAATTATCTCTATCCAATTGCGGTAGGCGTTTCTGTGCTTACAACATTCAGTACTCCATTTCTAATTAAGTTGGCCGAGCCACTTCATAATTCAATTGTGAAATCAATGCCGGCAAAATGGACAAAGCGGCTGGATACATATAGCGCAGGATGGCAACTGATCAAAGCGGAAAGCGATTGGAGGATTGTAGTGAAAGCTTTTGTACAATTGATCACCCTGAATGCAGTTCCCATTATTGCCATCATCTCACTCAGCAGGCTTTATGTGAAACCCTTTTTTCACAGCACGGTTGAAAACAACATGCTGGCGAATCTATTTGCGATTATTTTAAGCATGGCAGCTATAATGCCGTTCGTTTGGGCTTTGATGGCAAAGAAGATTCATCGAAATGCTTACAAGGCATTGTGGCTGGACAGCAAGTACAACCATGGCCCGCTGGTAGCCATAGAAGTACTGCGTGGCCTGCTGGCTGTGTTTTTGGTGAGTGTGCTCATTCGCCAATACTTCCCGCTTCCGGCAACTATTGTAATTTCCATTGTCGTGCTTGCCATCATGCTCATAGGATTCAACAACAGGTTGCAGCATTTTTACCAACGCATTGAACAACGATTTCTTAATAACCTTGCTGAAAAAGAAAATTCGAATCAGGGCCAGAAAATACTGACTCCATGGGATGCGCACCTTAGCAGGATCCGCATCAGTCCCACCTCACAGTTTGTTGGCAAAACGCTGGAGGAACTTGCACTACGTGAACGCTTTGGTGTCAATATTGGTTTTGTTCAGCGAGGCAACCGCTGGATTTACGCACCATCAAGAATGGAGAAACTCTACCCTTACGATGAAATTGGGGTAATTGGAACGGATATTCAATTGCAGAAGTTTTCGGTAATGGTTGAAACCGAAACAGATGAAGTACCCATACACGATTTGATTTGCGCTGAAATAGACCTTGAAAAAATTGTAGTGAATGAACACAATGGTTTACGTGGCCAATCCATAAGAGAAAGTGGCATTCGGGAAAAGACAAATGGACTGGTAGTTGGAATAGAACGCAATGGAGAGCGAATACTCAACCCATCATCCCACACACTACTTGAGTGGGATGATGTGGTGTGGCTGGTGGGCGAAAGGAAAAAAATAGCACTATTGCAATCTGCCGCAGAATGAAAAACAATTTTCGGAAATCATTCAAAGAAGATTATTCGTTCAGCAGTGATTTAGCGTGCTCAATTACCTGCTTGCTTCCCATCACAATCAGGCGTTCGCCTTTCATTGCAATGTAATCGGGCTGCGGGTTTCGGCGGTATTTCCCATCCGTTTGCTTTATGCCCAGCACGGTACAACCGGTTCTGTTCCACAAATTGAGTTCACCCAGATTTACGGCTTCAGGCACTACCAATTCCGCCATCTGAAATTTTTCGTTTTGCTGTGTTGAGAGCAGTGACAAGAACTCCTGTACATCAGGAATCATCACCAGTGATGCCATGTGGGCTCCTCCCAACTTGTCGGGCATGATAACGTTTGTTGCCCCGGCAATCTTCAGTTTCTTAATCGAATGGTCATCGCTGGCACGACTGATAATTGTAACTGCAGGATTTAGCTGACGTGCAGTAAGCACAACAAACAGGTTGTCGGCATCATTGGGCAGCGCACTGATGAGCGCCTTGGCACGCATGATGCCGGCTTCGAGCAGTGTATCATCTTTGGTGGCATCACCGGGAATGATCAGGTCGATGTCGTGATGCGCATCGGCTACCAAATGCTGACGCTGCTCGACAACGGTAAAAGGAATGCCGTTTTGCCTGAGCACTTCGCAAGCCTGACGACCGTTGCGGCCATAACCGCACACTATAACGTGATTATCCATGTTGCTGAGTTTTTTGCTTTGCCTGAAAAGCCTGTATTGTTTGCGCCACTCCCCATCGAGCAGCATCCTTGTAACCATAGTGATGTAAAAAGCAACAGTGCCGATGCTGGCCATAATAAGGAAAGCAGTGAAAAGCTTACCGGCATTGCTCAAGGGTTGTGTTTCCTCAAAGCCAACAGTACCCACGGTTATGATGGTCATGTAAAAAGCATTGAGCCAGGTAAACCCGTCGATAAGTACATACCCAACACTTCCTACAATAATCAATCCACCAATCATAAGAACGGGCGTGGCAAAGCGCTTAAATAAGAGCAAAGGTGTTAGTCTTCCGCTCACTTGATTATCAGATTTTAGTTTTTGTTAGCTTGTGCAGCATAAAATTAAGCAATGACCAGCGGCAAACGACAAGGCTTTGTTCATTTGATTTGGATAGCAATGATTCTGTCGGGTTGTTCGGCTTCGCAACAAATCAAAACAACTGAATCCACCTCCCTCGATGCTTTGCTGAACGACAGCACTGTGAAGCATGCATTTGTTGGCATATTCATTCAAAGTGCTGATGATGGCAGCATAATTGCCGCCCTTAATGAACACAAATATTTTATTCCTGCCAGCAATACTAAACTCTGGAGCATGTATGCTGCGCTTAAACATTTGGGAGATAGCCTGGTGGCAGGATACCTGGCGAATGAAAATGACAGTGTACTTTTTTTTCGTTCGAACGGTGATCCAACTTTTTTACATCCTGATTTCACGCAACAACCTTTGGCCAAAATGCTGAAAGCTGCAACTACTGTAAAATGGATGAATGCAGAAATGCGGACCACTCCCTATGGCAATGGCTGGAGTTGGAATGACTACGAAGCAACTTTTATGGCACCCCGAAGTTCATTGCCCATGTTTGGCAATGTGGCCACCTTCACCATGAAAGACGGAAAAGCAACAACTGAAGAAAGCATTGCTGCAACTATGCTTTCAAATGGAACCAGTAAAAATGACACATCAGGATTTTCAGTGAAAAGGAAGTTTGATGATGCCCTGTTCAGCGTTGCAAAGGGAAGGATGAAAATTGTAAATACTCCATTGTATCTCACACCTGAAAAGAACATGGCACTTGCAGCTGCATACTTCAAAAACAGGTGGATGAATGAATCGCAAAATTCTGAACAAAAATTTCGCCCTGTTCATTCCCAACCAACAGACAGCATGCTGCGCCCCATGATGCACCGCAGTGATAATTTTTTTTCGGAGCAAACATTGCTGATGGTTAGCAATCAAATGTTGGGTTATATGAGCGATGAAGCAGTGATTGATACTTTGCTCAAATCTGATTTGGCCGCACTGCCCGATAAGCCAAGGTGGGTGGATGGCAGCGGTTTGAGTCGTTACAATTTGTTTACCCCATCCGATTA
>JBBIOQ010000029.1:3125-38433 GCA_037443285.1 Sphingobacteriales bacterium | reverse complement strand
AATATGAAATGCCAAATCATTCTTGCTCCACGCTTTCAATGGTTTGTTGCACCATGCCGCAATTAGTTGGATTTGTTCAGGATAATACAATCCTTTATCGGGTGCCTGACCAGTAATGGCCGCTGTTTTGAAATCAACGGGGGTAGATTGACGATTAGTGCTATAATAATGCATTTCTTCTATTAGCTTTTTACCTTAATTCCATGAGGATTGATGGTAGTAACATAGGTGGCGAAGTCAATGCCGAGCGAAGAGAATACACGCTTCATTTCGGCTTCTACATTTAGTGCAATGTTTTGGCTGGCACATAGCATAAAAACAGAAGGCCCTGATCCTGAAATACCTCCGCCCAAGGCTCCTGCAGCAAGACAGCGCTGTTTCAACTCATCAAAGCCGGGTATGAGTATGCTACGAACCGGTTCAATGAGATAATCCTGCAATGACCTGCCAATCAGGTCCAGGTCATTTTTCACAATGCCTGCAACAAGCCCGGCAATATTGCCCCATTGTTTGATGGCATCTTTAAGCAATACATTTTGTTTCAAAATGGCACGTGCATCGGCGGTTCGCACTTCAATTTGTGGATGCACAATTGTCACCCACAAATCGGGTGAAGGCAGTGGCACTACATCAAGCGGGAAAATGGAGCGGATGAGTGTGATGCCGCCATATATGCAGGGAGCTATGTTGTCTGCATGTTTTACACCACTTGCTACCTTTTCGCCAAACATGGCAAACTGAACAAGTTCTTCTTTTGAGAACCGATTATTGAGTAACATGTTAGCACCTACCACTGCGCCGGCTGAACTTGCAGCAGATGAACCAATGCCACTACCGGGTTTAATGTGTTTTCGGATAGCAATTTCGAACCCAATCGATTCATCCATTGCATCGAGCATGGCAAGCAATGCTGCACCGGCCACATTTTTTTCAGGGTCAGTTGGCAAATGGTAAACCGGGTCAGGTTGAATGATTACTTTTTTTTCAGGAATGATAGTAATATCTATCTCATCGCAGGGATTATCCAACGCAAAGCCAAGTACATCAAATCCACAAACCATATTGGCTACGGTGCCAGGTGCTAGAACAGTAATTGTTTTGTTCATTTCAAGGTTCAATTATTGGCTTATCACTCTCATGATATCAGCAAAAACGCCTGATGCGGTAACATCGGCACCGGCACCGGCACCTTTTACAACCAGGGGTTGCTCAGGATAGCGTTGGGTATAAAACAACACGATGTTGTCTTTGCCATAAAGATGATAGAAATCGTGTTCAGGCGAAATGTGTTGCAGGCCAACAACGGCTTTCCCATTATTGAGGCTTGCAACAAATTTGAGTTTACAACCTTTTTCTTTTGCTTCATTGTACAGCTTTGCAAAATGTCCTTCATGTTTTGCCAATTCAACATAGAAGTCTGCCACACTTCCTTGCATGCATGATTCAGGAAGAAAACTGTTGTTTGCAATGTCCTCCATTTCGATGTGAAATCCTGCCTCGCGGGCAAGAATCAATATTTTGCGCATTACATCAGTGCCGCCAAGGTCAAGGCGCGGATCCGGTTCGGTATAACCTTCATCTTGTGCCTGCTTCACAACTTCGGCAAAGGTTCTTGTGCCATCATAATGATTAAAAACAAAATTGAGTGTGCCACTAAGCACCGCTGCAATCCTGTTCACTTTATCGCCACTCCTTACCAGGTCATTCAATGTTCCAATTACCGGAAGACCTGCGCCAACATTGGTTTCAAACAAAAAACTTGTATTGAATTCCCGAGCCAGTGATTTCAGTTTTTTGTAATGGTCAAAGGGCGATGATGCGGCTATTTTGTTGCAAGCAACCACGGCGATGCTCTTTCTAAGCAGGGGTTCATACAGGCCTGCAATTTCAGCACTCGCTGTCATGTCGACAAATACGCTGTTGCGCAGGTTTTTGGCAATGACCTTTTCAGCAATTAAATCCGGATGCTGTTCTTCTCCATTTTCAAGCAATGAATTCCATTCGTTCAAATCAATACTTTCATCACTGAATACCATTTTCTTGCTATTTGCAATGCCTGCTATTCTAACCTGCATGCGCATTTGTTCTGACAGGAATTTCTGTTGTTGTTTTAGTTGGTCAAGCAATCGCTTACCTACATTGCCAACACCAACTATAAATAAGTTGAGTTGTTTTTTGGCTTCTTCAAAAAAAGCTTCATGCAATACATTCACCGCCTTCTTTACATCTCTTGCAGCAATAACGGCTGAAATATTTTTCTCCGAGGATCCTTGTGCTATAGCTCTTACATTAATACCGTTGCGCCCAAGTGCCCCAAACATATGGCCACTGATACCTGTGTGGCTTTTCATTTGGTCGCCCACAAGAGCAATAATAGAAAGGTCTGATTCAACTACAAGTGGCTCCACTTTCTTGCCAACAATTTCAATTTCAAATGCAGCGTTTACTGCACGCTCCGCACTTGCCGTATCTTTCGCATGAATGCCAACACAAATGGAATGTTCGGATGATCCTTGTGTAATTAAAATGACATTCACCTTTTCATTAGCCAATGCTTCAAAAAGCCTTTTGGAGAAACCTGGTATTCCAATCATGCCACTTCCTTCAAGGCTAAGCAGGCTTATATTGCTGATGCTTGAAATTCCTGTGATGAATCCATTCTCACTTGCAGCATTATGCCTGATAACAGTACCATGATCATCCGGAGCGAACGTGTTTTTTATCCATACAGGAATCTTCAATTGCATTGCGGGCTGAATGGTTGGCGGGTAAATTACCTTTGCTCCAAAATGCGACAATTCCATTGCTTCCTGGTAGGAGATAACGGGAAGCGGCTTGGCGTTTTGTACCCACCTTGGGTCTGCGGTCATCATACCACTAACGTCGGTCCATATTTCAAGGGCATCGGCATTGAGGGCTGCAGCAAATATCGCGGCTGTATAGTCGCTGCCTCCACGACCCAGGGTTGTAGTATGTTGCAATTCATCAGATGCAATGAATCCGGGTGCAATGAAGAGGCTTGATTGAGCCGAGGCAACTTGCTGCTGGATTTTTTGTTTTGTTACCGCAAATATTACTGCAGCATTCCCAAAATTACTGTCCGTCTTTATCAGTTCTCTGGAATCAAGCCATGCATGTTGTATGCCAACTGCAGTAAGATATCCGGAAATGATTTTTGAGGAAAGCATTTCTCCATAGCTTACAATTCTGTCCTTGCTTCTTGTAGAAAGTTCCTGCAATCTGTAAACGCCTTCGCATACAGCTTCCAAATCATTGCACAATTGCTTCACAACGGAGAGGCAAGCGCTTTGGTTACTCACCGGCAGCAGTTCCCTGGTTGTATCCAGATGCCTTTTTTCTATTGCTTTGAGAATTTCGAGGTATTGCTCATTGCCCGCTTCAGCCAATTCACCGCAGGCAATAAGTTGGTCTGTAGTTCCGCCGAGTGCAGACAGTACGATTAGTTTTTTGTCGGCCGGATGATTGATGAATATGTCGGCGACGAGCTTTATGTTTTTGCTGTTGGCTACCGAAGTGCCACCAAATTTGAGAACATGCATCATGGTAGAATCAAAAAAAATACACAGGTAAAGAAATGGAATAACCCTAAAGGTTAGAAGCAAATGCCAGATTAATAATATGGATATAGTACAACCCTAGCGGGTTGTGGTAGTTGTAGATGTGATGATGGTTGCTGCGTCGCATGTATTGAAAGACGCATCAGAAAAGTTTTTGCGACGGTTGAAGCAGGAACTGATATTTTGAAATGCTTGCATCATTACGATGGCAAATATATGACTGAGAAGACAAGATTGACAAATTCCTCCAAAATATCTTATTTGATAGATGCCGTTCAGTGAAATTGGATATTTGTAAAAAACAAAAAAGCAATTCCATGTGGAATTGCTTTTTTTCTAATGCTCATCGCTGTTAGTGTTAGAACGAATAAATCGCGGCAACAAGCACATTGCCTGCTGATTTGGTGCCGGCACCCTTGCTGTCGACGAAAATGTTTTGAGAGGCATTTTCAAATCTGAATTCTGGAATAATTGTCAACGCACCTAAACGCACATTGGCTGAAAGTGTATTGGCAAATACTCCGCCACCATCTGCATTTTGTACACTGCTGAACACATTCAACTTGTCCTGGTCACTGAAATATTCACTTCTGAGAGTTAATCCAAAGGATTTGCTCATATCGAGATTAAAGTAAAGTGCCGACCCCCACCATTTGCTTGCGCTGCCGTATTTCCCATTTTCTTTTGTATTGTAGCTGGCAACTGTGCCATCATAGCCAATTGAAAAAGCATCTGTAACGCCAAGCGTAGCTACTAAGTCGACCTGGTTCATCTTCGAAGTGTCTGATGACTTGCCGCCCACATAATTCAGGTAGGCTTTCAGTTTTCCGTCTTTAGTAGCAGTGCTGAATTGTGCTGTCAAGTATTTTGGAGAAACTGAAGTTCTGTAGTCACATTTGTTGGTGATTCCCAACATGAGCCCGCTGTTCCCAAATTTATAATCGGCCTTAATACCTGTGTGAGAAAATGGACCATATGAAAACATGTAAGACATGCTGTAATTACGGTTTAATGGGGCATCCAATAATTCATAACCAACATGGGTTCCCCAAGTGCCGGCTGAAAATGTGAGTTTATCTGTAGCGGCATAAGTAACATAAAGCTGTTTGATGGCTTGTGTAATGCCTCCATCATTGTACGAAAATTCTTTTGCACGTTGTCCAAAACCAAGGTCGGCTACCACGCCTACTTTGCCCATGGTTTTTTCAAGTTTCACCGAAGCCATTCCCAATTCAAAGGAATTATGAGAATTAGTAAAACTTGTCTTGTTGTTAGCCGCTGTCTTAGCGAAATCGTAACGGTAGTAAATATCTGCAAAGCCGGATATTTTCAAAGGGCTTGATTGCTCTTCTTTTTTCGCTGTTGCAGAATCAGTCTGAGCAATTAGCAGAGTGGATGATAAGCATACCAATGTAGTAGCTACAAATTTTTGTAACATTGCATTTCATTTTAAAGGTGAACAAAGGGTACAGTAATTGGGCTATGCCAGTAGTTCAATTTGAACTGTACCTTTTCTTTTGAAGTTGATTTCCGATTGATTGTAGGTCAAATAAATACCCGGTCGAAAGTGCCAGCTTCCGCCGGGTATTTGATTTATAGCTCTGGATAGGTAAGAAAAGTGATGCAGTTAGGTTTGGTAGATTTCACCTTAGTCTTCCAGATCCATTGCGGTTACTTCTATTTCTTTCATTTTGCCATTGCCCGTGTGGATGAGCAAGGTGCCTTGCATGTATTTCTCATCATGTTGCGAAGCGTCCAGGCCGAGTTCTTCATCTTCCGATGAAACACGCAGCGGAAGTATGAAATTGATAAACTTGAAAATGATAAATGACATAGTGAAACTGAACGCAACAGCTATAAGCAGTCCTTTTAACTGAGTAATGAAGAATGCAGAATTGCCATAAGCAAGTCCATCGGCCCCTGCAGCATTAACAGCTTTAGTAGCAAAAATGCCGGTCATTAGCATACCTACGATTCCACCAATGCCATGGCAAGGGAATACATCCAATGTATCATCCAGGCTACTCTTTGATTTGTAGTATACTGCCAGGTTTGAAATAATAGCAGCAACTACGCCTATGAAGATGCTCTGTGGAACAGCTACGAAACCGGCTGCAGGTGTAATGGCTACAAGGCCAACAACTGCACCAATACAGAAACCAAGTACAGAAGGTTTTTTGCCGCGCAATACATCAAAAAACATCCAGCTCAAACCCGCAGCAGCAGCTGCAGTATTCGTAGTGGCAAATGCCGATACGGCCAGACTGTTGGCTGCCAAAGCTGAACCCGCGTTGAAACCAAACCAACCAAACCAAAGCAGGCCGGTGCCAATAAGAACATACGGGATATTGGCTGGTGGAACTTCTTCCTGGCGGAGTTTTGATCTGCGTGGTTTAAGTACCAAGGCTCCGGCAAGTGCAGCACAACCTGCTGAAATGTGAACCACTGTACCGCCCGCAAAATCAAGCACGCCCATTTTGAAAAGGAAGCCATCAGGATGCCATGTCCAATGCGCCAATGGAGCATAAACAAGCAGGCTAAATAGGGCAATAAAAAGAATATAAGCGGTGAACCGAATCCTTTCTGCAACAGCGCCAACCACAAGGCCTGGCGTAATAATTGCAAACATCAATTGAAAGAATGCGAAGAGTGGTTTGGGGATTGTGGGAGCCAACGACCATGGCTCACCAGAATTCACGCCCTTGAAGAAAAGGTGTGTTAGAGGATTTCCAATAAAACCTCCGATGGAAGTTCCGAATGACAGACTGTAGCCAACTACAATCCAGAGAATGCTCACGATACCTGCAGCAACCACACTTTTTATCATTGTACTGATAACGTTTTTTCTGTGAACCATTCCGCCATAAAAAAAGGCGAGACCTGGTGTCATCAGGAAAACAAGTGCTGTAGCAACAAGAATCCAGGCAATATCAGCTCCTGAATAAATTTTGCCTCCATCTTCAAAGTGCGGGAGGGAAGGCACAAATAAAGCTCCTACAGCAATCAGTGCCAGGATGAAAAATGGTGAATACTGCTTCAAAATAGATTTGGCCATGACTGTGTTTTTTAAGGTGAATAAATATTACTTAGTCAAATATATCTCTTAATGCTAAACGACATTAAATGTCACCCATGTATTGTTGAAAAATATATACATATTTATTGAATTAATATGAAAAATTATAAAAAATGAATACTGTCTAATGACAGCACTCATTCTATTGAATAAAATTCGGAAATATGCTGGATTCCTTGCTTTCCAGGAGTGATGTGCCCATTAAATATTCATCAACCTTCCTAGCACATTCTCTGCCTTCTGAAATTGCCCAAACCACCAGGCTTTGGCCACGGCGCATGTCGCCGCAAGCAAAAACTTTTGTAAGGGAAGTCTGGAATTGCTGCTCTGAGGCTTTAACGTTGCCACGCTCATCCAGTTCTATTTCGAGGTCGCTTACTAGCCCGCTTTGCTGTGGGTGAACAAAGCCCATGGCCAAAAGAGCTAATTCACAAGGAATTTCCCTTTCACTGCCTTCAATTTCTCTGAATTTCATTGGCCTGCCATCTGGAGCTACTTCCCATTCCAAATCAACTATTCTAAGAGCTCTGAGTTCACCTTTTTCATTTCCCAAAAACTCTTTTGTTGCAATTGACCAGAAGCGTTGGCAGCCTTCTTCATGACTACTTGTGCTTTTCAGAAGCATTGGATAGGTTGGCCAAGGCAGATTTATTGTGCGGTCCTTTGGGGGCTGAGGAAGTAACTCAAACTGTGTTACACTTTTTGCACCCTGGCGGTTACTGGTACCCACGCAATCGCTGCCTGTATCTCCTCCGCCAATAACCACCACGTTTTTTTCAGTTGCTTTTATTTCATCAAACCAATTGCTTCCTTCAAAACCTCTTTCTTTGGTTAGGTCAGTTGATGGATTGCCTACACGTTTATTCTGTTGTTTCAGAAACTGCATGGCAAAATAGACTCCTTTGAGTGGCCGGCCGGGTACCGGCAAATCTCTAGGAATAGTTGAACCTCCGGCCAAAACCACCGCATGAAACTCACGCAAAAGGTCAGAGGTAGAAAGGTCTGAACCAACATTTGTATTGCATACAAAGGTTACTCCTTCATCCTGCATTACCTTGACACGTCGGTCAATTACCCATTTCTCCAACTTGAAATCGGGAATCCCATAACGAAGCAGACCGCCTGGCTTATCGTCTCTTTCAAAGACAGTTACTGTATGTCCGGCCTTGTTGATCTGTGCTGCTGCGGCCAGCCCTGAAGGACCAGAACCCACAACTGCAATTTTTTTGCCAGTTCGTACAAGTGGGGGACCTGCCTGCACAAATCCTTTCTCAAAGGCGATTTCAATGATATGTTTTTCAATTTCTTCAATTGAAACTGGAGGCTGGTTGATGCCTAGCACGCAGGCACTCTCACAAGGTGCCGGGCAAATCCGGCCGGTGAATTCAGGAAAATTATTGGTAGAGGAAAGAATTTCATATGCATCCCTCCAATTCTTGCGGTATACTGCATCGTTAAACTCAGGAATTACATTTCCCAGGGGGCATCCGCTATGACAAAAAGGGATGCCGCAGTTCATGCATCTGGCGGCCTGCTGGTTAAGTTTTTTTTCTTCGAAAAAGTTAACAAACTCATGGTAGTCTTTAACCCTGTCCTCAACCGACCTTTTTGAAGGATATTCTCTTGTAAATTCTTTGAAACCTGTGGGCTTTCCCATATCCTGCTACTTTCTGATTTTGAGTGAATACTTGAATGACTAAAATTTCCTTATGCAACTGGTTGCTTGTGCCCGGATGAAGCTTTTGCCAGCAACGCTTTCTTGTAATCCTTAGGAAAGACTTTTACAAATTGGCGAAGTGCATTTTCCAGGTCACCCAGCAGGTAATTTGCAACAGTGCTATTTGTGTTCTGCAGATGTGCCTCAAGCTGTGCTTTGAGGAATTTTCCATCTTCCTCATCGCATGGGTCAAGGTCAACCATTTCGGTGTTGCATCTTCCTACGAGTTTGCTATTGGGGTCGTAAACGTAGGCAATGCCACCACTCATTCCAGCCGCAAAGTTTCTTCCGGTTTCTCCCAGCACAATTACACTGCCACCAGTCATGTATTCGCATCCGTGGTCGCCTACTCCTTCCACCACAGCCAGAGCCCCTGAATTTCGAACACAGAAGCGCTCCCCGGCTTTTCCCCTGATGTATGCCTTTCCGTCGGTTGCTCCATAGAGTGCTACGTTTCCAATGATAATATTATCCTCCGGCACAAAAGTGGCGTTACGGCTGGGGTATACAACAAGCCTTGAGCCACTTAGTCCTTTTCCAAAATAGTCATTGGCATCTCCTTCAAGTTCGAGTGTAAGTCCTTTGGTAGTAAAAGCACCGAAACTCTGACCTGCAGTGCCTTCAAATTTGAAATGAATGGTGTCGTCTTTCAGTCCTTCGGCACCGTATTTCCTTGTGATTTCGTTGGAAAGCATGGTACCCGTAGTGCGGTCAATATTCTTGATCGTCATTTCGTTATAGACTTTTTGACCCTTCTCGAGTGCAGGTTCTGCCAGTTTGAGCAGTTTCCTGTCCAGCACCAGTTCCAGTCCATGGTCCTGCTTCTCGCTGCAATGCAAGGTGGTTCCAAACGCAGGCTCTTTGTGCAGTACATCCAGAAGGTTGAGGTTCTTGTACTTCCAGTGTGTTATGTCCTCCCGAACCTGGAGATAGTCGACCTGTCCTACCATTTCGTTAATAGTATGAAAGCCAAGCTCGGCCATTATTTCACGCAACTCCTGTACCATAAAATGGAAGAAGTTGACAACGTAGTCAGCATTTCCGCTGAAACGCTTTCTCAAATCGGGGTCTTGCGTTGCTACGCCAACCGGGCATGTGTTGAGATGGCATTTGCGCATCATGATGCAACCTTCGACCACAAGTGCAGCCGTAGCCACACCCCATTCTTCGGCTCCCAAAAGGGTGGCAATCGCAATATCGCGGCCGGTTTTCATTTGCCCATCGGCCTGCACAACTACACGGCTGCGCAAACGGTTTTTTACAAGTGTCTGATGTGTTTCGGCAAGTCCAAGTTCCCAGGGGAGTCCGGCGTGGCGGATAGAACTGAGTGGTGATGCACCTGTACCTCCATCATAACCTGCAATCAACACCACATCCGATTTTGCTTTGGTTACACCAGCAGCAATCGTTCCAACACCTGCTTTACTAACGAGTTTTACACTAATCCTGGCTCTCCTGTTTGCATTTTTCAGGTCAAAAATTAGTTGGGCAAGGTCTTCAATGCTGTAAATATCATGGTGTGGCGGTGGAGAAATCAGGCCGACACCAGGTGTGGAGTGGCGAACCTTGCCAATCCATTCATCCACTTTGTGGCCGGGAAGTTGTCCGCCTTCTCCGGGCTTGGCACCCTGTGCCATTTTTATCTGCAGTTCATCTGCTTCTGTGAGGTATTGGCTGGTAACACCAAAGCGTGCTGAGGCAACTTGTTTGATGGCGCTGCGCATGCTATCGCCGTTGGCAAGTGGAATGTAACGGCGTTCGTCTTCACCTCCTTCGCCTGTATTGCTTTTGGCACCAATGCGATTCATAGCAATGGCAAGCGTAGTGTGTGCTTCCCAACTGATTGAACCAAAACTCATAGCACCTGTGGCAAAACGTTTTAGTATGGACTCAGCAGATTCTACTTCTTCAATCTTAATGGATGGGCGCAACTTTTTGAACTGCAGCAAGCCGCGTAACGTTGCAGCCTTGTGCGTTTGATCGTTTACAAGCTTTGTGTATTTCTTAAAAGTGGTATAATCATTCATTCTTGTGCTGTATTGCAGCAAATGAATGGTTTGGGGGTTGAACAAATGAAATTCGCCTTTTCGTTTCCATTGATAAACACCTCCTTCCGGAAGCCTGTCTGAAGGAATTTCTTTTTTGCTGAAAGCGAAATAGTGCTTTGCTAAAACCTCCTTCGCTATTTCATCCAGCCCCATGCCTTCAATTCGGCTGACAGCGCCAGTGAAATATTGATCAACGACAGATTTATTGACACCGATGATTTCAAATATCTGAGCGCCCTGGTATGATTGTAAAGTACTGATACCCATTTTACTGAACACCTTCAGCAATCCGTCCTTCACTGATTTTGTATAGTTTCCTTTGAGTACATCCACTTCCAGTTCAGTCTCCATTTTTCCGGATAGTTTCATATCGCGAATGGTACTGAGTGCCAGGTAGGGATTGATGGCTGTTGCGCCAAATCCTAACAGGCAAGCAAAGTGATGTACTTCCCAAACGTCGCCAGCTTCTACAACGATGCCCACCTTGCCGCGATATCCTTTGCGGATGAGATGGTGATGTACCGCGGCTGTTGCCAGCAAAGTGGGAATGGGAGCGTGGTCGCTGTCTATTGCCCGGTCGCTGAGGATGAGTACCTCAAATCCATCTTCCACCGCATCCACTGCATAACGGCAAATTCTTTCCAGTCCACGCTTCAATGAACCTGGTTTTCCATCGGCCATAAAATAACACTGCAATGTTTTTGCCTGGAAAATGCCCGTGTCAATGCTGCGGATTTTTTCCAATTCATAATTGGAAAGGATGGGATGCTTAAGGGCCACCGTGTGGCAACTCAGCGGGTCTTCGGCAAGCAGGTTACCATTGTTTCCAACAAAGGTGGCCAGGCTCATTACGAGGCGCTCTCTGATGGGATCAATTGGTGGGTTTGTAACCTGCGCGAAGAGCTGTTTGAAATAATTGGCAAGATGCTGTGGCTGATCGCTGAGGACTGCAAGTGGCGTATCGGTTCCCATAGAGCCCACCGGTTCTTTACCGTCCAACGCCATAGGGGAGATGATCGTTTCCAGGTCTTCGGATGAATACCCGAAAACTTTCTGGTATTTGAATATTTGGTCGTGCTCAAGGGGGGTAAACAATACCCTTGGCTCGGGAAGTTCTTCCAGTCTAATCTTGTACTTGTTCAGCCAATCGCCATACGGCTTCTTGCTGCAGATTTCGGCTTTCAATTCATCATCGCTGATGATGCGCTCCTGCTCCATATCCACTACAAACATCTTACCCGGTTGCAGCCTTCCTTTTTCAATAACAGTTGCCGGGTCAACAGGTAGCGTTCCTGATTCCGAGGACATGATCACACGGTCATCGTTGGTTACGCAATAGCGTGATGGGCGAAGTCCATTCCTGTCAAGGGTAGCACCAATCATTTTTCCATCGGTAAATGAAATGGAAGCGGGTCCATCCCAGGGCTCCATAAGGCAGGCATGATATTCGTAAAAGGCTTTTTTGGCGGCATCCATTTCCGGATGTTCGTCCCATGCTTCCGGAATGAGCATCATCATAACATGAGGCAGGCTGCGGCCTGTGAAAGTGAGCAGCTCAATCATGTTGTCGAGGCAGGCGCTGTCGCTCTGGCCACCAGTAACAATAGGAAGCAGCATTTCCATTTCTTCAGTAGTGAAATAGGGAGAGGTAAATCCCTTCTCGCTGCTTCGCAACCAGTTGAGGTTGCCTTGTAACGTATTTATTTCGCCGTTGTGCGCTATGAACCTGAAAGGCTGTGCCAACTTCCAACTCGGGAAAGTGTTGGTAGCAAAACGGCTATGCACAAGGCCAAAGGCACTTGTGAGATTTTTTTGAGAAAGATCGGGGAAATAAGCCCTAACCTGAAGGCTGGTCAATTGGCCCTTGTACACCACAACCCTTGATGACATAGAGGCAATGTAGAAACCAATAGCGTCCTGTTTTACGGTACTGGTAATAATGTGTGTAGCATAATTACGCAGCACAAAAAGTTTGCGGTCAAATTCGGTTTGATCGGTAATGTGGTCGGGGCATTTCAGGAACACTTGTTCCATTTCCGGTTCTACCGACAGCGCTGTTTCACCAATGCCATCAATATTAACAGGTACTTTCCTGAACCACAAGATTTCAAACCCAAGTTGCTCGGCAGTGCGGCTGAAGGTATCGCGGCATGCTTCGCGAAGAGTAACATTTTTCGGGAAAAAAATAGTGCCTACGCCATACTTGCCAAATGCAGGCAACTGTATGCCCGACTTCAAGCCTTCGGCATAGAAGAATTCGTGTGGAATTTGGATCATGAGGCCGGCGCCATCGCCAGTATTCACTTCACAGCCGCATGCACCACGGTGTTCCATGTTTTCCAATACTGTAAGTGCATCCGAAACGTTTTGGTGCGATTTTTTGCCCTTGATGTGGGCCACAAAACCAATACCGCATGCATCATGCTCGAAGGAAGGATGGTATAAACCAGCTTGCTTTTCTGTCATCATTATTGCCTGTTATAAAAAAGTTTAATGAACTGTCTCTTTTTATAATTTTCAGGCAAGCAATTGGATAAAATTAGGGAAATCGTCTAAAATAGTTCCATGGCATTTTGAAAAAGTGGTATTTCGATTTTTTCGTTACGCCAAACAGAGGATCAATATGTAGACTTTGTGGATATCCGTAAAATCAATGTAACAATTCTGCTTGTTCTCCAACTGCCTGCTGTTATCTGCCTTTTTTCTGCAATTCAATATCAACAAGGACAGGGCCTGACTTCTTGTTGATTTTGTTGCACGTATTCAAACCTGTTAATATCGCAAGTGAGCCTAACACTTTGGAAACGAACACTATTATGGCAAAGGGCCGGTAGGCTTTGCCTGCAATTCATATTCAATAGGTTGCTCCATGGGTTTCTTAGCGTGAAGGAAACTGTTGCTGCCTCATTTGGTAAAAGAGACAGCAACAGTTGGGGAAATCTGTTTGATTCCTGTGACGGTATTAAACAATGATATTTTTTTATGAGGCCTGGTTTTCCGGACGAAGGCTGCGTACGGTTTTACCTGCCTGCCACATTTCACTATCGCGAAGTTCCTTCAGTTCAACTTCAAGTTTTTCGCGATAATCGGGCTGACTGTTGCTGTCAATAGAACGCTGTGACTCTTTTCCAGTAGCAACGCTATCGTACAAATCATTGAAAACAGGAAGAGTGGCGTCACGGAATTTCTTCCACCAGTCAAGCGCACCACGCTGTGCTGTGGTTGAACAGTTGGCATACATCCAATCCATACCGTTTTCGGCAACCAGTGGCATCAGCGATTGTGTCAATTCTTCCACTGTTTCGTTGAAAGCTTCAGAAGGTGAGTGTCCACGGTCGCGAAGTACCTGGTATTGTGCCGCAAAGATGCCCTGGATGGCGCCCATCAGTGTACCTCTTTCGCCTGTCAAATCGCTGAATACTTCTTTCTTGAAATCTGTTTCGAACAGGTAACCGCTACCAACTGCAATTCCCAGGGCAATTACCCTTTCTTTAGCACGGCCGGTTGCATCCTGGAAGATGGCAAAACTGCTGTTGAGGCCACGTCCCTGCAGGAACATGCGGCGCAACGAAGTGCCAGAACCTTTTGGCGCAACAAGAAATACATCAACACCAGGAGGTGGAATGATTCCGGTTTGCTCATTGAAAGTGATACCAAATCCATGAGAGAAATACAAAGCTTTGCCGGGTGTCAGGTGCTTCTGCACCGTAGGCCACAATTCAATTTGTGCGGCATCGCTGAGCAGGTAGCAGATAATGGTACCACGTTCCAGCGCTTCTTCAATTTCAAAAAGTGTTTCACCGGGTACAAATCCATCGGCAATGGCCTTGTCCCATGTTTTTGAATTTTTACGCTGGCCAACAATTACATTGATGCCATTGTCGCGCTGGTTCAGTGCCTGGCCGGGGCCCTGCACACCATAGCCGATAACGGCCACTGTTTCATTTTTCAATACCTCCTGTGCTTTTGCCAGGGGGAATTCTTCGCGGGTTACTACATTTTCTTCTACACCGCCGAAATTGAGTTTTGCCATGTTATTTGATTTGTTATTTATTTTTTGGTTGGTATTTTTTGTTTCAGTATTTAGGTAATTCGTTCATTCTTTTCTTTCAAATTCGTTACATAGTAAACACTGCTTCCTGCTGTCCCAGGTAGTCATTTTCTACCACCTCTTCGCCGGGTTCGCTTTGTTCAAATTCGAGCAGCTTTTCGTGGAAGCCCGCACTTGCCTTGATGATAGCTATTCTTGCACTGCGCACAAATTCAATGAGTCCAAATGGCGCAAGCACTTCAATCAGTTGATTGGTTTCCTCACGATGTCCTGTTGTTTCAAAAACAGTGTAGTCGTTGCGGATAACCACCACACGGGCGCCGTACTGACGCAGTAGTCTTTCTACTTTTGCCTTTTCAGCAATTTCGTGGGTAGGTACTTTGTACAAGGCCATTTCCTGCCAAATGATTTCATCGTTGGTGTTGAAATAAGCTTTCAGCACTTCCACTTGTTTTTCTATCTGGCGTGCCAGTTTTTTTACCACTTCTTCGGTTTCATGAATCACAATGTTGAAGCGGTGGATGCCCGGTATTTCAGACGGGGAAGTATTGAGACTTTCGATATTGATTTTCCTCCTGGAAAAAATGGTGGAGATACGGGTGAGCAATCCAATATGATTTTCGGCATACACGGTGATGGTGTATTCTTCTCTTGCAGGTGCGCTGCTGCTGCCAGGTGAACGCATGAAGGTATTGATGAATGAATTTTTCATGTGCTGATTATTTTAAACGGATTTCGCCAACGCCGCAACCCTGCGGTACCATGGGGAATACATTGTTTTCTTTTGCTACAGCTACTTCCAACAGGTAGCTTCCATCGTGTTCCAGCATTTGCTGCAATGCTGGAACCAAGTCGGCACGTTCTGAAATTTTTGCTCCTTCAATGCTATACCCTTTTGCCACTTGCACAAAGTCGGGACTGGTAATGTTTACAAAGGAGTAACGATGGTCGAGGAAGAGTTCCTGCCACTGACGCACCATACCCAGGAAGCTATTGTTGAGAATAATGATTTTTACTTTGGCTCCAAACTGCATGATAGTTCCGAGTTCCTGGATGGTCATCTGAATGCCGCCATCGCCAATTACAGCAATTACTGTTCTTTCAGGTGCTCCATATTTTGCACCAATGGCTGCCGGCAATCCAAAGCCCATGGTGCCAAGTCCACCTGATGTTATGTTGCTGCGGCTCTTCATGAATTTTGCATAGCGGCATGCAATCATTTGGTGCTGTCCAACATCCGTAACAATAATAGCCTCTCCCTTAGTCAGTAGGTTGAGTTGATTAATTACTTCTCCCATTGTAAGCTGGCCTTCGGTTGGGTTGCACTCGTTGTTGATGACAACCTGTTGCTCGGCTTCCATCAACTCGTTGAAGCGTTTCATCCAGTCGTTGTGTTGCTTCTGCTCAATGCGTTCAGTCAGCAGTGGCAATGTTTCTTTGCAATCGCCCCAAACCGGAACAGTCACCTTCACGTTCTTGTCAATTTCTGAAGGGTCAATATCGAGATGAATCACTTTTGCCTGCCTGGCATATTTGTCGAGCCTTCCTGTAACACGGTCATCGAAACGCATGCCCACCGCAATGAGCACATCACATTCATTGGTGAGCACATTGGGCCCGTAGTTGCCATGCATACCCAACATGCCTACATTCTGCGGATGGTCTGTAGGTAAAGCACTGAGGCCAAGCACTGTCCACGCTGCAGGGCAGCCCGATTTTTCTACAAAAGTTTTGAATTCTTCTTCAGCTTTTCCAAGAATAACTCCTTGCCCGAATATGATGTAAGGTCTTTTAGCTTCATTAATCATTACAGCTGCGGCCTCAATGAACTCCAAGCGCACTTCAGGTTTGGGGCGATAGCTCCTGATGTGCTTACACTTCACATAACCTTCGTAATCTACTTTTTGAATTTGTGCATTCTTCGTTATATCGATGAGTACGGGGCCTGGTCTTCCGCTTGATGCTATATAAAATGCTTTGGCAAGTGTTTCTGCTATTTCAGAGGCATCGGTAACCTGGTAATTCCATTTGGTAACTGGCGTGGTGATATTGATGACATCTGTTTCCTGAAAAGCATCGGTGCCCAACAGATGCGCAAATACTTGTCCGGTAATGCATACAAGCGGTGTACTGTCAATCATGGCATCAGCCAATCCGGTCACCAGGTTGGTAGCTCCGGGTCCGCTTGTGGCAAACACTACACCTGTTCTGCCAGAACTGCGTGCAAAACCCTGTGCAGCATGGATGCCGCCCTGCTCGTGACGGACAAGGATATGTTGCAACTTATCATTATAGTCATACAATGCATCGTAGATGGGCATAATAGCGCCACCCGGATATCCAAAAATGGTGGTGACATTCTCGGCAAGCAAACTGCGAATCACAATTTCCGATCCGGAAATATTTTCCGTAGCCGGCTGAGTTGTCTGTTTCTTTTCAGGAGTGATTTCCAATACTGGTTGCATGGTAGATGTTTTTATTCGCCATCGGTAATGCAACCTTCGGCTGCACTTTTTACCTGTTTGGCATATTTGTATAATATTCCTCTTGTGGCTGCCAAAGGCCTAGGTTGCCATTGTGCCCTGCGTTGTGCTAATTCTTCTGCAGCAATCTTAAGTGTGATGCTATTACTGACAGCATCAATTTCAATGATGTCATCATCCTTCACAAGTGCAATGTTGCCTCCTTCGAACGCCTCGGGTGTAATGTGGCCCACCACAAATCCGTGAGTGCCGCCACTGAAACGACCATCTGTAATCAGGGCTACACTTTTGCCGAGACCCGCGCCAATAATGGCTCCTGTAGGTTTCAGCATTTCGGGCATACCGGGTGCTCCCTTGGGGCCAATGTACCTGATCACCACTACATCGCCGGCTTTCACTTTGCCAGTTTCAATGCCATGGATGAATTCTTTTTCACCTTCAAACACTCAGTTCCTTCAAATCGTTCGCCTTCCTTACCAGAAATTTTTGCCACGCTGCCACCTTCCGCAATGTTGCCGTACAGAATTTGCAAATGGCCCGTGGCTTTTATTGGTTTTTCTATTGGCATAATTATTTTCTGCACTTCAAAATCAAGGTCGGGTGCAGTGGCTACATTTTCAGCTACAGTTTTTCCTGTAACGGTAATGCAATCGCCATGCAACATGCCTTTAGACAGGAGGTATTTCATGACGGCAGGCACGCCGCCATATTTGTGTAAATCTTCCATCAGGTATTTGCCACTGGGTTTGAAGTCGGCAAGCACTGGCACACGATTGCTGATTGCCTGGAAGTCATCCTGAGTCAGTGGTACATCCACACTTTTTGCCATAGCAATCAGGTGCAGCACAGCATTGGTGCTGCCTCCCAAAACCATTACCACAGTGATGGCGTTTTCAAACGCCTTTCGTGTCATGATATCGCGAGGCTTAATATCTTTTGCGAGCAGAATCTTAATGGCTTCGCCCACAGCGGCACATTCTTTTTGTTTGTCTTCGCTTAGTGCCGGGTTTGACGAAGAATAGGGGAGACTCATGCCTAAAGCTTCAATGGCACTTGCCATTGTGTTTGCAGTGTACATACCACCACAAGCACCTGCACCAGGGCAGGAATGTTTGATGATGCCTTTGAAATCGCCTTCACTTAGGTTGCCTGCAATCTTTTGTCCGAGTGCTTCAAATGCACTTACAATATTGAGGTCTTCGCCTTTGTAATGGCCGGGTGCAATAGTGCCACCATAAAGCATGATGGAAGGACGGTTGAGCCTGCCCATGGCCATCAGTGAGCCTGGCATATTTTTATCACAACCGGGAATGCAAATCAAACCATCGTAGTATTGGGCTCCGGCATTTGTTTCAATGCTGTCGGCTATAACATCGCGACTCACAAGGCTGTAGCGCATGCCATCAGTTCCCATGCTAATTCCATCGCTGACACCAATGGTATAAAACCTCAATCCCAGCAAACCTTTTGTGTTATTCACACTGTTTCTTACGCTGGTGGCAAGGTCGTTCAGATGCATATTACACGGATTGCCATCCCATCCCATGCTGGCAATGCCAATCTGGGCTTTAGAAAAATCTTCTTCCTTAAAACCAATTGCATAATACATAGCCTGGGCTGCAGGCTGTGTTTCATCCTGTGTAAGTGTTTTGCTGTATTTGTTCAATTCGTTCGACATAATTGTTGCGTAAATATTTTATGCTAAGCTGTCAGTAATTCTTGTGTTGCTTTAACCGGTTTTTGAACAACTAAGTTTTTATATGCTTTTTGAATGCGAGCACCAAGGGAATCCTCCCACGGCAAATTATACACGTGATGTTTGATGGATTGGATGCCAATCACTTCAGCGGCAGTTCCGCAAAAGAAGGCACTGTCTGCCTCGAGGAGTTCCACCGGCGAAATGGCTCTTTCCACAACTTCAATCTGCATCAAAGCGCAGAGTTCTAGCACGGTAGCCCTGGTGATTCCCGGAAGAATATGACCGGGAACCGGGGTGATGAGTTTACCATTCGACTGTATAAAGAAATTGGCTCCCGGCCCTTCGGCAACATTTCCGTTCATGTCCAGCAACAAAGCTTCATCGTATCCTTTTGCCTTTGCATCCTGGCTGGCCATGATGGAATTTACATAATGACCACAAGCTTTTGCATGCAAGTGAAATGCTTTTGGATTCGGGCGTTGAAAATCTGAAATCATCACCCTCAAAAGTTTTTCACCAAGGAAAGGTTGCATTTCCCATGCCTGAATAACAATAAAAGATTCAGGGTTAGGATTGAAACTCATATTGGCCGGACCATAGACCAAAGGTCTGATGTAGGCATCCTGCAAATCATTTCTTTTCAAAACCTGGTAGGTGGCTGCTATCATGTCTTCATCTTTCCATGGGTAAGGCAGATTCAGTGCCTCTGCAGATTTACGCAGCCTTGCAAAGTGTTCTTCTGCTTTGAAAATGGCAGTATTGCCGGCAGCAGTTTTGTAAGAGCGAATGCCTTCGAAAACGCCATATCCATAATGCATGGTTTGACTGTAAAGGTCAATGCGAGCATCCCTTGCCTTTGCAAGGTGGCCGTTGTGCCATATGTAGGTTTGGTCGTTGTAATATGCTGCCATATTTCTGTGTTTTTTAAAACAAACAACCCGCCTTTTTTGGAGGCGGGCTGTTGTTATTTTTTTGATGCTTATCTAATAACAGGCTCCTCCGGCTGATGCTGTAATGACAATGACTGCTACAATAATGACTATTGCAGAAAGTGCATTGATACTGTTAGCGAGCCTTTGGAGCATAATGCTTTTTTGTTTGGCTTGCTAAAGTATTTTGTTCTGATGAAATACAAAGAACTTTTTTAAATAATGGTTGACTTGCGCAACTCTATATTTTCCTTGTTTACGGTATCAACAATTTTGCCTTGTATGTATTCGCAAATCATATCACCAACAGTGGAAGTGAAATAGAAATTGATTGGGTCAATGTCTTTCGTCACAAAACCATTTTCCAGTGTCCACTTTACAGCATCTCTCACCATTGATGCTTCATCAGCCATACCCAGGTAATCAAGCATCATTGCTGCAGACAGAATTGAACCAACCGGGTTGGCAATGTCTTTGCCGGCTGCCTGTGGGTATGAACCATGAATGGGCTCGAATAATGCCGCCTTGTTGCCTACAGATGCTGATGGCAACAGGCCCAAAGAACCCGTAAGCACACTGGCTTCATCGCTGATGATATCGCCGAACATGTTTTCCGTGAGGATGACGTCAAACTGCGCAGGGTTAATTATCAATTGCATGGCAGCATTGTCAACAAACAGGTAATCCACTTTCACTTCTGGATGTTGTGTAGCCATTTCCTGTACAACCCTACGCCAGAGCCTAGATGTTTCCAACACATTTGCTTTGTCAACCAGGGTGAGTTTTTTACGTCGTTTCATTGCTGCTGTAAACGCAAGTGCTGCAATTCTCTCTATTTCACTTCGGCTGTACACACAATTGTCCGATGCATGATTGCCATCTTCACTCAACTTTTTTTCGCCAAAATAAATGCCACCTGTCAGTTCGCGATAGATGACAAAATCAATTCCTTCTTTCTGTTTGAATTTGACCGGCGAGAGGTGGTGCAGTGAAGGGAAAGTTTGAATGGGGCGAAGGTTGGCAAACAACTGCAAAGCCTTTCTAATGCCAAGTATTCCCTGCTCAGGGCGAACCTTGGAATTGGGGTCATTGTCAAAGCGTGGGTCGCCAACAGCGCCGAACAATACAGCATCAGACTGCAATGCCTTCTCCACAGTTTCATCGGGCAGTGCCACGCCGGTTGCATCTATGGCTTCTGCACCAAGTAGGGCCCGTTGGTATTCAAACTCGTGGTTGTAAACTTCTGCAATGGTATCCAGTACTTTTATTGCCTGCTGCGTTACTTCCGGTCCAATGCCATCGCCAAATATGGTCGTAATTTTCTTGTACATGTTTTTTTCTTAGTGCTCCAGCCCTTTCAACTTACTTGTAGTTAACCAACTTCTAATTGCCGTAAGCGAATCAGGCATTTGCGGTGCTTGAGACTCTTTTTCTTGCAAGGTCGTGCAAGTCTTCTTCAAGCACCTCTTTTTTCTTATCGGCTACCAAAAGGAATGCTTCGTACAATGCATCCACGTCATCGCGGTTGAATTCGTAGCCAAGCTTGTGCAGGCGGTGAGCCAGCGCACTGCGACCGCTTCGTGCCGTGAGAACAATTTTAGAGCCTTGCGCACCCACCTCTTCAGGCGCAATTATTTCGTAGTTGAGCGCATTTTTTAGAAATCCATCCTGGTGAATGCCAGAAGAATGCGAAAACGCGTTGGAACCCACGATAGCCTTGTTGGGCTGCACAGGCATGCGCATGGTTTCGCTTACCTTCTGGCTCACCGGATTGAGTAGGTGTGTTTTGATATCTGTAAACAAGCCGAGTTCTTTGTGTTGCTTAATCACCATCACCACCTCTTCCAGCGAGGTGTTGCCGGCCCTTTCGCCCAGCCCGTTGATGGTACATTCAATTTGCCTTGCCCCGCTCATGGAACCTGCAATGGAATTGGCTGTGGCCAAACCAAGGTCATTGTGACAGTGACAACTTACCACTGCTTTGTCAATGTTGGAAACATGGTCAAACAGGTACTTGATTTTGGCGCCGTACTGGTGAGGAAGGCAGTAGCCGGTGGTATCGGGTATGTTTACCACGGTAGCACCGGCTGCAATTACTGCTTCCACCACTCTGGCAAGGAACTCATTGTCGCTGCGCCCGGCATCTTCGCAGAAAAATTCTACGTCGTCGGTAAACTTCCGGGCAAATTTTGCGGCTTTCACCGCTCTTTCAAGTATTTCTTCGCGGGTACTGTTGAATTTGAATTTGATGTGCAAATCGGAAGTGCCGATTCCTGTGTGAATCCTTGGACGCTTTGCATAGCGTAACGCAGCAGCTGCGGTTTCAATGTCTTTTTCCACAGAACGGCTCAGAGCGCAAACGGATGCATCTTTAATAATGAGGCCTATTTGTTTTACCGATTCAAAATCGCCGGGGGAGGAAATGGGGAAGCCTGCTTCGATGATATCAACGCCCAATTCTTCCAGCATGATTGCCAATTCCACTTTTTCTGCTGTATTCAATTTGCAGCCGGGCACCTGTTCACCATCGCGGAGGGTGGTATCGAAAATAAAGACCTTATCTGCCATGGGTTTTCTTTTTTCCACTTAAAAAAATTGCAAGCTGTTTAAGTTTGTTGTTGCTTGCCTGAAATCAACAGAAACAGCCTGCGGGTCGAAAGTAGTATGTTACAAGGGGAAGGGTAAAACCAAAAAAAGCTTCGTTCTACAGTCCCTATACATAGGTAAATCGGCTCAAATGCAATGCTGGCAAGACTTTTAATACCGGGGAGATTACGATGCCTAACCTGCAGAAAGATGACCTGTTCCAATTGATTAAATCACTTCGCAAGGGTGAAAAGCGCAATTTCAAGTTGTATATGCAGCGCAATTCTGCCTCGCCGGAGCTGAAAGTGGTGCAATTGTTTGACGCCTTTGACAAGATGGATGTGTACGATGAACTGCTGTTGCTGAAAAAGAATCCGACCATTTCCAAACAACAGCTCAGCAACCTGAAGGCCAGTCTGTACCGCCACATTCTTACCAGCCTCCGCCTAATAAAGGATGTGGATAATATTGACCTGCAGCTTCATGAAATGCTCGACCACAGCCGCATCCTTTACAATAAAGGCCTTTACCTGCAAAGCCTGAATGTGCTTGACAAACTAAAACAAATTGCGAGGCAATTTTACCAGTTTACCTACCTGGAGCAGGCCATTTTTTTTGAGAAGAAGATTGAAGCTATGTACATCACCCGCAGCATGGGCGCCCGGGCCGATATGCTTGCTGATGAATCGCTGATGGTGCAGGAACACCTGCAAAGTGTGAACCGGCTGAGTAATCTGAGCCTGCAATTGTACAGCTGGTATATAAAACACGGACATGCCCGCAACAATGCCGACCGTGAAGCTGTGGAATACTACTTCAAATCGCATATTCCACCGCAACACCATGAATTGAAAGGGTTTTATGAGAAGTTGTACCTGTACCAAAGCCATTGCTGGTTGGCTTTCATTACCCAGGACTACCTGCGATATTACAGGTATGCCCAGCGCTGGGTGGATTTGTACCATGCCGAGCCCGAAATGATTAAGGTTGAAACCATCCAGTATATAAAAGGGATGCACAACCTGGTGGGAGCGCATTATGACCTGAAAAATGTGCAACGATTTTTTGTGACACTCAAGCAGTTTGAAGAATTCTTTGAGTCAGATTGGGTACAGTCAAATGAAAATTATATCATCCAAACCTTCATCTACATCTTCATTTCAAAGATTCACAGGCATTACCTGGAAGGTACTTTCAGCGAGGGGCTGAAAATTGTTCCTGAACTGATGCGGCATTTGAAGGAGTATGAGTTGTACATCGATCCTCATCGTGTGCTTGTATTCTACTATAAAATTGCCTGCCTTTACTTTGGAAGCGGTGATAATTCCACTGCCATTGATTACCTCAATAAAATCATCAACCTAAAGGTCGATTTGCGCATCGACCTTCAATGTTATGCCCGTTTATTGCACCTGATTGCTCATTTTGAACTAGGCAACCACGATTTGCTGCCATACCTCACAAAATCGGTTTACCGCTTCATGGCCAAAATGGAAAATATCAGTCATGTGGAGGAAGCCATGCTCAAATTCCTGCGTGAATCCTTTCATTTGAGCGTAGCGCAACTCAGGCCCAAAATGCAGCAATTGCTCAACCAACTTAAGCGATACGAAAACAAAGCAGGTGAAGCCAGGGCGTTTGCCTACCTGGATGTTGTGAGCTGGTTGGAAAGCAAACTGGAAGGTGTGCCGGTTGAAAAAATCATTCAAAGAAAATTTGCCGCTTCGATGGCTGAAGGCAAACCCGAAGAAACCGGCATAGCCTGAAGCCATTGTCAGGAAATGGGAAAGACCCCGATTTGCTGCCTTGAATTCTTCGTGATGATTTCTTCATCCCTGATTTGTTTCATGGCCTAAGGTGACAATAGTCATCAGCAGGGGTAGGGGCTAAGGTAACTTTGTGCCAGCGCAAGAAACGGATTAAACACCTGCTATTCTTAGCCCAAACACCAAATTACCTAACCAAATAGTTCAATCATGTTGGATCTCTTTTACCATTTCAGGGCATTTATTTCCGAACCATGGCCCTGGTGGGTGGCTGGCCCTATGCTGGCAATGGTCATGTTTGTCCTGCTCTATTTTGGGCATGAATTCGGCATTTCGGAAAACTTCAGAATAATGTGTGCCGCTGATGGTGCAGACAATCTGAATGATTTCTTTAAAATAAACTGGCGTGACAGTGACTGGAACTTGCTGGTGGCCCTTGGCGCTGTATTTGGCGGGTATCTTGCCTCGCATTATTTCTTGGGTCCCGAAGGCGATGTGGCGCATATAAGCAAAGCCACGGTCAATAGCCTTCACAATATTGGCATACCCGTTCAGGAAGGGAAGGTTCCACTGGTTCCTGATTTTGTGAGTTGGTCCGGATTGCTTACCTGGCAAGGCTTTCTGATGATTGCAGGCGGTGGATTCCTGGTAGGCTTTGGGGCACGTTATGCAGGCGGATGTACCTCGGGGCATGCCATCAGCGGATTGTCGGCTCTTCAGTTACCATCGCTTATTGCTGTTATCGGATTTTTCATGGGTGGCCTGTTTGTTACCTATGTAATTATGCCTTTGTTATTCAGGTAATCACCAATTTAATTTTCAGGTTATGAGAATGTCAAGATATATACTGGTAGGGATGTTGCTGGGTTTTATCCTTTACAAAAGCGAAGCAGTTTCCTGGTTTAGGATTTACGAAATGTTCAGGTTTCAGAGTTTTCACATGTTTGGAATTATTGGTTCGGCTATAGCAGCCGGAATCATAGTTGTACAAATTATCAAACGCAGGCATGTGAAGAATGTGGAGGGGCAGGAAATTGCATTTAAGGATAAGAACAAAAGCATTTACCGCTACCTGATTGGCGGGTTCATTTTTGGCCTGGGCTGGTCATTGGCCGGCGCTTGCCCTGCACCCATGTTTATCTTATTGGGAAGTGGTCATACTGTGTTTATTGTTTACTTGATAGCTGCCATGACGGGAACTTTCCTGTATGGAAAACTGCGGCCAAAACTTCCGCATTAAGCTTTTGAAGGTAGCTTCACTGGCCTATGCCTTTCAGACCGAAGCGTGATGAAGAAAATTAGTTTCTCTGCCCTTTGATTTTATGATTTTCATTAACAAACATAAAATCAAAGGGTTGCTTGTTTTTTGAGCTGCTTCGCTTACTTTTGCCAGCTCAATTGTGCCAGGAGTATTGAAGTTGCAGACAGAATCCATTGATTTTTAAGCACTTAAGTCGCCTTCCGACAGCTCAGAAAAGGGGTGGTTTCGGAGGCGATAAACTATTGTCAGGCATCAAGTAAAACCGTCAATTGTAATATGGCCATTAAAAAGGACAATCGACCCAAGTCAAATTTCTCCAGCATCACTATTAGTCTTGCCAGCCCCGACAGTATTTTGGAGCGTAGCCATGGCGAGGTGCTGAAGCCCGAAACCATTAACTACCGCACCTACAAGCCTGAAAGAGACGGTTTGTTCTGCGAACGCATTTTTGGACCTGTAAAGGACTACGAGTGTGCTTGCGGCAAGTACAAGCGCATCCGCTACAAAGGCATTGTGTGCGACCGCTGCGGTGTGGAAGTAACTGAAAAGAAAGTGCGTCGCGAACGCATGGGCCACATTAAGTTGGTGGTGCCTGTGGTGCATATCTGGTACTTCAAAAGCCTGCCCAACAAGATTGGCTATTTGCTGGGTATGAGCAGTAAGAAGCTTGAGACTATTATTTACTATGAGCGGTACGTGGTAATTCAGTCCGGCATTCGTGCCGACAAAGGCCAGAACTACGGTGACCTGCTCACTGAAGAAGAATACCTTGATATTGTTGATGCTCTGCCTAAGGACAACCAATACCTGCCCGATGATGACCCAAACAAGTTCATTGCCAAAATGGGTGCCGAAGCGGTGAGCGACCTGCTTTCTCGTATTGACCTTGACCAGTTGAGCTACGACCTGCGCAATGCCGCAGCAAATGAAACCAGCCAGCAGCGCCGTGCCGACGCGCTGAAGCGTTTGAGCGTTGTGGAAGCCTTCCGCGATGCCAGCACCCGTATTACCAACCGTCCTGAGTGGATGGTTATGCAATATATTCCTGTAATCCCACCTGAACTGCGTCCATTAGTGCCGCTCGATGGTGGCCGTTTTGCATCTTCCGACCTGAACGACCTTTACCGTCGTGTCATTATTCGCAACAACCGCCTGAAGCGCCTGTTGGAAATTAAGGCGCCTGAAGTAATTCTGCGCAACGAAAAGCGGATGCTTCAGGAAGCTATCGATAGCCTTTTTGATAACAGCCGCAAATCAAACGCTGTAAAAGCTGAAGGCGGCCGTGCCCTGAAATCACTGAGCGATGTGCTCAAAGGCAAGCAGGGCCGTTTCCGTCAGAACCTGTTAGGTAAGCGTGTTGACTATTCTGGTCGTTCGGTTATTGTGGTTGGACCTGAACTCAAACTTCATGAGTGTGGTCTTCCAAAAGATATGGCAGCCGAACTTTTCAAGCCATTCATTATTCGCAAACTCATTGAAAGAGGAATTGTAAAAACAGTGAAATCGGCCCGCAAACTGGTGGACCGCAAAGAAGCCGTTGTTTGGGATATCCTCGAAAATATTTTGAAGGGACACCCGGTTATGCTTAACCGTGCCCCAACGCTGCACCGACTTTCAATCCAGGCATTCCAGCCCAAATTGATTGAAGGCAAAGCCATTCAATTGCACCCGCTGGTTACTTCGGCCTTTAATGCCGACTTCGATGGTGACCAGATGGCCGTGCACGTTCCGCTGAGCCATGCTGCCATTTTGGAAGCACAATTGCTGATGCTCAGTTCGCACAACATTCTGAACCCTCAAAACGGTACGCCAATTACCCTTCCATCACAGGACATGGTATTGGGCCTTTACTATATTTCGAAAAGCAAGCGCAGCACCGAAACTGAAAAGGTTCGTGGAGAAGGCATGGCTTTCTACAGCCCGGAAGAGGTGATAATTGCTTTCAATGAAAAGCGTATTGACCTTCATGCCAACATTAAGGTGAAAGTAACTGTTCGTAGTAAGCAGGGTGAATTGGAAAAGAAATTGATTGACACCTCAGTTGGTCGGGTCATCTTTAACCAGTTTGTACCTGAGGAAGTAGGTTTCATTAACTCAGTGCTTACAAAGAAGAGCCTTCGTGAAATCATTGGAGATATTATTGAAATCACCAACGTTCCAAAGACTGCCAAATTCCTCGATGATATTAAGCAACTCGGTTTCCGCATGGCCTTTAAAGGAGGCCTTTCCTTCAGCATTAACGACCTGATTATTCCTGATGTTAAGCAGGAATTGCTCGACAACGCTAAGGCTGAAGTGGAAGAAGTGTGGGAGAACTATAACATGGGTCTCATCACCAACAACGAACGCTATAACCAGATTATCGACATATGGAGCCGTGTGGATACCCGCATCACTGAAACATTGATAAGGGAACTGAGCAGTGATAAGCAAGGATTCAACTCAGTTTTCATGATGCTTGATTCAGGTGCGAGGGGTTCTAAACAGCAGATTAAGCAGCTGGCAGGTATGAGGGGCCTTATGGCCAAGCCACGTAAGAGTGGTTCGACCGGCTCTGAAATCATTGAAAACCCAATCCTTTCCAACTTCAAAGGCGGATTGAACGTGTTGGATTACTTCATTTCCACACACGGTGCCCGAAAGGGTTTGGCGGATACGGCTTTGAAAACTGCTGATGCCGGTTACCTCACCCGCCGTTTGGTGGATGTGGCCCAGGATGTTGTAATTACTGAAGAAGATTGCGGCACCTTGCGTGGAATAGCCACCAGTGCCCTTAAAGATAATGAGGACATTATTGAGCCGTTGGCCGACCGTATCCAGGGGCGCACCAGTCTGCATGATGTTTTCAACCCGCTGACCGATGAATTGATCATTGCGGCTGGCGACCAGATAACTGCAGAAATTGCCCAGCGTATTGAAGATGCCGGCATAGAAACAGTTGAAATCCGCAGTGTGCTTACCTGCGAGAGCCGCAGGGGTGTTTGCGTAAAATGTTATGGCAAAAACCTGGCAACAGGCTACACCGCTCAACGTGGCGATGCAGTCGGAATTATTGCCGCCCAATCAATTGGTGAACCGGGAACTCAGCTTACCCTTCGTACATTCCACGTGGGTGGCGTGGCAGGTTCAGCTTCAGTTGAAAGCACATTGGCTGCCAAGTTCGATGGCCTTGTCCAGTTTGATGGTATCCGCACTGTTAAGGGTGAAAACCCACAGGGAGAGGATGCAACCATCGTTATTGGACGTACAGGTGAAATTCGGGTGATGGATGAAAAAGGAGAACGCCTGCTGAATACCCATAACATTCCGTACGGTTCATTTTTGAACGTAAAGAATGGCCAGAAGATCAAAAAGGGTGAGTTAATCTGTAGCTGGGATCCGTTCAACAACGTTATCATTTCTGAAATTGCTGGTACTGTTGCATTCGAAAGCATTATCGAAGGCGTCACTTTCCGTGAGGAAGCTGATGACCAGACCGGTCACCGTGAAAAAGTGGTAATTGAAACCAAGGACCGAACCAAGATTCCTGTAATCAAAATAGAAGGCAAGGATGTGAAATTGTACAACCTGCCTGTAGGTGCTCACCTGAATGTTGAAGAAGGTGCTGAAGTGAAAAATGGCCAGGTACTTGCGAAAATCCCAAGGGTACTGAGTAAACTTCGTGATATCACGGGTGGTCTGCCTCGTGTAACAGAATTGTTTGAGGCACGTAACCCGAGCAACCCTGCTATTGTGAGTGAAATTGACGGTGTGGTAACCTTTGGCGCCATCAAGCGTGGCAACAGGGAGATAATTGTGGAATCAAAAGATGCTACAGTTAAAAAATACCTGGTACCGCTCACCCGCCAGATTTTGGCACAGGATGGTGACTTTATCAAAGCTGGAGCTCCATTGTCTGACGGAGCCATTTCACCAGCCGATATTCTTTCTATTAAAGGCCCATTTGCCGTACAGGAATATGTGGTGAATGAAATTCAGGAAGTGTATCGCCTGCAAGGTGTAAAAATCAACGACAAGCACATTGAAGTAATCGTTCGCCAGATGATGAAGAAGCTTGAAATTGTTGAAGCTGGCGATACCCGCTTCCTCGAGGAAGACCTCGAAGACCGCTTTGATTTCATTGAGGAAAACGATCATATCTACGACAAGAAAGTGGTGGTTGACCCAGGTGAAAGTTCCAAGTTCCGTCCTGGTCAAATAATCAGCCTGCGTGAACTGCGGGAGGAGAACAGCATTTTGCGCCGTGCCGACCAGAAACTGATGGAGGTTAGGGATGCAAGTCCTGCTACAGCCAAACCAGTATTGCTGGGTATTACCAAAGCATCGTTGGGCGTGCAAAGCTGGATTTCTGCTGCCTCGTTCCAGGAAACCACTAAAGTGTTGAGTACGGCTGCCATCAATGGCAAACGTGATGACATGCTGGGCCTGAAAGAGAACGTAATCACTGGCCATCCAATTCCTGCAGGTACAGGCCTCAGGGAATTCGAAAGCCTGATTGTAGGAAACAAGGAAGAATACGAAGTCCTTGCCACCACACGCCAGGTTATGAGTTTCGACGAGGAAGAATAAGCAATATCTCATGATATCCCGAAGGGCGGCCACCTATTTAGATGGCTGCCTTTTTTATTATCATTACATGCAACGGCACATGGGATAATTGCTTAAATTACAGATAGTAAAAGCCGCCGCTATGCGCAAGGTTTTGTTGCCTGTTTTGTTGCTGCTTTCAATCTCTGGTGCCAAAGGTCAGCCTGCCAATAAGGAATCCATTTTAAGGATTGATAGCCTCTTGCGAAAGATTGAAGTTTATCGGATTGCTGATTCCATAGGGAGGGATGAAATAATACACCTTATTGGTATTAGTGATAATGCATCCAGGAGACGTGAACTTAGCAATGAACTGCAGGTGCGAAAAAGGGGATATGATGAAACCAATAAGGCTTTCGCCCTGCAACTTTCTGATTTATTGAGTAACACACAAGGTGTACCTGTGAAGCCATTCAGCGATACCTTGTTTTTCATTTACACCCGAAATGGACCCATTCTTCCCTGGGACAGGGCTTTGCTGATTGAACAGCGCATACAGGACATCGCAGCAGATGAGATGAATTATAATCCTGATTCGTTGTTGCTGCTAAACAACGAATTGAACATTGACCTTGTTTATAAAGACAAATTGATAATGACCGTAGTAAACAGGGATGGCATTGTCAATAACAAATCGGTAGCCCAGGTTGCAAATGACTATCGCAAACTTCTGAACCAGGCAATTTCAAAGAATATACAAAGCAAATCATGGCAGCAGATTCTTGAGAAGGTATTACTTGCTTTGCTTGCAATGGCTGGGGTTTTTGTGGTTATAGCCCTAATCAATAAGGCTTTCAGTTATTTGAGTCCGAAAATTTTGGCTGCCTTTCACCGGTTATTGCAAAAGAGAGATCCCAATAAGGCATTGCTTGATATTAATGCAAGGTCCAAGATCGTAGAAATCATTATCCGAATTGTAAAAGTGTGGTTGATTGTAGTGGCTTGTTATCTTTTTGTTCCTGCTGTATTCAGTTTGTTCAAAGTCACACATACCTGGTCGAACACCTTATTAGGGTGGATTTCAAATCCTGTGAAGCAAGTCCTAATAGGCGTATTTAACTATTTGCCCAACCTTATAACCATTACTATTCTTTATGTGATTCTCAGGTTTCTTACGGGGCTGCTGCATACTGTTGCCCAACGCATAAGAGATGAACAGGTGAAACTGCGTGGCTTCTACCCTGATTGGGCCATACCCACATTCAATGCCATACGAATGCTGCTTTATGTGTTCTTTATCATTGTCATTTTCCCCTACCTGCCGGGCTCCGGGTCGCCTATTTTCCAGGGAGTTTCCATTTTCATTGGCCTATTGTTATCATTCGGTTCCACTTCAGCGATTTCCAATATGGTAGCAGGTTTTGTAATCACCTACATGCGCCCATTTAAACCGGGTGACACTATTCTGGTTAATGGGATTTTTGGTGACGTAGTAGAGAAGAATTTGCTGGTAACACGCATCAGAACACCCTTGAATGAAGAAGTGACTATTTCGAATTCACAATTACTGAGCAACAATATCACCAACTATTCGTCGGAGGCAAAAACGGTAGGACTGCTACTGCATACAAGCATTACCATTGGCTATGATACTCCATGGAGAAAAGTGCATGAAATGATGATTGAGGCAGCCAAACGTACCAAGTGGATAGATACCTCCAATGAACCTTTTGTTTGGCAAAAAGCATTGAATGATTTCTTTATTGAGTACCAGGTGAATGTTTACACGCAATACCCGGGATTGATGTTCTCCATTTATTCCGATCTGCATCAGCATCTGCAGGATGTTTTTCGTGAGAATAATATTGAAATAATGTCACCACATTACACTTCATACCGCAACGGAAACAACCCCACTGTTCCAAAAGAATAGCGGGTGATACCAAAAACACCAAAGGCCCGCAAAGCGGACCTTTAGAGTGTCTCATATTCCGATGAGCGAAAGAAAAACCGTACTAGTAGGAGAGCAGTGCAAATGTGATAACAACTGCCAGTAATCCTAAAATTACCCAAGGACGCCAGTCTTTGGCTTCCATATTCTCTCTTTCAGCATAGTGTAAATGTCTATCCATACACAATAGGGTTAAAAGTGAAGAAATAAGGTTGAAGGTCGTTTTTGCCAATGTTTTCATAATAATTAGCAGAGAAAAGTTACACAAAAACTTCGGTAATAAACAATACCTCAGACATATAACAAATACGATGTATAAACATTGATTCTCAATTAGTTAATGTGGATAAATTTGATGGTTTAACGTCGAATTATAATGAATTGAAATGCATTATTTTATACAAAATGGAACCTCCAAAAACCAATTTGTGCCATGTGTATTTTTTTTACAATTATTTGAAAATATCTGCCTTCGAAGCAACATTATTGGTTATTCATTCATTCTATTTTCCAGGCTGACTGAATATTACCTTGTTTTGTATGATGATGACAATGAACCCAGATTGACAATAACCCACACTTCTTAAATGAGTTTCAGAACATACATTTTCTGTTTTTCTTTTTTTCTCCTTTTTTCAGCATGTGAGAAAGAAATAGCCGTAGTGCCAGAAAACCTGGATGACTTGCTAGTAGTTGAGGCAACCATCGAAAATGGTCAGCCACCTTTGGTTTTCCTCACCCGCTCCATGGATTATTTTAACCAGCTTGATTCTGCAAGTTTTGCCAAATCGTTTGTGCGAAATGCAGTAGTGACTGTTAGCGATGGTTCGTACACCGTGCAACTCAAAGAGTATGCACAGTTCTTTGGTGCCGGCCAAGCCTTTTATTATACCATTGACTCAACAAGGCCATCTCAGATTCTGATTGGGAAAATGAACACCCAATATCAGCTTTCCATTGAAGCAAACGGCAAATCCTATCATGCTTCTACCACCATTTCATCGGTAGCCAGGAAATCTGATTCTTTGTGGTGGCAGCCAGCACCCAATAATCCTGATACGAATAATGTGGTAGTCTTTTTAAGGGTAACCGATCCGAAGGGTTATGGAAATTATGTCCGGTATTATACAAGCGTAAATGATTCAGCTTTTGTGCCAGGATACAATTCGGTGTATGATGACCAGGTGATTGATGGAACTACTTATACGGCCCAGGTTTTCCGTGGTCAAAACAGGAACATTCCTGTGGACCGAAATACTTTTGGATATTTCAGAAGAGGAGAAAAGGTGATAGTGAAATTGTGCAATATCGACAAAGCTACTTACGATTTCTGGCGCACCTGGGAGCAGAACCAATCAAACCTTGGTAACCCGTTTGCCGTGCCTGTAAAGGTAATTGGCAATATCAGCAATGGAGCCCTTGGGTATTTTGGAGGATATGCATCGCAGGTTTCTTCCATCATTATTCCGCACTAACCTATAACAAATCAATTTTGTCCCCAATGTGGGGTTGGTCACATTTACATTTAACAGGAAAGGCCAATTTTGTTCCTTTCAAAAAAACAAGCGAAAAAAATGGAAATTAAGGAACATGTTCACTGCCTGATAATTGGAAGTGGCCCCGCCGGTTATACTGCAGCCATCTATGCTTCAAGGGCTGGTCTCAATCCTGTGTTGTACCAGGGCATTCAGCCCGGTGGTCAATTAACTATCACAACAGAAGTCGAGAATTACCCTGGCTATGCGGAAGGTGTGCAGGGTCCTGAAATGATGGTTCATTTTGAAAAACAAGCCACTCGCATGGGCGCAGACATCAGGTTTGGCATTGTTACCAAGGCCGACTTTTCGGAGAAGCCTTATAAACTGCAGGTAGATGAAGAATTTTGGATTTCGGCCGATGCGGTTATCATTTCCACCGGAGCCTCTGCAAAATGGTTGGGTATCGAAAGTGAACAACGCCTCAATGGACATGGGGTAAGTGCTTGTGCCGTATGCGACGGATTCTTTTTCCGTAACAAGGAAGTGGCCATTGTGGGAGCCGGTGACACTGCCTGCGAAGAGGCTTTGTACCTGAGCAAGATTTGTAGTCACGTGCACATGATTGTTCGCAAGGATGAAGATGGTATGCGAGCCAGCAAAGTGATGCAGCAACGGGTGAAGGATGCCTCAAACATCACTATTTATTGGAATTCAATCACAGATGAAATACTGGGTGAAAACAAAGTGAGCGGCGTTCGTATTTTGAATAACAAAACAAATGAGAAGCAGGAAATTCCTATCAGCGCATTTTTTGTTGCTATTGGTCACCAACCTAACAGCGACATTTTCAAAGGCTGGATTGACATGGATGATACCGGGTATATTCAAACAATTCCTGGTACTTCAAAAACAAACCTTGAAGGTGTGTTTGCAGCAGGTGATGTTCAGGACAAAGTGTATCGGCAGGCTGTAACTGCCGCCGGCAGCGGTTGCATGGCCGCACTTGATGCCGAACGCTATCTTGGCACTCTACACCATCATTGAAAATAAATTCTGAAATAATTTCGATCCGCAACTGTCATTTGAGTATGGTTGCGGATTTTTGTTTGCATGATTACAATCAGCCTGCAGCAACTCGAATTCTTTGCATACCACGGCATTTACCCGGAAGAGAGAACAAAGGGAAATGATTTTGTAGTAAATGTTGTGCTGTCATACCAGCCCAGTGTGATTCCTATTCAACACATCAACGAAACCATCAATTACGAAGTTGTATTTGCTATCGTAGCAGAATGCATGCAACGTTCAACACCTTTGCTTGAAACCCTTGCAACAGAAATGGTAATGCTACTGGTGCAACGGTTCAATAATCTTGAAAAGGCATCAGTGGAAATTTGCAAGAAGAACCCGCCTGTTGAAGGCTGGAAAGGCAGTGCTGCTGTGCGTTACGAGTGGCAGCGTGGCGATACTTTGCATTCCTCTTAACAACAATTTCCATTCACCCGCTGTTTCTTCACATACAATTGAATTGAGTCATGAAATGGGTATCATTCGTTTTTGCTATCATGGTTTCTGCAAAATTGATTGCGCAAGATCCTGCATCGCTAATGGAAGAAGGCAGAAAGCTTGAGCAAAAATTTAAGGAAGAAGAAGCCATTGAGAAATACAAGCAGGCTGCATTTATACAACCATCCAATCAAAAGTCAATTATTAAGTGTGCGGAATTAAGTTGTGCAATTGGAGGCAGAAAATCAACGGTTGAAGAAAAGTTGCCATTCTTTCAGCAGGCAAAAAAGTTTGCAGATGCAGCTATCAAACTCGACAGCAACAATGCTGATGCCAACTACATCATGTCGGTAGTATATGGAAAACTAACGGAGGTTGAGAAGAAGAATGAAGACCTTGTGAATGATGTTAAAAACATCAGGGTATACATTGATAAAGCCATTAAGTTGAATCCACAAATGGGAAAGGCTTACCACGTGTTGGGAAAATGGCATCTCGAAGTTGTTTCGCTTAATATCATTAAGAAGGCTGCAGTTAAACTAATTTATGGTGGGGTAGGTGAGGCGACAATTGAAGCCGCTATTGCAAACATGGAAAAATGTAAAACCATGGAGCCCTATTATTGCCTCAACTTTTTCGACCTTGCGAGAGC
>JBBIOQ010000029.1:0-3025 GCA_037443285.1 Sphingobacteriales bacterium | reverse complement strand
AATGCCTGAATTTCTTTTTTTAGCTCAATGTTTTCGTTGTTTAACTGAAACACATAACGATAGAGTTCTTCCACCTTTTCCAGCAGTTTTTTCTGCATATCGCCTACTTCAATTCCCTGCTCTTTCCGAACCGTTGCTGCTGAAGGAATTCCGGGTAAATGTTTCTGAGCCATCACTAATTTTTCCAGTACAGATAAACTGGGTAGTGTATAATCATCCTCAAATACATAATCAGGCCAGGTAGCGAACAATTGAATTTTCATGTCTTCGCACATGATTTTTCCAACCACGCTTAAAGCATATCCAGTAGCTATTCTTGAGGAATTTGATCCAATCAGCATTGCGCCATTCAAATGGAACTTTGCATTTGGAGAGTATGTGCCAATGCCGGTATTTCCCCAGGACGGTTGAAGAACCAGGTAATTGTTTGAGTTTGAGTTTGACCAAATAACAAGAGAAGTGTCAGTTGGGAACACAGCACCGCCAAAAGCTGTTTCATTGGACGTATAGAAGTTGATGCCTGTGCCACCAAGATTTACAGTTCTGCCATAGGTGCTACCGTTATAACCGATACCCATCCTTCCATCATCACGCACTCTCATCAAAGTGTCGCCGCTTGATGCTCTGAGCATGAATGTGTTGGTGCTCGATGTGGTGCCCGCTCCAATAACATCCAATCTTGCAAGGGGAACACCTGCGCCCGAAAAGCCTCCAAGGCCAACATTTCCATTCTGGCTGAAATAATGTCGTGGTGTAATGCTTGAACCGCCATTGGTGGTAGTATACCAGCGCAGGTCAGCACCGGCACCGGTAGTGGCCATTTGCCATTCGTTGGCACCCTGGTAGCCAAACCGGATAAGGCCGGAACTTGATTGTACAAATAAATCGCCTCCATTGATGTGCATTTTATAGCCGGGTGAGGTGGTGCCAATACCAACATTTCCTAATGGATCAATGGTAAGTTTTGGATTCGCCTGGATAGTGAGATGTAACTTGCCGGAACTGTTTCCTGAGCCAGTACCCAAATCCACATCTTCTGCAGCACCAGAATACGAACCAATATATCCGCGGTAGATATCTGCTTCAAATAAGCCAATGTACATGGGGGACGCTCCATTAAATTGCGCTACATAGTTTGAAGTTGACTTCACATCTAATTTGGCAGCTGGTATGTTGGTGCCAATGCCGACATTCTGGGCTGATGAAAGAGTTGCATTGAAGGCAATTGCGCCAAGGCACAATACCCATGATTGGAGTTTCATAATGATAGGGTTGATTTAAAAACCAAGATACTCCAAAATCATCTGAAAGAAATGCACAGGATTTCTTCAATCCTTTTCTTCATTGGGTATTCAATTATAGCATGGATTTGAACCCTTGTTATTTCACCACTGGTTTGCCCGAACTATCATATTGATAAAATCCTTTTCCGCTTTTTGCACCAAGCATTCCGGCGGTTACCATATTCACCAGTAGTGGGCAGGGCGCATACTTCGGATTTCCAAATCCATCATGCAACACTTTTAAAATGCTAAGGCAAACATCAAGCCCAATGAAATCGGCCAGTTGAAGCGGGCCCATGGGATGCGCCATTCCTAATTTCATAATGGTATCAATTTCCTCAACACCCGCAACGCCTTCATAAAGGCTGTAGATGGCTTCGTTAATCATGGGCATCAGGATGCGGTTGGCAATAAAACCAGGATAATCATTTACCACACAAGGTACTTTGCCCAATTGGCGGCTTAATTCAACTATCTGTTCGGTTACATCCGGAAGCGTGTTGTAGCCGTTAATGATTTCGACCAGTTTCATTACCGGCACCGGGTTCATAAAATGCATGCCGATAACTTTCGCCGGTCGTTGGGTGGCGGCAGCAATTTTTGTGATGGAAATAGAAGATGTATTGGTAGCCAAAATGCAGTTCTCGGGTGCTGCTGCATCTATCTGGTTGAATATTTTCAGTTTCAGGTCGGTGTTTTCTGTAGCTGCTTCCACCACCAGTTGTACATCGCCGACTGCCGTGGCCATATGGGTAAATGTGGCGATATTTCCCAGTGTTTGCTGCTTTTGTTCTTCGGAAATGGTTCCTTTTGTCATTTGCCTGTCCAGGTTTTTGGCGATAGTGACCAGGGCTTTCTGCAAGGCTGTTTCGCTTACATCCACCAGGTTCACGCTGAACCCATTTTGAGCAAACACGTGGGCAATGCCATTTCCCATGGTGCCAGCACCTACTACAGCAATTGTTTTGAACATGGATTATGATTTTAGGCTGCGGCAAATGTAGGCATTGGTGGCACCAGATTGCCTTTGCAGCTGACTAATGGTGGCAGGTTAAGGTTGGGCCTGTCTTGCACCAGCCAGCAACAGCATTGAGCCGCCCAATTTTTGAAATTTCCAAGCAAGGATTCACCCTATATTTGCGGCTCATTTTAAAAGAGGTATGGCCAAAAAATTCACCAAAGAAACTTATCTCTACTGGTACGAACTGATGCTCCTGATTCGTCAGTTTGAACTGAAAGCAGAGGAAATGTATAAAATGGCCGGCAAGATTCGCGGCTTTTTCCATGCTTACATAGGCCAGGAGGCCATTGCCGCCGGCTGCATGACGGCCACCAGGCCCGATGACCCCTTTGTTACCGGTTACCGCGACCATGGGCTTGCTATTGCCAAAGGCATGTCGCCACAGGCATGTATGGCCGAACTGTATGGCAAAGCCACAGGCTGCGCCAAGGGTAAAGGCGGCAGTATGCACTTCTTTGGCTTGGAACAGCGCTTTTTTGGTGGACACGTCATTGTGGGTGCACAAATAGGTACTGGCACCGGTCTTGCATTTGCCGAACAATACAAAGGAACGGATAATGTAAGCCTTACATTTTTTGGTGATGGCGCAGCCAGGCAGGGAATGCTGCACGAGGTGTTTAACCTGGCAATGACCTGGAAACTCCCGGTGATTTTCATTTGCGAAAACAATAACTACGCCATTGGTACCTCCGTAGAGCGTACTTCTAACGTTAGGGATATT
>JBBIOQ010000028.1:0-39006 GCA_037443285.1 Sphingobacteriales bacterium | reverse complement strand
GTCATTCCTTCTTCGTAACCATCATCTACGCGAATGCCTTCGCCAACGGGTTTTACATACTTAGTAAGCGTGCCAATGGATGGCATAAAGTTGTTGAGCGGGTCTTCGGCATACACACGCAATTCAATGGCATGGCCGTTCAGAATCAATTTTTCCTGTTGAATGCTCAGAACTTCTCCTCTTGCAATTTTTATTTGTTCTTCCACCAGGTCGAGGCCTGTAATCATTTCACTTACCGGGTGTTCTACCTGCAGGCGAGTGTTCATTTCCAGGAAATAGAAATTCAGTTTGTCGTCCATTAAAAATTCAACGGTACCTGTGCTGCAATAGTTGCAGGATTTTGCCACCAATACTGCAGCCTCACCAATTTTTTTGCGTATTTCGGGTGTAACTACCGGTGAAGGTGTTTCTTCCACCACTTTCTGGTGGCGGCGTTGAATGCTGCATTCTCTTTCAAATCCGTAGATCACATTGCCGTATTTATCGGCTACCACCTGCACTTCAATGTGGCGTGGAGACGTAACATATTTTTCAAGGAAAACCGAGCCATCGCCGAACGATGATTTGGCTTCGCTGATGGCCCTTTCCATTTGCTCCTTCATATCTTCAGACTTGTGCACAATGCGCATGCCTTTGCCGCCGCCGCCGGCTGAGGCCTTAATTAAAACCGGGTAACCAATTTCATCAGCTACTTTTATTGCAAGATCAACATCATCGATGGCATGGTCGATGCCGGGCACCATGGGGATGTTGTATTTTTTCACGCTATCCTTGGCCGCAAGTTTGGAACCCATGATGAGCATCGCTTCAGGTCCGGGGCCAATGAAGATGAGTCCTGCATCTTCCACCTTCTGTGCAAAGTCGGCGTTTTCACTGAGGAAGCCGTAACCCGGGTGAATGCCATCCACACCCAGTTCTTTGCAGATGGATATGATTTTGTCGCCGTTGAGGTAAGATTGGCTGGAGGGTGCCGGACCAAGGCACACAGCTTCATCGGCAAACAAAACGTGGGGGCTTTGACGATCGACATCAGAATAAACTGCTACTGATTTAATACCCATCTTGCGGATGGTGCGCATAATGCGCAATGCAATTTCGCCGCGGTTGGCAACCAATATTTTTCGCATGATTTTCTTTGTTGTTTTGTAACTCATTATTCTAATTCTACCAGCACCTGGCCTTTATCAACGGCTTGTCCGGCTTCAACAGCCACACGCTTTATTTTGGCATTGGTATGAATCAAAATGCTGTTTTCCATCTTCATAGCTTCCAGTATCAGCAGGCGTTCGCCTTCCAGCAATTCCTGTCCTTCTTTAACTGCCACACTCAATACCATTCCCGGCATGGGCGCCTTTATTTCTTTGATGTGGCGTGTGGAAACTTTAGAGAATCCCATGTTGTCGAGCATCTGGTCAAGCGCATCACGCACCTCAACGTCAAAGGTTTCGCCTTCAACTTCAACCAATACATGTTTGCCGGTAACATCGGCCTCCAGCACTCTTGCATTTACCGAACGGTGGTTTTTGATAAGGTTAAATTCAGTGGGCGTTTTTTTTACAATATCCACTGCAGCTATTGCAGCTTCATCGAGTTCGAATGCAAACTCGTTTGCCTTTACCAGGAAGGCATTTTGATTATCAGGCATATTGCGTTGATTTTTTTTCCGAATCTGTCGGATGGCATTTCATTAGAGATTCACAATCGTAGGCTACAGGCCAGTCAGTTACCTGACCTTAAATTAGATGCCAAGTTCATCATTTGGCCGACGGTAAATTATGATAATCATCATTTCAGGGCTTGATTGCAAGCCTTAAACTAATTTCTGAAGAAGCCAACTCAAGCGTTGTCCGGTGGTCACAGCAAGATGGTAAAATGTCTTTCTGGCCAGATATAAATTATGCCATGTATTTGCGTGGTTAAGTGGGCCTACTTACGCAGATTTAGGAACCACTCAGTTGCAATAAAAACAAGCCTGGAATCAGTATTTTAATTGTCACCTTTAAGCTAATCAAGGCAGGCCATACCTGTAATAGCTAAACAATTTTTTGATGACTAATCCGTCAGGTTGTTTGGGTTCCTATCTTTTTCAATTTCCAAATCTGAACAACCAGGTATGCCAATGAGAGCCAGACCAAAAGAAAAATTGTGTAAGCCATAAATTTCAGCCAGCCAGGAGCTTTTCCCCTCCGCGCAAATAGGGTTTTCTTGTCAAATTCAGATACGTAGGTGGTAGGTTTACCCCATGGCACAGTTTGCTCAGTTGTCAGGCTACCAAACAGATCACTTTCTTCAACTTTTGCAACCAAAACCAGGTTGCCTTTTTCATCGCCGGGAAGAGTGTCCCTTTTGAATTCGGCATTTACCATTCCCAATGAGTCTGTGGTATATGTCGGCGTCTCGTTTACATCAAGGTCTCCGCCCAATCTTTGCACAGTTATTTTCATATCCACACCGGCAATCGGCACCCAAGTTGAATCGGTTTGTTCTAAAAGTGTTGCAGTTATTTGCTTGTCGGCGGTGGTGTCAATTTTTATCCTGGCTTTGGTAATATCGGCATTGCCGGTAGTCGCATCATACTCCTTGGTGGCTTCCGAAACAACAATGAAGCTTTGCTTCGGTGATTTTTTCCATTCATTACTTGCTGTAGCAGGTATTGCTACTGCTGCTTCACCAGCCTCATTCGTCACTGCCTTGCCCAACAAGTTTGGTGCAGTTTGGTCAGTAATATAAAAGCTTACATGAATGCCCGGCACCAATTGAAATTTGCCATCAATTTTGGCCTTCGTAGTTGCTTTCAAGTATTGAATCTTGTTGTTTAAATTATAATAGCCAACGTTTAAGATGAGGCTGTTCTTTTCTTGCTGTGCCAAACATTTGGCTTGAACAAAAGCCAACAAAACAACAATCAACACTGTCTGTTTATACCCTTTCATGCTGTTCGGTTTCTGTAATAGTTTCTTGAATAGGGATAATGGGAAAGATTCTTGCGAAAAGGGTGATGATGAGTAGTACACCTGCCAATGAACCAAACGCAATAGCCCATTCTTCCCAACTTGGGAAATAGTGCTTGTATGATTCAGGAACATCACGCATGGGAAGAAAAGGATGCAGCAGCGTAGGGGTAACTATCAAATAGCGCTTGAACCATGACCCAATTACAACCAGCAGTCCTGCAACGAATGCCGGTAGTGGTTTTCTCCCTTTTTTAAAAATTAATATCAAGATGGGCAGAAACATGGAGGTGCCAATGGCAAACCAGAATATTGGAGCAAATTCGCCGGTAAATAAACCTGTGAGATGTTCCTCTTCAGGTTTCTTCATCTTAAAGGCAGGCACAAGAAATTCGTTGATGTTGAAGTACAGGTAAAGCAAGGCGAGCATCACCAATATTTTTCCCATTTTGTCGAAATGGGGATCGGTAATGTATTGCTGCAGGTTGTAAGCCTTGCGGAAAACATACATGGCGACCACCACACCACCAGCGCCCACCAGGAATGCGCCAGATATAAAATACGCGCCAAAGTTGGTACTATCCCATCCCGGTCGGTAGGTAGTTGCAAACAGCCAGGATGTAACTGTGTGTATGGAAAAGGCCACAGGAATAATAATGATGCAAAGGATATTAATAGACTTTTCTGCAATCTTTTTCTGCTCTGGCGTATTCTTCCAGAAAGACCCCAAAAAACTATAAGTCTTGCGCAGCCTGCTGTTGGCAGTTTTCTTGAGTTTGAGAAATATGGCGAGGTCGGGGAGCAGCGGAAAATAAAGGAGCAAAATGCTGATAAAGAAATAGGTGGTTATCACAATCACATCCCAGATGATGGGTGATTGCAAGCGGCCGTGGATAAACAGGTTGTAGAATCGATCGGGACGGCCCATATCTACAACAATGATGATGGCAGCAAATGTGATTGCGGCAACAGCTATTATTTCAGCAATTCTTGTAAGGGGAGTACTCCAGTGAACATCGGTAAGCCTGAGTACTGCAGTGATTAAAGAACCAACCAGGCTTATAGCAACAAAGAAGACGAAATTGGAAATGTAAATGCCCCATGATACATAATCACGCATGGAAGTAACTACAAGTCCTTTCTGCAATTGGCGAGCATAAGCCACTAAGCCAACCAGTGATATAGCAATCAGAATGGCAACCCATATTTTTCCTTTCTTACCAAACTGCTGCGGCAGCAGGTCGGCAATTATTTTTTCTTTTGCAATGCTTTCCACAGTTTGTTGTTTTGGGTATTATGATTTCTTACCTGCTGTAGTTTCTTCGTCGTTTTCAAATGGGAAGTTTCTGTTTACCGGTGGCAGGTAGTAAACACTTGGTTTTGTTCCCAGGTCTTCCATGAGCTGGTATCCTGCTTTATCTCTCACCAATTCGCTGAAGCGAAATGTTTCAGAGCCATTGGTTACAGAATCTTCTACCAAATCACCAAAAAAGAATACGCCATTGGGGCATGCTGAAACACAGTGAGGCAACTCGCCATGCCTTACTCTGTCCGGGCAAAAATCACATTTGCCAACAGTGCCTTTTTTCTGCGGCATACTAGTTTCGCATGAATATGGCTGGTCAGCAATTTCTTTGGGTAGTCCCGGGTCTTCCCAGTTGAACACACGTGTGGAGTAGGGGCATGCAGCCATGCAAAATCTACAGCCAATGCACCTGTCACTGTCAATAAGCACAATGCCGTCCTGCCGTTTGAATGTGGCATCCACCGGGCAGACTTTTACACATGGTGGCTCATCACAATGCATGCATGTAGTCGGTTGCCAATAAGGAGCAGTGTTTTCTGAATCCTGCATTGGGTAAACCTTAATCCAGTTTTGACCGGGATGCACATGGTGCATATGGTCGCATGCAGATTGACATTTCTTAAGGCTTTTGCATCGGGAAAGGTCGATGACCATTACGAATTTTTTTCCTTGAATGCCAATGCGTGCAGCATCGTTTGAAACTGAAGGCAGGTCAGGTACAGGTTTCAGGTAGGCTTTGTCCACTTCAATAATTTCACCATCCACAGAAAGCAGTTTCACTTTTTCGCCAGTGGGTTTTACCATTTCTGTACCATCCTGCTCAAAAGGACTCTTCTTGGTGGAGCAGCCAGCAAGTGCTGCGCCCGTAAGTAGACTTGCTGTAATGAAGTCGCGCCTGGATTTATCCGTTTTTGAATTCATTTGTTAGTCATTTTCTTTTCACCCATTGCAGAACTTCTTTGTCAGATACTTTTTGTTGCATTTTGGTGATTTTCGAAATATCTACTTCTACAAGTTCTCCATCTTGCGAAAGAAGTTTCATTGTACCTGCTCCATTCGTTCCTCCGCAGCCAATTACCTCTTCAGGTTTTGGCAATAAGAATCTTTTCCGAATGAAGAATGGGAGTAAGGACAGCAATCCTATTCCGGCAAGAATTTTCCTTCTGTTTGAATTGGTATTCAATGGCTGATTTTTCAATTGCATGACCTCGATTTTATCAAATAGTCTGCCCACGGAGCCTTTGTTGGATGGCATTCCGGGGTGGTTGATGCGTCAAATTTCCACTCGAATGCAGGGGCAGGTTGAGTGGAAATTTGAACGAAAAAATTTAGAAGGTATTTTAGGTCAGTTACTTCTTGAGAGTGCGCATGAAGTTTACCACGTTCCAAATATCCTCAGCATCAGGAATCTTTTTCTTGAAGCTTGGCATGTCATCTCTTCCCTCGGATATTTTGTAGAACAAAGAACCATCAGATTGTGACAGGTTTTCAGCTTTTGTCAAATCCTGTGGTTGTGTTTTCAGTTGGGCCGCTTTGTTTCCATCACCCAGTCCTGTTTTGCCATGGCACGATGCGCAATGCTGTGACCACAATGCCTTTCCAGCCGAAATTGAAGCAGCATCTGATTTAACAGGATTGGCTGTTTTGGCAGCTTTGTCAGGTACAGGCCAGGGTTTAGCTGCCTGGTCAAAGGCAAATGCTGTGGTAGCAAAAGCAGCAGCAATGAGAGACAATTTTGACAGCGTTTTCATTGTTTAGAAAATTGATGGTTTATTGATGAATTTAATTCCAAAAGGTAGATGGCTTAATTAGAAATTCCAGAGTCTTGATATGTTAAATCCAATAAGGAACTGTCCTTTTGTATAATCGTTTTGATTGTAGAGTGCATTATCCTGAGGAATGGTGTATCCATAGTTTCCTGCGAAAATCTGGAATGCGTGACCACTGGTTTGAAATTCAAAGCCAAGACTGAGGTTGGGGTGAGGGTTGTTCATAGGATGTTGTGTCAGTGGCTGATCGTAATTCACAAGAATGGCAGTTTTTGGCGTGATTTGAAATTTGCCACTTGCTGAAAATGCAAAGTGATCATTATTCAAGGTTGGCTTTATATTGCCTTGCTCATCATAATAACCTTCTACATTATTGAAGTGGGTATAACTGAATCCTACTTGTCCTGAAAAATAACTGCAGAATTTCCGTGCAATCAGTATTTCATTAAAATAGCTAAGCCTGTCGGAGAATGTGACGATTGGTATAGAACTGTTTTCAGCCCTTGTATCAATAGCCACATTGCCGAAATAGGTGATGGATACAGGGAAACCCTTATCCCTGGCCTGTTTCATGATAGCATATTTGGCATTTAAATCTACCTGCAAATTGAAGTTGTTGATGCCAATACCAACCTGCAAATTCTCAATGGGAACATAGCTTGTGCCCAAGCGGATATTTGCACCGGCGAATATGCCGAAGAAATCTTCGTAGCCATGGTCCATCGTGCCAAACCTGTGATTGATATCTGCCTCCAATGAACCCTTTATTGGAACCATCACCGTTTGGTTATCAATAATAAAGTTTCCGGCAAACGTATTTTTTGCATACAGTTTTTTCTTTGCTGCAGGTTGTGCAACCTCAGTAGAGTCTTGTGCAAATATCTGGCTGGCTACACCAGAAAGCAGCAGTAGAAATGTTATGCTCAGCATGCTTTTATGCGTGATACTATTTAGCATTTCAAATGGTTTAATTGTTTTTAGCACCTTGTTTTATCCAGGCGTATATGTAGGCGTTGATGTCCTGGTTGGGGCCATTGCCCAAAGGCATAACTGGTGATTTCTTTCCGGTGAGCCAATACATCAGTTCGCTGTGTTCAGGGTCAAATGCTTTTACATACCCACCAGACATTAATGATTGATAGGCATTCTTGGAGGACAAATCAGGCTGTTTTCCACCTGAGGCATGGCATCCACTTAGTGCACAACTCTTTTCAAAAATTGGGGTGATGTCGTTTGCGAAGCTCAACTCTTTGGTAATTGAACTACCCGGATTGACAACAACGGTTACAGTTTTTGTACATCCTGAAATTGCCAGCAATCCTAATGAGACGATGCCCAATATTCCTATTATTTTTTTTTGCATGACAATCAATTGGCAATTAATAAAAATGACCGGCAATATTTATTTCTGGAATTTCAGAATGAGGTTTGGCTGAATGCCATGTTGGTAGTTGGAGCGATCCCAAATGGCAAAACCAAATACCTGGTCTTGCAGGCTGGAAAAGTCAATATCCTGCTTCAGTGTATCGCCTGTTTTTAACTTGCGCTTGTATTCAACTACCCATCCGGAGCCTGTATAGACAGCTGAACAAGGAATATCGGCTCTGCCGTTAATGAGTGGGGAGGCAATATAACTTGGGAAACATTTAGGGCCGTCTCCTCCATTTACAGCATCGCCCACACGCTGATAGTCTGTTCCAACGTTCGGGTCAATGGAACCGCCACTATATGTAAGCACACCTGTAGAACTTACGCCTGTAATCTTAACAGCTTTGCCACCGGAAAGTGTATCGCTGGCGAGTATGTTGTAGTAGTTTGTTGCATTTGGAATAATCCACATGGGTACGTTTACCGAAGCACCGGTACCATCCAGCTTCAGGGATTGCCTGTTGTTGGAAGCTCCCTGAGCAGCGGCGGTAGTATAAGTAGGTGCATAGGGCCATGTAGTAGAGGCGCCCGATACAACGAGATCATCCAAATGCCTTCCATTACCAGATCCGCCAACAAGACTAGTTACTCCAGGTCCGCCTGCCCAATCCTGGTATTGATCATCCATATGATTGAAGAGCACATCTCTGCTGAGATGCCCCCACCACATATCAATTTTCTCGTTTTGGCCATTAGTGTAGTGGTTTCCGCTTGCGGCATTTGATTTCATCACTGCAGGTGTAACCGAATAATCGAGGTAGGGAGTAAATACATGACAGCTTGCATAGCAAGTCTGCGTTGTAAATTTTGGAGTGGAGTTATCAATATTCCACAGCATAGCAATCTTGTCTTCTCCAAAACCATCTCTGGTCGTTTTTCCATTCACATCCAAAGTTTTGGCTGTTGGTTCCTGTGCCCACCTGCTTGTGGTTGGGTCGAAATACCAGGTAGCTACATATACACTTTTGGTGTTATCAGCATACTCGGCAAGGAAGTAGATATACTGATCATCGTACATAGAGCGCAAAGTGGCCGGGTATTGCATTCCCGAATAGCCGGTGAACAAATTGTTACCGGGATCGGGAACAGTAGGTGTGATTTTTAACTTGGTTGCATTTTCCCAAATGGCATCAACTGTGCCATCAATGGTTGGTGCTGTAGTTGTCCTGTATGACAACAGTTCATTGGTATTACTGGAAGAAGACGTTACAACCTGATCTTTCTTAGTGCAATATACTAAGCTAATTGTTGTACCTAATAGCAATACCGCTACATATTGTAGTTTCATAAGCTAACTTTTTCTTGTTTTTGAAAGTGTCGATCGAAGACCAAATGTTGGATTATTGCATTGCTTCGATTATGATTTTTATCATGACGTGCCATGATATTTGACGTGAATTATTTTTTCCGGATTCTGTTTTTATAATCCGTATTGCCAATATCAACAATCCTCACGCAATGAATTGGAGAGGTATGGCATCATTAAAAGACAATATGAAAATCAATCACATGGAGGTGCTCACTAATGCCTAAATGCAATAATGAAACGATTCAGAAGTCGTTTTGAAATAGAGAATGAAATGTGCGTAACCTTATGCAGACGAAGCTATCCTTTTCTGCTTTGTTCCATTTGAGATACGGTGAAGACATCCTGGCCAGTGCTATCGCCCTGCTCCTGCAGTTTGCCAAAGGCGGCAGCAGTAGCAAAATTCAACACTTGCTGATGATCGTGCTTGTTGGAAAGACCGTAAATAAGGCCAGCCATAAAACAGTCACCACTACCGCTGCGGTCAATAACGCCTCTGCAACTGTACTCAGGCGATTGAAAAAGCTGTCCGTCTGTATACAAACATGTATAGTAGTTTACATCATCTTCATTTCCATCAAAGCGAAAGGTGTTCGCTACCACTTTGCAATTCGGAAACTTTTCCATGATTTGTCTGGAAGTAGCTACAGCGTGGTTCAGGTAGTTTTGTTTATCCTTTTTGTCGTGAATGTTTTCATCAATGTCGGTGCCCAGTAGTATGTGTGCACTCCAGATATTGCCCATCACCACATCGCAATACTCAGTCATGGCCGGCATAATTTCCACAGGCTGTTTGCCGTATTTCCATAGCCTGCTGCGGTAGTTCAGGTCCAGCGAAACGGTGATGCCCCTTTTGTGTGCAGCCTGCACCGCTTCGAGGCATACATCGGCAACATTTTGGTTCAGGGCCGGGCTTATGGCCGAGAAGTTGAACCACGACACATCCTGCAGCATTTTGTCCCAGTCAATCATGCCGGGTATTAGCTGAGAGAAGGATGAACCATCCCTGTCGTAAACCACATTTCCTTTGAGGTCTGCCCCGCGTTCAAGATAGTACAGGCCTATGCGATGACCGTGATGCAGAATGGAAGAAGTGTAAATGCCTTTGTATTCGAGATAACTGATGACGTGCCTGCTCATGAAATTTTCGGGCAGTGCCGTGCAGTATTTCACCGGCACATCCCATCCTGCCAAAGCGGTGGCCACGTTGGCTTCGGCGCCGCCCATGTACAGCATCATGGGTTGTTTTTCCATCAGGTCGGCACTCACTGCCGGCGAAATCCGAAGCAGCAGTTCACCAAAGCAAAGTATTTTTTTCTTCATCATTTTTTCAATCGTTGCTTGCTGCCAACAACTTAAAAGTACTACTATTCTTACCTGCTTAGCAACAGTAATACGCAAACGTTGTCATCACCTCAAAGTGCAAATTGCTTTTGACAAAAACATTTATTTACATTGAGGGCCGGAATCAAGTTTCTTATTAAACCATCAACAAATCCATTATCATGAAAAAACGGACAACCACCGTTGTATTGCTGGCAGCTACCAGCATTTTTCTTGCTGTTCGCTGCGGCCAGCCCAAACCAAATGAAACCACTGCCACAGCTTCGGCAATGCCTGCCAATGGCGGGTTTGACAGCCAGGTGAAATGGGGCGAGCACCTGGTACAAGTGTCAGGTTGCGGCGATTGCCATACACCCAAAAAGATGGGAGCCCATGGCCCGGAAGATGACAGTTCATTGCTGTTATCAGGACACCCTGCCAGCATTCCTCCGCCACCCTTCGACCAAAAAGAAGCAATGGCGAAAGGCATGGCTGCTACCCAAACGCTTTCTGCCTGGGTTGGTCCTTGGGGAACTTCATTCTCGGGCAATCTTACTCCTGATAGCACAGGAATTGGCATGTGGAAAGTGGAGCAGTTCATGAAAGCCATCCGCGAGGGTAAGTTTAAAGGATTGGATGGTGGCCGTCCGTTAATGCCACCCATGCCTTGGCCCAGTTATCGCAACTTCAGCGATGATGAATTGAAGGCAGTTTTCGCATTCCTGCAATCCATCAAGCCTGTGAAAAACGTAGTGCCGGCCTGGATTCCACCTGTCAAATAGCATTTTGGGAATCTAAAGAAAATAAGCCTGCAACCAGCAATGTTTGCAGGCTTATTTGTTCTCTCATTGTTGTGTAGCTATTTCAAAACTGCCTGTCGAATGTCATTTGTTTGAGTTTGAATCTGTTTGAAATTTGACCTTCATTTTTACTTTCTGCACACAACCGGAATTTATGAGAATCAGTAATGTTGTTGTTCATACCAGCCTCACTGTAATTTGTATAATGGGTTTCATATTTGTGGCTCATGCCCAGGATTCAACCAACAAAAGCGGGGAGGTGAAGCCTAATATTATGAAGGATACGCTGGACGGAAAACTTGATTTCAGCCGCTTCATCATTGATGCCAAAGGCTTCATACCAATTCCGATGATCATTACAGAGCCTGCTCTCGGAAGTTTTGGCGGTGTGCTGGCTGCAACATTTTTTACACCCAAGGTTGCACCACCCGGTGTTAAATATGTACCACCCGATTTGACTGCCGGATTAGGTATGTACACTGCAAATAACAGTTGGGCTGCAGGTGGTGGCCGCATAGGCAGTATTCCTAAAAAAGGTATTAAATACCGCGTATTTGCAGGCTATGTAAGCCTCAATCTTGACTTCTATCGCGAAGTGGAATCCCAGGGTGAAAAGAAGTTTTCCTTCAACATTAAGGCCATGCCCATTTTGCTCAACATCTCCAAAAGCTTGGGTCATAGTGATGTGTACTTTGGCATGCAATATACTTTCGCTAATACCACAGTTGCCCTGCAAAATGGCGGCAACCTTCCTGAGAACTTCCCTGCAAAAGACTACGACAGCAAGACGGCCACGTTGGGCTTTTTTACTGATATTGATAAGCGTAATAATTTCTTCACACCCGACAAAGGAGTAAGGTTAAATGTATTGTTTAACATGGATGATAACTGGACCGGCAGCGATTACAACTATCAACGCCTCAATGGCATGTTCAATTGGTTCATGCCTGTCAAACAAAATTGGATAAGTGGCCTTCGGCTCGAAGCACAGCATGTCTTCAGCGAACCACCGTTTTACCTGCTGCCAAGCCTTGTCATGCGTGGCGTACCTCTGATGAGGTACCAGGGCGCTACCACAGCAATTGTAGAAACTGAGCAGCGTTACGATTTCAACCTGCGTTGGAGTGCAGTAGCTTTTGGCGGCCTCGGCAAAGCCATCATGAGCGACCAATCATTCAGTGATGCCACCCTTGTATATAATTACGGTACCGGCTTTCGCTACCTCATTGCAAGGGCATTTAAAATCAGAGCAGGTATTGATGTTGCCAAGGGCCCCGACAGTTTTGGATGGTACATCGTGTTCGGTCATAACTGGAACCGTTAAAGAGAATAGTACGGCTTTCACAGTATGCAATTGCCCGAAAAATTTGTTTGTTGATGCCAGCTATTGTGAATCAATGAAGCTATGTTGCGACGCTCCGTTCAACTGCTGCACATCTGGCATCTTTTAGTTCATACACTTTTCGGTACGGAATCGATTGCGTAATCCGTCACCTTATTTTTTTGCTGCGACCCAGCCGGCTTTAAAGCCATTTTATCAGCAATTCTGCCGTGTAAATGCCCTTTAACAAACCCAAAAATGACCCTTGGACATCATAAGGGCATCGCCGTGAAACCCTTTGCTGGCAAGGCTTTGGAGTTTGGAAACCTCATTTTGGCATCATGAAGAACATTGAAATCGGTTGCATTCAATTCATTTTGGGATTGTAGGTTTGTGTTGTCAATTGAAATTCAATTCAAGCCCACAAGAACAGACAGCTGTTGTTCTTCGAATTGAAAACTGAAAGCCCCGTTTGTTGTCGCGAAAACAAACAATAAGGCACCTAACACTACGATTGTTTTCCCCCTGTGAAAGAAAATGAAAAACGCCTGAGGCGCATCATTAAAAAGACATTATTCAATCAGAAGTGTTAATCATTAAATCTAAAATCATGAAAAAGAGCACGTTTATTTTTGCTATAGCCGCTTCATTATTTGCTTTTGTACCGGCTACCAAATCATTCGCTAAGAATGATAACAAATCGAAAAAAGCAATGTCGACCAGCAATACTAGCATTGTAGTTAGCAACATTGCCTACGACAATGAGTATGTTCTCCTTAACATTCAACTGAACCAGAGCTTCGACAAGTCGGCCACTGTTCGCATCACCGATGCACATGGGGAAGTATTGTACACTGAGCGTTTCAACGAAAAGACGCACAACATGCTGGTAAAAGTTGATCCAATGGAACTGAGCCGCATTTCAGTGGAACTGAGTTCTGGAGATGGATTCTTCAGCAGGGAATACAAGGTAGAAGTAAAAACTGCAGTGACTGCTATGGTTCAGGATGTGAGCAGCAAATAATTGCACGACTATTATCCCCTTAGCATAAAACAGAGCAAGGCCGGTTGATGATTTCATCACCGGTTTTGTTTTTGTATATCGTATGGTTGCTAATTAATACTTGAAAAGCAAAGCGGCCACAAGCAATTCAATATGGAGATGTGTTGCTTCAAAATATTCGCCATCCAAATGGTATTGCAACAAGTCATTGCTCTCAACAGAAATTTCCCTTGTAGTAAAATGCCGGATGATGGGCAGCGCCAGGTGTTTGCCCTTTTCAATCACCGGAAGATATCGAAGTCGCATAATTGGATGTAGCGCTTCTGCAATAACTACATCCAGCAAACCGTCATCGGCGCTTGCTGCAGGCGCTATGTGAAAACCACCGCCGCTTCGCCTGCCGTTGCTGATATCCACCAACAGTTTTCTTCCTGAAATATGCTGACCATTTGATGCAATCCGAAAATACTTTGATCGATATGTAAATATTTTTTGCAGGATGGTGAGTAAGTAGGAGGTTTTTCCCGGTAGTTTCTTTCTGCTGCTTAGGGCTCTAGCCACTGCACCCTCAAAGCCAATGCCTACTGCATTGATAAAATGGCGATTGTTGCATTTACCCATGTCTACCGGTTTCGGCTTGCCATCCAACACCAGTTTTATTTGTGCGCCCAATGTAATGTTTCCATAAAGCAACCAATGAAAATCGTTGCCGGTTCCCCCTTTGAAAATAACCAGTGGCAATTTGTTGTCGGTATATCGATTTAGGAAATAATTCAATGTGCCATCGCCACCTACTATAAACACATCTGTAAATCCACCCAGGTCATCAGGCCACTGCTCCATGAACAAATTGTGAGGTACGCCAAGTTGCGATAATTCATTTGTAATAATGTTAGCAACAGCAACCGATTTTCCGGAACCGGCAAATGCATTGCACAGTAACGCAATATTTTGAGAAGTTTCTTGCTGCACCTAATATCTTTTAGAGGCCTGTTTGTTTCTACTGCCGTTAAAAATCACCCGCATGCTTTCCTTACTCCTTGCATGTTCAATGCGCTGACATCACAACTGAGTGTTGGAAAATTCAGCATCAGCAACTGTGAAGTTTCTCAGTGTTTTTCTGCCTGGTAGTGTTGTTTCAGCACATCCTCGCCAAACTCATTTCCCTTTTCACGCCAAATGGTATGAATGTGATTCGCTGCTTTTCGTGGCCCGCCGTTATTGTCAAATTCAATAAGGAATGTAGGACCGTTAAGGATGTAGTAGTGTGCTATCTTTTCTTCATACGCTCCAATCCATCCAAAGTAAATATTATCAATGCCAGCTTTTAATATCTTCTCATATTCTTCTACTGCTTTGTCATATTCCATATTGAAAGTGTATTCACGGATAATGTAGAGCAGTACAGCTTTTTGTTCTTTGTTCAGTTCACCGCTTTTAATGCCCCAATAGTCAACCAGGCGTTTACCGCTTTCAGCACCGGTAATGATGTCAGCCGGTACGTCTTTTGTCATTGTTGCTTTTTTCTGCTGGTCAGGTGATAGCATGTTTATCAACTTAATGCCAAGGTCTTCTTCCTGGCCCAGTACACGCCAGCCTGCGTATTGGGTAAAAGGCATCTCAGCAGGATCAGTGCCAATGAACCATGGAGTTACAGATAGTTTATCACCTGTGAAAGTGTAATTCACCGAAAGGTGGTGCCCTTCAATTTTGTATCCCCAGTTGGCATCCGAAGGATTTCCGAAAAAAGCGAGATAATAGTTTTGGTGCGACCATTTAAGATCCCTGAGAAACTGCTGCACCGTATCGTTGATTTCTTTACGATAATAAGCCGTGTCAATGAACATATTCAGCAGGTTGTCGAGGTGCATGATGCTGGTAGCTTTCAGGTATCCTTGCGAACTCAGCGATGCCGAAAGAATGCGGTGCAGCAGTTTGCGTTGTGGCTCCGTCATGTTGCCGATGCTGATGCCTGCCCTTGCCCGCAAACCCACGGGCAGGTTGTTCCATTTGATTCTTGCCGTATCATCAAAGGCAAGCATCGCTGAACGCTTCTGCATAGGATCGAAAGTCTGTATCAGGTTGTTGGCAGCCTTTTTTATTTCAGCATAATAGGCATTTTGGCTGTAGGAAAGCGGCACATTTAAAAATGACAGCAATACAAAAATGACGGCTACTCTTTTTTGCGGCATAGCAATTTTTTGCAGTAATATATTGCTATTCTCCGGAAATGCTGTTCCTGTATTTAATTCAACAATTCAGTTGCAAAAAATAGTGAAGCAGCAATTCGTTTTCACAGAACATGATTCTCAAAACGGAAAGGTATAATCGAATTGCCCGTCTTTTCAGGCGATACCTCTACCCCCGGTTGCAAAACTGTAGAATGCCGGCATCCACTTTCGCAATGCTGCACCAGTAAGAATGGCAAGCATTACCAAACAACCCGGCAGCACAACAAACAGCAACAATCGATAGCCCGTCCAATGAACAGGCAGCATTTGCATAGCCTTTACTGTAAATACCACCAGCGGCGCATGCATGGCATAAATGATGAATGAAAATGCCGAAGCCCATATAAACCAGGGTTTGCTCATAAACCAACGCACTAGCGGGTTGCAGGCATACCATGCACATATAAAACCACTTGCCACAACAAGTTTGTGCATGATGGTAAGCATGGGTGCAGCTGCCTGACCGGGTGGATAAAAGGCCAGCACTGTTTTTAAGGCACTCAGCAAAATGAAAACAGGAAACCAGTATCGTGGGCGCCACCATCGTTTTGCGTTGTCAATATCAAAACTGTTTTTTTGCATCCACACACCCAATGAAAAAAACAGCAATCCCTCGCCTTCGATTAGGACTGCTCCAAAAGTGGCAAGCCACAAAAGGATGGCAACCGGAAAGAATATTTTTTTGGCAACAGGGTGCGTTACACACCAGCGTATGGCAGGATAGCCGAGGTTGTAAATGAGCAACACCTTGATGAACCAAAATTGATAAGGAACCGGGAAAAAAATCCAGCGTGCCAGTGTTTCGTACCAATGGTACTGATGCAGCAAGTCACGATGTTCGTCAAGGCGCATCAGGTTGGATTGTTGAACTACCTGCCTGCCATAAGGAAATATTTCGAGCACGAAGGTGAAAAGCAAACCAAATGCACTCCAGAGCAGGTAAGGATACAGCAAGGTGCGTACCCTTTTGTTCATGCGCTTTTTGTGTGGCTGATTGTCTTTTAAGGCAAACAGGTAGCCGGAAATAATAAAAAGCATGGGGATGCGAAAACGGAAGATGCCATTGGCCAGCCAGTATTCCGTAAACGTGGTAATGGTGAGGGGTTCGCCGGGCATGGTCCATGGTTGCAGGTAGCTTTGCTGCAGGTTGTAGCCATGCACAAACACCAGCAATACCATGCTAACAAACGACCAAAAGCGAAACTTTTGAGATTGCAATTCTGTGATCATGCGTGTGCGAAATAGTGGCACAATGCTACAGAATCCTTGGAAGGCATAAGCTACCTATCGTACAGGCTGCGACGTAATGATGTAAGCGGTTAATAGATGATGCTGCCGGAGAAAATGTTGAAGTGAGTGACACGCAACCTGCTGGTGTCATGGAGGTGGCTACCATTGCAAATAATATCCATGAAGGTTGTTTCAGAATCAAATAATCCCCGCCATTGACGGGGATTATCCTTTATCCAAACAAAACTGCAAAAACCTATCCGTTCAGTCTTTCATTCAAATCCAAACCATGTTTCCTAGCTGTATCCAATGCTATATCATAACCAGCATCTGCATGGCGTATTACCCCCATTCCCGGGTCGTTGCGTAGTACGCGGCTAAGGCGTGCTTCTGCCTCATAGGTACCATCTGCAACAATCACCATGCCCGCATGAATGCTGTAACCCATGCCTACGCCGCCGCCATGGTGCAGGCTTACCCAACTGGCACCGCCTGCTGTGTTTACCAGTGCGTTAAGTATTGGCCAGTCAGCCACAGCGTCGCTTCCATCAAGCATGGCTTCAGTTTCGCGGTTGGGACTGGCTACGCTTCCTGTATCAAGATGGTCGCGACCAATAACGATGGGTGCTTTGACCTTGCCGGTTCTGACGAGTTCATTAAATGCCAGACCAGCTTTTTCACGTTCGCCCTGGCCAAGCCAGCAGATGCGAGCAGGCAAACCCTGGAAGGCAATTTTTTCCTTTGCCAGTTTTAGCCAGCGTTGCAGACTGTGGTTTTGTGGAAACATATTGGAAATCACTTCATCTGTTACAGCAATGTCGTCGGGGTCGCCGCTGAGTGCAGCCCAACGGAATGGTCCCTTGCCTTCGCAGAAAAGTGGACGAATGTAAGCGGGAACAAATCCCGGAAAGTCAAATGCATTTTTCAATCCACGTTCCTGCGCCCTTGCCCGTATGTTGTTGCCATAGTCAAATGTGATGGCACCTTTCTTTTGCAATTCGAGCATCAACTGTACGTGACGGTACATGGAGTTGTATGCATAATCAATGTATTGTTTAGGGTTTTCCACACGCAAAACTTTTGCATACTCATAACTCATTTCGTGCGGCCAATAGCCGGTAAGCGGATCATGCGCCGAAGTCTGGTCAGTCAGTGTGTCAGGAATGATGTTGCGGTTCACGAGGTGCTCAAGCAACCGCACTGCATTGCATAAAACACCGATGCTTTTTGCCACACCTGCAGCCTTGTATTTCAAAGCTGCATTGATGGCTTCATCAATATCCGTATGTTTTTCATCGAGATACCGGGTGTCCAGTCTTTTGTCAATTCTCCATTCCTCCACTTCTGCAATCAGCGCTACGCCTTCATTCATGGTAATAGCGAGTGGCTGTGCGCCGCCCATTCCTCCAAGACCTGCCGTTACATTGAGTGTACCTTTCAATGTGCCATTGAAATATTTTTCTGCAATGGCAGCATATGTTTCATAGGTGCCTTGCACAATGCCTTGTGAGCCTATGTAAATCCAACTGCCTGCTGTCATTTGCCCGTACATGATCAGGCCTTTTTTTTCCAGCTCATCAAAATGATCCCAGTTGGCCCAGTTGGGTACCAGTTGTGAATTGCTTATGAGTACACGTGGAGCATCTTTATGCGTCTTCATAATACCAACGGGTTTGCCGCTTTGTATCAGCAGGCTTTCGTCATTCTCCAACACTTTTAGTGCTTTGATAATATTGTCGAGTGCTTCGAAGTTTCGTGCTGCCTTTCCCCGGCCACCATACACTATGAGTTCATCAGGTCGTTCTGCAACTTCAGGATTAAGATTGTTGAGCAGCATTCGCAGTGCAGCTTCCTGTATCCATCCTTTGCATTGAATTTTGCTGCCGGTGGGTGTTTTGTATTTTACCGAATCGTAATGAAGTTGTATGGTTTCCATTTGTTTGATTTTTTGAATAGTACCAGGACCGTGTTTTGCATACGCCGCTATTGTTGCGGAAAGGCCTCGATGGGTTTTCTTTCTCCGTTGGCATTGGTACGGAATAGTTTGCCATCCTCCATCAGTAATGCTTCCGACTTTCCTTTGGCATGTTGCAGGTCGGTGTTGAACACCTTACCCCCAAAGAAGGAACAGATTTGATTAGCAACAATGGAATGCCCCGTGGCTATATAACGAGCATCGTACAAATCAAGTGTGCTGTCGATTTGAGGCTGTCTGGCCCTTGGTGTATCCATGTAATAACCCCGGTACCAGAGTGGGCCAAAGTCGCTGTAAAGTATTTCAACTCTTGGATCGGTGAAGTTGTAGGCTGTATCGGTGTAATGCGGTCGCACCAATTCGTTCATTTCCTTTAACGTTAGTTGCATCATGTTGACATACCTGGAAATGCCACCGTGTATGAACAGCATGTTACCCACCCGTTCTGCAACATTCTTTGTCGCCATCCACCGGCCAAGTTCGGTATTCGGTCCATAGATATTTATCGTATCTACGTTTAACAATTTTGTATTGGCCATAACTTCTTCCGCAACATAATCATGCTCGCCACCCATATTCATCACTTCATGATTGCCCAGCACAAAATGCACTTTGCCACCCACCGCTTCGGCTTGTTGTTCAAGAGAATAAATAAGCCATAATACCTGTGTAACCATGTTTCCACGATCCACAAAATCGCCATTAAGTACCAGGTGGCCTTTGCCGTAGGTCCAGTGCAGGTTGTTGTCAATAACTCTATTGCCCTGCAGCAGTTTTCTGAACGCTGTAAAATTTCCTTCAATGTCAGAAATTACCAGCATGCTCTTAGGTTTGCCATAGGTGGCTTTTTCGTTTTCCAATTTTCCTTTCAATTTTACATGAAAGGTCTTGCCGGTTTCATCTGTATTTACAACAAGGTCAACCTTGTTTTTTTGCACCATTGGAAAGGACTGCGTACGAACTGATTTCGTTTGCCCAGCTATTGAATCAATGTATTCGACCAGCACCGAATCGTTGCGGTATAATACGTAGGGGCCATCTACTGCTCCGGCTTCATCGGGCATGGCATATGGTTTTGGATGATGATGCCATTGTGGTATCCAGAAAGCAAACAGGGTGGCAGTGAAAAGCGTGGCAAAAAGTTTCATGTGCAAATGGATTTAATAAAAAACACATGTTTAAAAAGCGTGCAGATAAAATTGTCAAATGATTGCCGTACTCCTAAACGCCATTAGTCTTGGCAAAATGACTTAGTTCCTGAACACATCTTCAAGTTACAAAAAATGTGCGGAGGTCTGAATGAATATTGCCATGGTCCATGCAGCATCAATATTTGACATTGCGGGTAAGTTCCTCACCATTCCGATTCCTTCAAAAAGTTTACAGCATTCATCATGTCATTGTGCAGAATCCGGTCTCTTTCATTATAACTCACTTGCTTTCTGAAAGCTTCCACTATTTCTTCCAGTAGTGGCGATGATTTCAGCGGTCGCCTGTACTCCAATGCCTGTGCGGCACTCATGAGTTCGATAGCAAGCACCTTTTCAAGATTGTTGATGACACGGTAGCATTTGGTAGCCGCATTGGCACCCATGCTCACATGGTCTTCCTGGTTGTTGCTCGATGAAATACTGTCGACGCTGGCAGGTGTGCACAGTTGTTTGTTTTCGCTCACAATACCGGCTGCGGTATACTGCGGAATCATGAAGCCGCTATTGAGGCCGGCATCCTTCACCAAAAACAATGGCAGGCCACGCTGGCCACTTATGAGTTGGTAGGTTCGGCGTTCACTGATGTTAGCCAATTCGCTCATGGCAATGCTTAGGTAATCGAGCGAAATGGCAAGCGGCTGACCATGAAAGTTCCCGCCGCTAAGTATTAGGTTTTCATCTGGAAAAACATTCGGGTTATCTGTAACGCTGTTTATTTCCTGCAGGAAAATACTTAGCACGTGGTCAAATGCATCTTTTGAGGCGCCATGCACCTGTGGAATGCATCGAAAGGAGTATGGGTCTTGAACAGCTTTGTTTTCTCCATGAGCTATTGGGCTGTTTTGCAGCAGTTCACGCATTCTTGCTGCGGTATGCACCTGGCCGCGGTGCGGACGAATTCGGTGTATCTGTTCTTCAAATGGTTGGGTGCTGCAATTGAAGGCATCGGTACTGATGGCTGCAATTGTATCGGCCCACCGGATAAGTTTATCAGCCTTTACAAGGCACCACATTCCATATGCACTCATGAATTGTGTGCCGTTAATAAGTGCAAGCCCCTCTTTGCTTTTCAAATGAACAGGCTCCCAGCCAAACATTTGCTGAAGGCTTGCTGCTTCACGTTTTTCGCCATTCACCCAAACATTACCCATTCCAAAAAGGGGGAGGCACAAATGGCTGAGCGGAGAAAGATCGCCGCTGGCTCCAAGGCTGCCTTGGGTGTACACAACGGGGTACACTTTGGCGTTGTGCAGGTCAATGAGGCGCTTAACTGTTTCGTTTTGCACTCCGCTGTAGCCATAGCTCAGGCTCTTCACTTTCAGTGCAAGCATCAGTTTCACAATTTCATGTGACACTTCTTCACCCATGCCACAGGCGTGGCTCATCAGCAGGTTGTATTGCAGTTGCTCTATTTGGGTATCGTCGATTTTTACATTCTGCAAATAACCGAAGCCGGTGTTTATGCCATAGTACACACTATTTGTGTGCTGCATTTTTGCATCAAGATATTTTCTGCATTTTTCAATGGCTTCAAATGCCGTGAAGGTGACAGAAATATCCTGGTCGAATTGCAACAGGTGTTTTACCTGGGTGAATGTGGTAGGAGTCTGGTCGAGGGGCAAATAGTTGTAGCTCATAGGATGGCCAATCGCTGTGTTTCAAATGCAAAATAACAGGCTTAAATTGATAACCATTTATGCTATATTTATAGGCTTTTGATACCTAAACATTATCAATGGAACTGCGTCAGTTACGGTATTTCCTGGTGGTGGCCGAAGAATTGCACTTCAGGCGTGCAGCCGATCGCATTTATATGGCACAGCCGGCCCTCAGCAGGCAGATAGCCATGCTGGAACAAAAAATGGGCGTGCAATTGTTTGATCGTACCCGCAGGAGTGTAAGTCTCACACCTGCAGGTGAAATGCTACAGAGCCAGGCCGCTGCACTGCTGCAGCAGTTTGACGAATTGCCGCATAAAATACGAATGGCTGCCAGTGGTTTCATGGGTGAAATAAAAATTGGGTATGTCGGTTCGGCCATTCAAACAGTGCTGCCGGGATTGCTGTCGCAACTGGGCCGCAAACATCCTGGTATTCAAACTTATTTGTCTGAATTGCCATCATCTGTGCAGTGGGAACAATTGCACAAAAACCAATTGGATATTGCGTTTATGCGCAACCCGCCTGCCCATCCGCAGGTGACAAGCATGATTGTTTGGCGTGAGCCTTTCTTCCTGGTACTACCCAAAGAGCACAGGCTCAATGCACGCAACTTCCATTCGCTGCAGCAGTTAAGCGATGAACGATTCATACTTCCGCCCGCTGCGGATGGAGAAGGATATTATCGTCACATGCTGGCTCTTTGTGAAGAATCGGGCTTCACGCCGGCGCTGGCACATGAAACAACACATGGGCACACTATTCTAAAATTGGTGGAAAGCGGCCTCGGCATTTCAATACTGCCATTGACCTTCAAAAAAATAGCAGGTGATGGCATTCGTTTTCTGAAATTGCCACAAACCAAGCGTAATGCGGAGCTTACAGCAGTTTGGCTTCAGGATTCAAAAAATGCTTCGCTCAAATTCATTACTGAATTGCTGAAGCCTGTTTTGGCGTAGGAAATTTTTCAATGAAAAATTGCGGAGGCAGCTTCCAGTTTTTCCATAGTGCCAATATCAATAAACTTGCTGCCACTATGGTCGAAGCCTGTAATAAGGTAAGTGGTGCACATAGTGAGATATACATCCACAATAGAAAATGTTCCACTGAAAGGCAGATGCCTGAAAAGACTTTCATGCAGAATGTGAATGCCACTGAATGATTTTGCAATCACTTCATCAGCTTTCACAGGTTGTCTTACTTCACCGGTATTGCTGTTTTGCCAACCGCAGAGGCGGTTGCTTTTGTCGAACAAAAAGCCGCGTGAAGAATTTCGATTGCTCACTGCAAGCGTGGCTGTTGCTCCGGTGTCATTGTGATAATCCATCATTGACAGAAGGTTCATATCAGTAAGTACATCGGCATTCATCACAACAATGTTTTCGGCTTCACCAAACAATGGCACAGCCTTTTTTATACCGCCGCCTGTATCGAGCAATTCCTCACTTTCATTACTGATGCTGATGCTTGCTCCCCATCCTTTGTTTGTTTCAATTGCATCAATTACCTGATCAGCAAAATGGTGAACATTTACAACAATATTCTGAATACCTGCAGCCAACAGGTACTCCACGTTTCGTTGCAATACCGTTTTCCCATTCACCACCCCCAATGCTTTGGGATGAAGATCGGTAAAAGGTTTCAACCTGGTGCCAAGCCCCGCGGCTAAAATCATTCCTGTTGTCATATTTCTGCAACCTCAGTCAGAGGCATTTATTAGCTCAAAAATTATTATCAATTCGAATCTCAAATCTGAACCGAATTTTTACTTCACCCATCTTTCGCTATTCATATGTTTCAATTCCGTTTTCACTTTGTATTTATTGCGCAGGTGCCTCGCAGTTTGTTCAGCAGCATACACACTGCGGTGCTGCCCGCCTGTGCAGCCAAAGTTTATCATCAGTTTGTTGAAACCACGCTTCAGGTAGTCTTCCACAGTTATATCCACCATGTCAAACACACTGTTCAGGAAGTCGGGCATGCGGGTTCGTTGCTCCAGGAAATCTGTCACTTCCTTGTCTTTGCCGGTTAGTGTTTTGAATTCTTCAATTCGGCCCGGGTTCAATATGCCGCGGCAGTCAAAAACAAAGCCACCACCGTTTTCACTTTCATCTTCCGGGTAGCCATTTGCCTTGTAAGAAAAACTGTTGATGCATATTACCAAATGTGTGTTTTCATCAGCTTTAGGCGGGTCAAATCGTGCAATCACTTCTTCCTGAACCACAAAGGAAAGCATGCGCTTAAACTCAGGTACATGTATGGCCAGCGGCCTGTTTTCAATAAACCATTTCAGATTGGAAAGTGCTTGTGGAATAGCGCTCAGGAATTGCGCCTTTCGTTCAAACAAACCCCTGAAGCCATAGGCTCCCAACACTTGCAACAGCCTGATAAGCGCATACCCAAAATATTGCGCCACAAATATCTGCCTGTCTATTTCCTTCCCAAGTACCTGCTCCAGGCTGTCCATATAATGATTCAGCAAATAGAATTTCCATTCGTCAGGCAGGTCGGCTCTTGCCTGCCAAATCATGGATGCTGCGTCGTATTGGGGAGCTCCCTTCATACCTCCCTGGTAGTCGATGAAATACGGCTTATTGTTAGAGATGATGACATTGCGGCTCTGGAAATCGCGGAACATGAAAAACTTATACTCCGTATGCGTGAGGTAGGAAGCCAATGCATCAAAATCATCGATCATTGCTTGTTTATCGTAGGGCTCTCGCAGTGTGTCTAGGAAATAATATTTGAAATAGAGCAAATCGCTCAGGATGGCCTGTTTTCCAAACTCCTTGGCCGTCAGACATCTTTTGTAATCCAACCCCTGGTGGCCCAATACCTGCAGCCGAGCCAGTTGTGTAAGGCTTTCAGCAAACAATTGCTTTGAGTAGTCGGTATACCCATGTTGTTCCAAAATGTTCAAAAGGCTAACAGTACCCAGGTCTGTTTGCAGGTATGCCTCGCCCGTTTCATTTACAGCAAGTATTTCCGGCACGGGCAGTCCTTTTTTTGCAAAATGCCTGCTGAAATAAATAAACGCATCGTTTTCGCGTATGTTCAGGTTGAAGGTGCCGATGTAGGACTTTCCCTGTGTATAAATGCGGAAATACCTGCGGTCGCTGCCACTTTGCGGAAGCAGCTCAATACGGTCGATAGTTGCTTCAATGGCTTTTGCGGCAAGCTTTTCAATGGATTCAATGGCTCTTTGCATGTAAAATTTGGAGTGAGGCAGCGAAATTACCCTTTTACAGATTTGGCAGTTTCAAATGCAACCCTAATTTTGCACTGCAAATGAAAAACAACCGCGTACATCTTCATCATCATCATACTTGCCTGCAGGGGTGAGCCGATGCTGTTGTGTACGTGAACCGATACCAGATTGCAAACAGGGCTTACCTCCGCGGTGAGCCCTGTTTGTTTTTGACATTAGCCATAAACAACAAAAAAAACGAAAAACAATTGAAATATGAAACTTAGAATAGCCATACAGAAGTCAGGTCGCCTTTATGAAGACAGCATCAAACTGCTGAAAGATTGCGGCATTGGAGTTCGCAATGGTGTAAACAAACTTAAAGCCGAAGCAGAAAATTTTCCGCTGGAAGTATTCTTTCTGCGTGATGATGACATTCCGCAGTATGTGGCTGATAAAGTAGCCGACATTGGCATTGTGGGTGAAAATGTATTATACGAAAAGCAAAAGCATGTTGTAGTGGTTGAAAAACTCGGCTTTGGCAAATGCCGTCTCGCTGTTGGAATTGGTAAAGATGAACATTACACAGGTGCCGGTTACCTGCAGGGGAAAACCATTGCTACCAGCTACCCGGTGCTTGTAGAAAAGTTTTTAAAGGAAAATAATGTGCAGGCCGAAATACACGAAATCAGCGGCAGCGTGGAAATTGCACCAGGTATAGGTTTGAGCCATGCCATTGTGGACCTCGTAAGCAGCGGCAGCACACTGTTTATGAACGGGCTGAAAGAAACAGAAACCATATTAAAGAGTGAGGCCGTGCTTGTGCGCAACCATGAATTAAGCGAAGAAAAATTGGTGTTGTTGAATAAACTGCTGTTCCGCATACAGGCGGTGAAGAAAGCCAAGAATAACAAATACATTTTGCTGAATGCACCCAACGATAAATTGCAGGATATCATTGCACTGCTGCCCGGCATGAAGAGTCCAACAGTGCTTCCTCTTGCAGAAAGTGGCTGGAGCAGTGTGCACAGCGTGCTGGATGAAAATGATTTCTGGAACATCATCGAACAACTTAAGGAACGCGGTGCACAGGGAATATTGGTGATACCCATTGAGAAAATGATTGTATAGTGAAATCAAGATGATGAAATTGATATAAGAAACAGACTTCCTCAAAGTCTCTCTTTCGGGAGAAATAGAGGGTTAATGATTAAAGATGAAAATTGTAATTGAACCAAACAGGAATGAATGGTCTGGCTTGATGAAGAGACCTGTTATGAACCTTGCAGAAGTTTATGCAAAGGTAAACCCGGTGATGGAGGCAGTGAAGATGGAAGGCGATGCCGCCTTATTTCGTTTCACCCGGCAGTTCGACGGTGTAGCACTCAATGCCATAGCAGTGAGTGAAAGTGAAAAAGCGGCAGCAGCATCTTTGCTCAGTGATGAATTAAAGCAGGCCATTCAACACGCTGCATCGAACATCCGAAAATTTCACACCAATCAACTCACACAGCCTGAGGTAATTGAAACCATGCCTGGCGTTCGTTGCTGGCGCAAATCTGTTGGCATCGAAAGAGTGGGTATTTATATTCCTGGCGGAACAGCGCCTTTGTTTTCCACGGTTCTTATGCTTGCTTTGCCTGCGCAGATAGCAGGTTGCAAAGAAATCATTCTTTGCACGCCACCGCAAAAGAATGGCGATGTACATCCTGCAGTTTTGTATGCCGCCCAGGTTTCTGATGTGACAAGTATTTTTAAGGCAGGAGGTGCGCAAGCCATTGCTGCACTCACTTACGGAACGGAATCCATTCCGGCTGTTTCAAAAATCTTCGGCCCGGGCAATCAGTTTGTGACTGCAGCAAAAATGCTTGCACAGCAGGAAGGCGTTCCCATTGATATGCCTGCCGGCCCCAGCGAAGTGTGCGTGATGGCAGACGAAAGTGCCAACCCTGCGTGGGTTGCTGCCGACCTGCTCAGCCAGGCCGAACATGGAAGCGATTCGCAGGTGTTGTTGGTTGCTACTCCTGGTTTTGACATGGAAGCATTGCAGCAACAACTTGCAAGCCAACTCAGCAATTTGCCACGCCATGCCATGGCTTCAGGTTCAGTTGAAAACAGCATTGCAGTGGTGATGCATGACCTTGATGATATGATTGAATTGGTGAATCAGTATGCCGCCGAGCATCTCATTATCTGCATGAATGATGCAGCAACCGTAGCTGAAAAAATCGTCAATGCCGGTTCTGTTTTCATTGGCCATCTCTCACCCGAAAGTGTGGGTGATTATGCAAGCGGTACCAACCACACACTGCCCACCAACGGTTATGCACGCATGTACAGTGGTGTAAGCGTCGACAGTTTTGTGAAGAAAATCACCTTCCAGCAACTCACTCCTGAAGGATTGCATGCCATTGCACCAACAGTAATTGCCATGGCTGAAGCAGAAGGATTGGAGGCGCATGCAAATGCAGTCAGGATTAGAAAGCAAGCGGTTGGCTGATAGTACAAGCTACAAGCGAATGGATTCAATTTGACAATTCATATTCTTAGAAAATAAAACGACAAAATACTCCCCTTGAGGGTGTTCCGAACTAAATCTGAATGGAGGGTTACACTATGTTCAATATTGAAAACCTTGTTCGACCAAACATTAAAAAACTAACACCGTATTCTTCGGCCCGAGACGAATTCAAAGGTGCTGCAAGAGTGATGCTCGATGCGAATGAAAACAGCCTCGGTTCACCGTTGCTCAAATGGTACAACCGCTACCCCGATCCACTTTCCTGGAAGGTAAAGCAAAAGCTGAGCGACATCAAACAGGTGCCGCCGGAAATGATGTTTATTGGAAATGGCAGTGATGAATGCATCGACCTTTTGTATCGCTGTTTTTGCGAACCCGGTAAAAGCAACGTTATTATTTGTCCGCCTACCTATGGCATGTACGAAGTGAGCGCCAATATCAACGATGTGGATGTGCGCAAAGCCCCGCTGCTCGATGACTTTCAACTGAACCTTGCTCACATTGAGCAACTGGCAGATGCCAACACAAGGATTATCTGGATTTGTTCACCAAACAATCCTTCAGGCAACAGCCTCAACCGCGAAGACATTGAAATGGTGCTCAACAATTTTGATGGGCTCGTAGTAATCGATGAAGCTTACATCAACTTTTCTCGTCAACGTTCCTTTCTTAAAGAACTCAATGAGTATCCTAATTTAGTTGTGATGCAAACACTTAGCAAGGCATGGGGTCTTGCAGGGCTGCGTGTGGGAATGATGTTTGCTTCCCAAGCCATCATCAGCATCATTAATAAAGTGAAGCCACCATACAATATCGGGCAACATACCCAGGAACTGGTGCTGCAGGCGCTTGAAAATACAGACCAGGTAAATGACGTGATTATGTTGCTGGTTGATATGCGTGATGCTTTGCAAGAAGTGCTGGAGCAAATGCCCATTGTTGAAAAGGTGTATCCTTCCGATGCAAACTTCCTGCTGGTGAAAATGAAGGATGCGCATAAAGTATACAATTATTTGCTGGAACAGGGCATCGTTGTACGTGACAGAAGTAAAGTAATGCTGTGCGAAGATTGTCTGCGCATCACTATTGGTGCCGAACAGGAAAATACCGAGTTAGTGGATGCACTGGGTTCATACATTGGTGAATTGATTTTTGAAAAGGAAAACAACAATGGCTAAAAGAGTATTATTCATTGACCGCGATGGGACGCTGATTTACGAAGCGCCGCCCACTTACCAGATCGATAGTTTTGACAAGCTCACGTTTTATCCTGACATGTTCACCTGCATGCGCAGGATTGCAGAGGAACTCGATTATGAGTTGGTAATGGTGAGCAACCAGGATGGCTTGGGCACTGACAGTTATCCTGAAAATACGTTCTGGCCGGTCCATAACTTCATCATGAAAAGTCTTTCTAACGAAGGGATTCATTTTACTGATGTACTCATTGACAGAAGTTTTGCTTCAGAAAATCTCCCGACAAGGAAGCCCGGTACTGGCATGTTTGGCCGCTACCTTCACAATGGTGATTATGATATCAATCACTCGTTTGTGATTGGAGATCGCATTACCGATGTGCAGCTTGCAAAAAACCTGGGATGCAAAGCTATTTGGATGAATACTGATACAACACTTGGTTCAGGCGATACAGCCATGGATGTGCAGGAATTGCGAAAAAATGTGGTGGCGCTTGAAGACACTTCGTGGAAGCGGATTTACGAGTTTCTGAAACTTGGGTTGCGCAAAGTGAGCCATGAAAGAAACACGAAGGAAACAAAAATCAGCATCGAACTAAATCTTGATGGCAGCGGTATAGCAAACATCCAAACCGGTCTCGGCTTTTTTAATCACATGCTTGATCAAATTGCACGTCATGGAAATATTGACCTTTCTGTAATTACCAAAGGCGATCTGCACATAGATGAACATCACAGTATCGAAGATACAGGCATTGCAATGGGCGAGGCTTTTGCGAAAGCACTCGCTGATAAACGTGGCATGGAGCGATATGGTTTCTGCCTGCCAATGGATGATTGCGAAGCCCAGGTGAGTATAGATTTTGGCGGCCGCAACTGGCTTGTGTGGGAAGCTGATTTCAAACGTGAAAAAATTGGCGACATGCCCACAGAAATGTTCTTCCATTTCTTCAAGTCGTTTAGCGATGCAAGCAAGACCAACCTTGTTGTGAGGGCTACAGGCACCAACGAACATCACAAAATTGAAGCCATCTTCAAGGCCTTTGCCAAAGCCATTAAAATGGCGGTAAAGCGTGACCCATCGAAGTTCTTTTTGCCAAGCACAAAAGGGGTATTGTAAAAGTTCAGCAGTTCGAGGTTAAAAGGTTGAATAGGTAATTATCTGGGAAAAAATGGATACAAGCTGCAACAGTTGAAGACCCTTTCACAACAAACAAACCAAATGAAAGAAGTCGCGATTATAAAATATAACGCAGGAAATATTCGCTCAGTGCTTTTTGCATTGGAGCGGCTTGGCGTGGATGCCATTGTAACCGATGATGAAAACATCATCCGGCATGCAAGCCACGTTATTTTTCCTGGCGTAGGTGCTGCCAACAGTGCTATGCCTTACCTGCAAGAAAGGGGGCTTGATGAATTGATGCGTTCTCTCACACAACCCTTTCTGGGAATTTGCCTTGGCATGCAACTTATGTGCCGCCACTCTGAAGAAGGAGATACACCTTGCTTAGGCATGTTTGATATTGCTGTCAAACGATTTCCTGCTGCTGATGCTCAAACCGGTGAACGACTGAAAACGCCACACATGGGTTGGAACAGTTTGTATGCTTTGCAATCTCCGCTGATGAAGGATATAAAGGAGGGCGACTTTGTTTATTTTGTTCATAGTTACTATGCGGAAATGAGCAATGAAACCATTGCCGCCTGCAATTATGGATTGCCAATTAGCGCTGCATTGCATAGGGACAATTTTTATGGCGTGCAATTTCACCCGGAAAAAAGTGCAGCTGCCGGTGAGCAGCTTCTTAAAAACTTCTTAGCACTATAAATTCTTATGAAACCATTCCAGGTAATACCGGCTATTGACATCATTGAAGGCAAATGCGTGAGACTTTCGCAGGGCGATTACGCACAGAAAAAAATATACAATGAAAACCCTGTTGAAGTTGCAAAGCAATTTGAAGATGCAGGGTTGAACCGCTTGCATTTGGTTGATCTTGATGGAGCAAAGGCCGGCAAAGTAGTGAATCAGCGTGTGTTGGAAGCCATTGCTACCAAAACGAAAATGGTGATTGATTTTGGTGGTGGCATAAAAACAGCGGATGATATAGTAAGTGTGTTGAATGCAGGCACCTCGCTGGTCACCATTGGCAGCCTTGCTGTAAAAAGCAGGACTTTGTTTCTCAACTTTGTGGAGAAGTTTGGTGCCGAAAAGTTCTTTATCGGTGCCGATGTTAAGGAGGAGCTGCTTGCCGTAAATGGCTGGCTGGAACAAACGGAAGTTAGGGTCTTTGATTTTATCAATGAACTTAAAGCGGCTGGCTTGAAGCAGTTTTTCTGCACCGATATTTCAAAGGATGGAATGATGCAGGGGCCTGGCACTGATTTGTACAAGAAGATTCTGGAAAGCTGCGATGGCATTGAACTTACTGCAAGTGGTGGTGTAAGCAAACTCGATGATTTGTTCTTGTTGCAACGAGCCGGCTGTACCGGTGCTATTGTAGGCAAGGCCATTTATGAAGGTTCAATTTCTCTCAAAGATTTTATGCAATTCACTAAGCAATGAGCAATTCAATTACAAATGTGTCAGTTCTTACCACTTCATCCCCGGTTGGTCTCACCAAGCGTATCATTCCCTGCCTCGACATCAAGGATGGACGCACAGTGAAGGGCGTCAACTTTGTAAACATTAGGGACGCAGGCGAACCCGTGGAGTTGGCGCAACAATATGCCCGTGATGGCGCTGATGAACTGGTGTTTCTCGACATCACAGCTACCAACGAAGGCCGCAAAACATTTGCCGACCTGGTGTTGCAGATTGCAAAGCATCTCAACATTCCGTTTACTGTTGGTGGCGGTATCAGCAGCATTGCCGATGCTTCACGATTGCTGGAAGCAGGCGCCGATAAGGTTTCTATTAATTCTTCCGCAGTAAAACGCCCCGCCTTGGTGGATGAACTTGCCAAAGAATTCGGCAGCCAGTTTGTTGTGGTGGCAATAGATACGAAAACGACCGTGGACCACAGGCCGCAGAGCACTGAAGGAGAAAGTGCTGCCTTTCAACGGGTTCACACACATGGTGGAAGCAAGCCAACCGATCTTGAAACAGTGCCGTGGGCAAAGGAAGTTTTCAATCGCGGCGCCGGCGAAATATTGTTGACCAGCATGAACACCGATGGCGCCAAAACCGGGTTCGATATTGCCATTACAAAAGCTGTTGTTGATGCTGTAGATATTCCGGTAATTGCATCAGGAGGAGCAGGGGCAATGGAACATTTTGTTGATGTGTTTACCCTTGCAGGTGCCGATGCAGGCCTGGCCGCAAGTATTTTTCATTACGGAGAAATTCCCATTCCCACATTGAAACAATATCTTTCAAAACATCACATACCCATTCGCTTATGATTTGGTTATTATACATTGGTTCTCTTTTGCTGGGCATCATGCTCATTCGTTTCACCTACATGCTCGAAAAGAAAAGGCACGAAAAGGAAAGGTTGCAAACTGAGAAACAGATGAAAGAGTTTATGGACATGCTAAACAAAAAGAAAAATGAAAATTGATTTTGAAAAATACGCAGATGGACTAGTGCCAGCCATTGTGCAGGATGCCGTTACCAACAAAGTGCTGATGCTTGGTTTTATGAATCGCGAAGCACTTGATAAAACCAACGCTGAAGGCAAAGTGACGTTTTTCAGCAGGAGCAAACAGCGCTTGTGGACCAAGGGTGAAACAAGTGGCAACTTTCTGCTTTTGAAAGATGTGAAAGTTGATTGCGATAACGATACACTACTCATAAAGGCGATGCCCGTTGGTCCCACCTGCCACACTGGCGCCGATACTTGTTTCTTTGAAGAAAATGCATCCAATCCCGCCGACTTTCTGCTATATCTTGAGTCTGTAATAGCAAGCAGAAAAGCCAATCCTTCTGAAGCATCTTACACTTCAAGGCTCTTTTCAAAGGGCATCAACAAAGTGGCACAAAAAGTAGGAGAGGAGGCAGTGGAACTTGTGATTGAATCGAAGGATGACAATAAGGATTTGTTTTTGGGTGAAGCTGCCGACCTTATGTTTCACTACATTGTACTGCTGCAGGCCAAAGGGTTCACGTTGGCCGATGTAGTTGATGTGTTGAAAGGAAGGCATAAGTGAGAAGATGACAGTTGACAGATAGTCGGAGAGAGAAGTAGATGGTGCCAGATTACAACGTAAAACACCATGCAAGGCGATGTAGATTTTTCTGAATGCACTACTTGTATCATAAAAAAACGCCTCCAATATGGAGGCGTTTTTTTATGATCAATGTTTTTATGATTGCTCGATTTAATGCCGGCAACTAAGTCTCCCCTTTAGGAAAGATCTAGAGGGGTGTCGCTTCAATCACCAGGGCGCTGGCGCCACCGCCGCCATTACAAATTCCCGCAGCACCATATCTGCCATTGTTTTGCTGCAATACATTAATAAGCGTTACAATTATTCTTGCACCGCTGCAACCCAAAGGATGGCCCAATGAAACGGCTCCTCCATGTGCATTTACCTTTGACGGCTCAAGTTTCATGCGCCTGGAATTTTCAATGCCCACCACGCTGAAGGCTTCATTCAATTCCCAGTAATCAATTTCGTACATGTGAAGGCCGGCTTTGGAAACCGCTAATGGAACAGCCACGGATGGAGTAGTGGTAAACCATTCTGGCGCCTGCTCTGCATCGGCAAAACTTAGAATTTTCGCTATCGGTTTTAAGCCAAGGCTTTCGGCTTTATCCCTGCTCATGAGCACAAGTGCGGCAGCTCCATCGTTCATAGTGCTGGCATTTGCCGCTGTTACTGTGCCATCTTTTTTGAATGTAGCATTAAGTGTAGGAATCTTGTCGAACTTCACATTGAACGGTTCTTCATCTTTTGAGATTACAACGGGCTCGCCTTTGCGCTGCGGAATGGTAACGGCTACGATTTCATTTGCAAATTTTCCGCTGTTCCAGGCTGCCTGGCTGCGCTGGTAGCTTTCAATGGCAAATGCATCCTGTTCTTCGCGGCTGATGCCACAGGTGCTGGCGCAAAGTTCTGCTGCCATTCCCATGGCCTGCCCGTCGTATACATCGGTGAGCCCGTCTTTGGCAAGTCCATCCAGCACAGTGCTATTGCCATATTTGTTTCCCCAGCGCATATTGGGCAAATAAAATGGCACGTTGCTCATGCTTTCCATGCCTCCGGCTACAACCACTTCAGCATCGCCCAGCATGATACTCTGCGCTGCCAGTGCAATGGCTTTCATGCCACTGGCACATACTTTATTCACCGTGGTGCAATTGACTTCGTTGGGTAAGCCTGCAAATTTAGCTGCCTGCCTTGCGGGAGCCTGTCCAAGGTTGGCCTGCAACACACAACCCATTATAACATCGTTGACCATTTCGGCACTAATGCCTGCTTTTTCAATCGCACCTTTAATTGCGATAGCACCTAACTGTGTAGCTGTCAAGTCTTTGAGGACTCCGCCAAAACTTCCCATGGGCGTTCTCACAGCGGAGATGATATAAACTTCTTTCATAGAGCAATAATCGTTTAGGGTACGAAGGTAGGCAAACACCAACCGCTTTTTAGCACCCATTCGGTCCTTCAATTAAGAGGCATTTGACAACTGTGAATAGTGGAATAAGTGGATTGTTTATTCCAGTGGGAATGAAAGTAACTTTGAAGTGATTCGGCTTTTGATGTTTGAAAAATCCGGTATCATTATGAGAAAAACCCTTTTGCCTTTTGCAATTAGCTCGACGTTGGTATTGTGGAGTTTGTTAGCTGCTACTGCGCAAAATTCAGTGCTGGTAAATTTTGGCAGCATCACCTGCTCCAATTCTTTGGCACCACAGGTTTCACTAATCAAAAATCCACTGGGGGCTTCACCATTAGTGTTGGCAAGTTGCTCCATGTCGCCTTTGTTGCCCGATTACTATAGCGTGTTTGTTGCATATAATCCTGCTGATAACAAATTCTATATTGTTGATAACAGGACAGGCCTGAAGTCAGACATATGGAAGATAGATATGGGCCTGCCACAAAAGATTGAATGCCCTGCCTCAATTTCAACCACACCCACCTACTCATATCCATATGTGTCGAATAATTTCGAATTTGACAACAACGGAGACCTTTGGTCACTGTCTGAATACAATGCTGCTACCGGCCAATGCAAAATGGATAAGTTTGACATTAACACCGGTGCCATTATCAATACAAGGGTTCTGCAGTTTCCTGCCGGCAACTTCCCTATGTCAGTAACCAGTGGTGATTTGACGATTCTTCCTAATGGACGCATGTTTGCCACATTGGGAAGCACACCATCACGGTTGTATGAAATTCTCAATTACAACAGCACAAGTGGAAGTGCAAATGCTGTTTACCTTCAAACCCTTCCTAAAGATTGCTACGGCATAGCTTACCTCAATGGCCTGCTCGAAATAACAGGCACCAATATGGTGAATTCCTGTTATTATTTCACTTACTCCATTGGCGACAATACGCTGAGTGGGGAAAAAACATTTCAGAACAGCCAGGCGCCTATTGACAATGCAAGCATAGCGCCCGTGCTGGGCACCACGAAACGACTCATTAATGAGGTTGTCGTAAACAGCAATACAAGCGACCTTACCTACGAAATTTACGTACGCAACATGGGCAATGTGGTATTGAATGATATTAATGTAACGGACGACCTTGTTAGTACATTTGGTACGGACAACTTTTCGAATGTGCAAATCAGTTTTGTACCAGGCAGCAACGCGGCAGGGTTAACGCTGAATCCGGCTTACAATGGAACTACTGTCACCAGCATGCTCAACACTGGTCAGAGTCTGCCAAACCAAACATTGACCAACACCAACTACTTTTTTAAAATTCAATTGCAGTGCAGGGTTACCAATCTGTTGCCTAATCATGTTTATTACAACTCAGCCATCGGAATGGCAACCATCAACAACGATATTGACAAGATAATTGTGAGTGATTCGAGTAATAATGGCCCTTCTTCTGTGGTGGATCCCAATAACGATGGCAATGCAAGCGGCATAGGTGAAAACGTACCAACGCCTTATAGTATCGGGGTGCTACCGGTGAATTTTCTTTCTGCCAATGCAAGGCTTGTAAATAATTGGCGCGATGCAAGAATAGAATGGTCGGTTGCAGCACCGCTTGGAAATGCTCAATCTTTTGATGTGGAATACAGTAGAAACGGAAAGGAGTGGAAAAAGATTTGGAGTCAGCCTGCAATTAGCCAGCAGTATTACTACCAGGCGCTTCATGGAGACGTTCCGCAAGGAAAGCTATTTTACAGGGTACGTGAAAATGATAGTGATGGTAAAAGTGTTTACAGTAGCGTTATGGTGCTGAACAATAATGCTGCCAATGCAGGATTGCAGGTTTATCCTAACCCCGCTTCCAACGAGACGTTGATTCGCATCGGAAACAATAACGCTGCAATATCTGTGGATTTGTACGATGCTTTTGGAAGAAAGGTATTAAGCGCCAGTGGCTCGCAAGGCACTGTGCATTTGAATACCAGCCTGCTGCCCAATGGAAACTACCTGGTAAAATGCGCACAACATGGTTTGATGTTTACAGAGAAACTTGTTGTTTGGCATTAGAAAATAAATGGAGTCTTTTGCATGCTGTCGAGGTCTGCATTTCTCATTTTCCCTACATTAGGGAATGGATAAACGAACATTTCTGCGCAACTTTTCACTCCTGGGTTTTGCCGGCCTTCGCCCTCCTCAAGAATGGCTTTCACCATCCTCTGATTATTTCAATATACCACCTGCTGATGATCCATCCTTTTGGGCTGAAGTTCGAAAAGGCTTCAAACTAAAAGAGGATTACATCAACCTGGAGAATGGGTACTATTCTTTTATGCCGGAGGAAACCTTGACGAAATATCTGGAGCATGTGCGTGAAGTAAACCTGCAAGGCAGCTACTATATGCGAACTGTGCAGGCCGAAAATAAAAAACTCATGGCGTCAAAGCTTGCTGCGTTGGCAGGATGTGATCCTGATGGACTGATAATAACCCGCAATACAACAGAGTCCTTGGATATGGTCATCGGTGGTATGAACTGGCAGCCCGGCGATGAGGCAGTGATGGCTGAGCAGGATTATGGTGCCATGCTGGATATGTTTAAGCAAGTGAGCAGGCGTTTTGGCATGGTAAACAATGTTGTTTCAGTTCCCAATCACCCGTCATCAGATGAAGAAATCGTGGAGTTGTACGCAAGGGCTATTACGCCAAAAACAAAACTGCTGATGGTGTGTCACATGATCAACATCACAGGGCAAATTTTGCCTGTTCAAAAGATATGCGACATGGCACACAGCAAAGGCGTTAAAGTGATGGTGGATGGAGCACATGCTTTTGCACATATCAATTATGCCATTCCTGATCTGCATTGTGATTTTTACGGTGCCAGTTTGCACAAGTGGCTGATGGTGCCGCTGGGGGCAGGCATCCTTTATGTGAAAAAGGAAAACATCCATACTGTTTGGCCAATTTTTGCTGAAGGTGGAAGAAAGGATGATGAGATCCTCCGGCTCAATCATACAGGTACGCATCCTGTGCATACCGACCTGACCATCGCCGATGCCATAGATTACCATGTCAAAATTGGACCAAAGCAAAAGGAAGATCGGCTGCGTATGCTGCAGCATTATTGGACAGACAAGGTGAGAAATCTTAATGGAGTTGTTTTAAACACACCTGCCGATCCTGCACGTGCTTGCGGTATTGCCAACGTTGGCATCAGTAAAATGAAACCTGCTCTGCTGGCAGAAACTTTGCTGAAAAAATATCGCATATGGACGGTGGCAATTGACTATGCCAATGTGCAGGGAGTGCGCATTGCTCCCAGCATTTACACTACCACCAATGAACTTGATACATTGGTAACTGCGCTTAGAGAACTAGCTGCCTGATGACAGGCGAGAACAATTTGTTCTGTGAAGAGTTATTGCAATGTCTGTATTCGTTGAATGCAGCATTTTAATCAAATAATAAGCCATCAAACATGAGCACTAAAATTGCATTAATAACCGGAGGCAATCGCGGATTAGGAAGGGACATGGCATTGTGTATTGCGCAGAAAGGAATTGATGTGATTGTGACCTGGCGCTCCAATGAAACTGAAGCACTTGAAGTAGTTGCTGCTATAGAAGCGATGGGAATGAAAGCAGCAGCCCTACAACTTGACCTGAAAACAATGGAGGCCATTGCACCATTCATGTTGTCGCTCAAACAAGTGCTGGCTCAAAAATGGCAGCAGGAGAGTTTTGATTTCTTAATTAACAACGCTGGAATGGGAGCCACGGTTCCTTTTGCGCAGGTGAGTGAAGCTTTGTTTGATGAGTTTCTGAATGTGCATTTTAAAGGCGTTTATTTTCTTACACAACAATGCCTGCCATTCATCAATGATGGCGGTTCTATCATCAATATCTCGAGTGGCACTACCCGTTGGTCCAACCCGGGCTATTCAGTATATGCATCAATGAAAGGTGCCATTGAAGTATTTACAAAATACCTGGCAAAGGAATTGGGTAGCCGAGGCATCAGGGCCAACGTAGTGGCACCCGGACCTATTGAAACTGATTTTAATAATGCAGCCATTCGCAACAATCCCCAGATGAAGGAGAGATTGAGTGGCCTTTCACCATTAGGTCGTGTGGGGAATGCAGATGATGTAGGAGGCGTGGTAGCCTTCCTGTGCACCGATGACGCAAAGTGGGTAAATGCCCAGCGAATTGAAATAAGCGGCGGCATTAATAGTTGATGTTATTACTACAGAAAAACAGAAATGTCAGCATACAAACTGCTGACATTTTTTTATTGCGGAAAATGTGGAATTTACCTGGTTGTATGCATCACTTCGCTACAACCACCTGTTGCAACACATCCTGCCAGTCTGATTGCTGTGGTTCAAAAACCCGCATATTGTCTGCCTTTATAATGATGGGCTGCACATAATTTTTCATGATGTACAAAGCCATTAAATAGTAACCTTTTCCTTGTGGTCCGTCTCGCTGTTCTGCACCGGTAAAAAACATGTCGCTGTCAACAGTGTAATTTCTTCTTTGGTGCGGTGCAGTCGTAGTGTCAGCCAGTTTGAAAAAAGACCGCCATGCTACTGCAAATGCCTGCTCGGGTTTGCCGGTGTATTCTTGTCCTTTGAAAATGCTCACATTCAGCAAATCGGCTCCTTTGATGTTGTAATTCGAGAGCATTACATGGTCTGCCTGTGTTTGTTCTGACCAGTTGGCAGGAAACACTTTGAACATCAGCCTGTCGTATTGTTGTGCCTGTGCAAACGATACTGATGCAATTGCAATAATCACAACAGGCAGTATGGGGCTCCAAATTTTCATACTCAAATTTAAAAAGCCTGACAGAGGAATAGCTTCAATATTTGGTTAATGAATGGATATTAACAATAAAGAGTCACATCTCCTGGTGGCCAGCAAAAAAGCCGGTCGTGGCTGACCGGCTTTTGCTCCATGCTGTTGGTTCTTTTATTCTTCCTCTTTCGCTGTTTTCAAATAGTCTTCGCTCAACTTCTTCTG
>JBBIOQ010000027.1:0-39169 GCA_037443285.1 Sphingobacteriales bacterium | reverse complement strand
TCCTCTTTCAACTGCAGTGGCTGCATAGGCAAACATGCGTGCAGGAGTACGGTGGGCCGAAACAACAGTGAGTTCATAGGAAATGTCAAACTGCTTCAAAATGTCAGCAGCTTCCTGCATAATCTTCAAATCGCTATCGCTGCCCATAATGATACCAACCTGCGGATTGCTCATACTGATTGTTTTTGGCAAAGAAACTGATTTGAGTGCAAACAACTATATGGATCACTCAACCAACTTGCCCATAACCAGCAAAACATCGGCCTCAGCTTGTTTCATTTGATACAGCGCAGTTATCATCCTGGTTTGCGATTCAATCATGTTTATCTGGGTCTGGCGCAATTCAACTGAAGTAATGCTTGCCTTGCGGAATCGTTCCATAGCAATTACGTTGTTCTCCTTCACTACGTCCAGATTTTTTTCTTCCAATTGCAATTGCTTTTCCGCACTCTTGTAATTGTTGTAAGCATTTGCCAGCGTAGTAACCAGGTTATTCTTAACGCTGGCTATTTGAAGGTCCTGCGACTTCTGCATTACCTCATTCACTTTCAGGTTCTGTTTTATGGTATTGCCCTGAAAAATAGGAATAGCAAGTGTGGCTCCGGCAGTTGGTCCATAGGTTGTATTGCGAAGGGTGAAACCAGCGCTGTTGATTGAATTATTGAAATTGGCGCCGGCACTTATTGCAAATGTGGGAAGGCGTTGCGCATTAATTTCACGATGCTGCTGGTACAGAACATTCATTTGTGCACGTGCAATCAGTAATGCCGGGTTTAGCGTGTCGATGGAAGCAAGAATTTGATCCTTGTTCTGAAAAGTAACTTTTGCTATGCTATCGTTGGTGTTGAATTCGTCGAAAGGCGAACGGGCAAGCAAATTATTGAGGGTCACTTTTCCTTCAGCAATATTGTTCTCAATGGCTATCAAACCGTTCTTCACCTGGTTGTAGTCGGTAAGTGCCTGCAGGTAATCGCTTTTTGCCGCAGTACCTACATTGAAGCGGTTTTCGGCAAGCTTCATCCTTTCTTCAAACAGCAGCAAGCTTTCCTCCGTTGCCTTGTACTGGCGTTGAAAACGCAGCACATTCAGGTATGCAGAAATCACGTCGTACACTACCAGGTTCGCCTGGAGTCTTACCTGCAATGCGCCAATATTTTCCTGCTCTTCCAATCTTTTTTTTGCAGCCACAACCCTGAAGCCATTAAAGATGCGCCATGAGCCGGCTACGCTGGCGTTCTGTGTTTGAAACGTGGCTCCGTCTCGTTTGATAGTCGTGCCATTTGACAAACGCTGATCAAGATTGTTGCTGCTGAAATTGTAACCTGCACTGGCAGCCACTGTTGGCAGCCTTCCTGCATTTCCCCAGTTGTTCAGAATCTGGCTTACCTCTTCATCATTTTTAGCCAACTGAATATCAAAATTATTCTGTAATGCTATTTTGATCGCATCATTCAAAGTGAGCAACTGCTGGCCATAACCAACTGTAACGCCGGTTATTGAAATGATAAGTGAAATAGCTAAATGAAAAAGTCTGCGTAACATAATTTCTTACTGATGTGTTTGGGTTGCTGCATCAGATTCGTGCAAATGCATGGTTTCCGATTCGGTCAGCAATGCTTCAGGAATGCCTTTCTTTTTAGTGCTGAGGAAGGAATAGACTGCCGGAACAACAAACAGAGTGAGCAATAGTGAAAAGGTGATACCACCAACAATTACTATGCCCAACGGAATGCGGCTTGTGGCTGCGGCACCCAGCGACAATGCAATAGGAAGTGCACCCAAAGCCATGGCAAGGCTGGTCATTAAAATAGGCCGAAGTCTTGCAGCGGCTGCTTCTACAGCGGCCGTGTATTTCTTCATGCCCTTTGCTTGTTTTTGATTGGCAAATTCAACAATAAGGATACCATTTTTAGTAACAAGTCCGATAAGCATGATCAGGCCAATTTGCGAAAAGATGTTGATGGTCTGGTGGAACACCCACAAACTAAGCAACCCGCCGGCAAGCGCCAATGGCACAGTCACCATGATGATTAGTGGATCGATGAAACTGTCGAACTGTGCAGCAAGCACCAGGAAGATGAGAATGAGTGCCAAAATCAGGGCGAAATTTGTATTGCCCTGGCTTTCAGCAAAATCACGTGAAGTGCCCGCCAGCGACGTTTCGAATGAATCATCCAATAGTTTCTTTTTTATATTATTCATTACAGCAATTCCATCGCTGATGGTTTTACCTTCTGCAAGGCCGGCTGAAATGGTTGCAGACTTATACCTGTTGAAGTGATAGATACTTGGCGGTGTAGTTTCTTCACTCATCACTACCAGGTTGTCAAGACTAATCAACTGACCACGAATGTTGCGTACATAATAATTCTTTAGGTCAGCCGGGTCATCACGATTGGCGCGGTCCACCTGGCCAATTACCTGGTATTGCTTTCCATTTTTAATGAAGTATCCAAGCCTTCTATTTGCCAGGGCTAATTGCAGCGTTTCTGAAATATCAGCAACGCGAACACCCAATTCACTTGCTTTTAACCGGTCAACCTGCACACGCACTTCTGGTTTGTTGAACTTGAGGTCAACATCTGCACCAGTAAGCACAGGGCTTTCCTTTACTGCTTCAAGAAACTTCGGAATTACTTTTTGCAGCTTGTTAAAATCATTGTTTTGAATGACAAACTGAACCGGCAATCCACCCCTTCGGTTTTGTTGTATCGTTTGTTCCTGTATGGCGTAAGCCCTCACATCAGGAAAGCGGAAAAGATTTTTCTGAACATAATTTGCTATATCGTTCTGGCTGCGTTTGCGCAGGTTAGGATCGACCAATCCAACCCGCACAAAACCGGTATTCACCGAGCCAGAGCCTGTAAAACCCGGAGCAGTAAATGCCATTACAACATTTGCTTCAGGAACGGAATCGAGAATGAAATTTTGTATTCGGTCCATACTCTTCGACATGGCATCAAAGCTTGTTCCTTCGGGTGCGGTTACACTTAGTCTGAACATGCTGCGGTCTTCTAGCGGAGCCAATTCCGATTGCAGGGTAGATCCTAACCAGTATATTCCAAATGCACTTAGAATGATAATTACAAAAGCCATCCAGCGAACTTTCATGAAGCCGTTGAGCAACTTGCGATAGCCATTTTCCAAACCACGGAAAAATGGTTCTGTAGCCTTGTAAAAACCACTATGCCTGGGACCATTTTTTGGTGTGAGCTTCACATTGAGTACTGGTGTAAGTGTTAGTGACACCAAGGCGGAAATGAGCACCGCGCCTGCAACTACAATGCCAAATTCGCGAAACAGTTTGCCCACAAATCCTTGTAGAAAAATGATGGGAAGAAAAACTACAGCCAATGTGATAGAGGTGCTGATTACAGCAAAATAAATTTCTTTGGAACCTGATCGTGCTGCGGCCCATTTGTTCATGCCCGCCTCCATCTTCTTGTAGATGTTTTCCGTCACCACAATTCCATCATCCACAACAAGACCGGTTGCCAGAACGATTGCCAGCAGGGTAAGCACGTTGATGGTGAAGCCGGATAAATACATAATGAAAAATGCACCAACCAATGAAACCGGGATGTCGATCAAAGGCCTGAACGCCATATTCACACTCCTGAAAAACAGGAAGATGATGAGAATTACCAAGCCCAACGAAATCATCATTGTTTCTTTCACTTCTTCCAACGATCGCCTGATGGGTTTGGTGGTATCCAGTAAAAGTTTAGTAGAAATATCGGGTGGTAAGTCTTTTTTGATTTGTTCAAATCGTTTGTTGAATTCATCGGCAATGGAAATGTAGTTGCTGCCGGGCTGAGGCACAATAGCTAAACCCACCAGCGGCTCGCCACTTTCCTTGAATGCGGTCTCTTCGTTTTCAGGTCCCAATACTGTTTCAGCCACATCTTTCAACCGGATGATTCCATTGACATCGCTCCTGATAATGATGTTATCAAATTCTTCTTCGGTATTCAGTCTTCCGAGTGTTCTTACTGTGAGCTCGGTGGTTTCTCCAGAAATTTTTCCTGAGGGCAACTCTACATTTTCGCGATTGAGTGCGGATGAAATTTCATTCGCAGTTACACCTCGCGAAATCATACGTTGCGGGTCCATCCATATACGCATGGCGTATTTTTTCTCACCCCAGATTTGCACGCCACTGACACCCGGAATTGTTTGCAAACGGTCGACCAATACATTGTTAGCAAACTCCGTTATCTCCAACTGGTTGCGGGTATTACTGCGGATGGCCATGGAAATAATGGATTCCCCGCTGCCATCGGACTTGCTTACCGATGGAGGTTGTTCCAAATCGGATGGGAGAGAACGAATAGCCTGAGAAACCTTGTCTCTAACATCGTTGGCAGCTTCTTCCAACTCAACGCCAAGGTTGAATTCAACAGTGATGCTGCTGGTTCCCTGGCTACTGTTGCTGGTAATATTTTTTATGCCGGGTACACTATTAATTGCTTTTTCGAGAGGTTCTGTTATCTGATTTTCAACAATGTCGGCATTTGCACCCTGGTAACTGGTTCTCACATTTACCGTAGATGGTTCAATAACCGGGTAGTCGCGAACGCCCAGGAAGGTGAATCCCAGCAAGCCAAAAAGCAAGATGAGCAGGTTGAGCACTATGGCCAACACCGGGCGCCGCAAACTCAATTCTGATATATTCATAAGCAAGCCAGGCTAAAGATGATGTTATTGGATGGAATCAATTGGAAAGCTTTGCTTTAATGGGCATACCTTCTTTTATCGTCAGCAAACCAGTGGTAATGATGGTGTCTCCTTCTTTGAGTCTACTTGTAATTTCAATGCGGGCCGAATCACGGTAACCTGTATTTACAATCCTGAAGGTTGCTTTACCACCCTGGGCTACAATCACGTTTTTAAACCGGGTAGATGGAATGACAGCCTGGGTAGGTATCATAATAGCAGACTGATTCTTTCCCACTTCAATATCCACTTCAACAAACGACCCGGGAGTAAGTGTAGCATCAGGATTATTTATCAATGCCTTTACCACCAGGTTACGGGTCTCTTCATTTATGGTGTTTTGCGAAGCCATAACTGTGGCTGAATAGTATTTTGAACCGCCGGAGGTTCTCAACATCACCTTCTTTCCCGTTTGCATTTCAGTCGCATACAACTCAGGCACACTGAATTCAACTTTCACCTGGTTGAGCTGGGCTATATTGGTTATGATTGTTTGTGGTGTAACGTAAGCACCAAGACTAATAGTGCGCAAGCCGAGCCTTCCATCGTATGGGGCACGCATTTCCGTTTTGTCAATATTCACTTTAATCAACTCCATGTCAGCCTTGATGTTGCTTACACTTAGCACAGCCAGGTCGTAGTCCTGCTGGCTGGTACCGTTCAGTGCAAGCAATTCTTTTTGCCTTCGTTCTGTTGCTTCGGCCACCTGCAATTGCACAGTAAGTTTTTTCAATTGCGCCTGCAGGTCATCGTCAAATAATTTCACTAACAAAGTGCCTGCTTTTACGTAGGTGCCTTCTTTAAAGTTGATAGCTACCACACGACCCGATGCTTCCGGGTGTAAATCTGTGTTTTCGTTGGGCAATATGCTTCCGGGTGCCTGCACTTTTCGGTCAACTGCAAAGCGTGAGGCCAGTACAGCATTGAAAACAGGAGGCGGACCGGAAGGCCGCTTGCCGCCTTCTGCCGATTGGTCGGCACTTTTACTCTTACAACCAAATGCCAATAAGGAAACCAGAGAAAGGAGAATAAAGTACTTCAAAGGAAAATCTTTAGCATTTGACGTTTTTGCGGCAATCATCATGCGAGCATTGGTTTTCAAAAAATGTTTTAGAATTTCTTTCACAGGTAGCAGTTTGCCACTAGGTAATCAGGCTTTCACCTTCAGTTTATCCTTCACAAATTTCGCCTTCCTGATAAGGTCAATACGGTCGGTGCCTAGCACAGTAACATGGCCCATCTTTCGTCCGGGTTTGGTGGTTTCCTTTCCGTAGAAATGAACATAGGCTTCCGGCATCTGCAAAATTTCAGGCAGCCCTTCATATTTGGGAACCCCGGTGAAGCCTTGTTCGCCAATCAGGTTGATAAGCACCGAAGGTTTCAGCATGTCAGGGTTGCCCAATGGATAGTCCAGCATTATGCGCCACAGCATGTCGTACTGCGAGGAATAATGTGCCTCAATAGTATGGTGGCCACTGTTGTGAACCCTTGGTGCGGTTTCGTTTACCCACACATCGCCATTGCGGTCAATAAGCATTTCGATGGCAAAAAGGCCTGGTGAATTGAAAGCTTTTGCCAGTTTCACTGTGACAGCTTCCAGTTTCCACAACACGTTGTTGGAAATATCGGCAGGACACAATTGGTAATCGAGCAGGTTGAGGTAGGGGGCAAACACCATTTCAACAGGAGGATACATAATGATTTTGCCGTGCTGGTCAACAGCTACTGTCACAGCAATTTCTTTATCGAGTTCCACCTTTTTTTCAAAAACGGAAGGCGCATCAAAAGCCAGGTGCAGGTCTTCCTCGGTATGGATTATCTGCACACCACGGCCATCGTATCCGCCTTCGCCTATTTTGTGCACAGCAGGCAACAAATGCTTGTGCTGCAATACCTGCTCTTTGCTGTGGGTAATTACAAAAGATGCAGTTGGAATTTCTTGTTCGCTGTAAAACTGCTTTTGAAAAACCTTGTTTTTTATGGTTCTAAGAACAGAAGGATGGGGAATCACTTTTTTTCCCATTTTCTCCAGTGCCTCCAATGCATCAACATTTACCGATTCAATTTCGATAGTGAGTACATCCACTTTTTCACCGAAGGACATCACCGTTTCATAATCCCTGATGTCTCCCAAATGAAAATGATGGCATAAGTGAGCCGCGGGACACTGTGAATCATTTTCTAAAATATACGTTTCTACAGGGTAATTTGCCGCTTCCTGCAGCATCATCCTGCCCAACTGGCCACCTCCGAGTATTCCAACCTTTATCATATTGTACATTTGTTTTTCATCCTTACCTAATCAATCTGCGAAAGTAGCCATGCACCACATTATTTTCCGATTATTATTTGTTCCAATCGCCCTGCTATTTGCTATTAATGCATCTGCGCAACCAGGCGCAAATAACGTGGTCAAACAGGAAACCAAACTTACGCTCAAAGGAAAGGTTGGCGCCGGTTTCGACAGTATGTGGGCAGCACTTATGGAGCCTGAAAAGGGAACTTATGTTGGCCAGCAATCCCGTATTTCAAAACGTTCATTTACTATCACAACTCCGTTGCCCAATCCTGGAATCTACCTGCTGATGGTGGGCGACCCTCGAAAGCAATCGACCCTCAAATACTTCAACATCTTTCTTGAAAATGGAAAGGCAGCTGTTACCGTTAGTGATGATGGCAGCGATTACCAGGTGGATGAAGGAACGCCACCAAAGGCATTCAAGGCTTTGATTTTGTATTTCGGCTCCGATTTTGATTCGTTATCCATGATCAGCAAAATGGTAGAATCTGCAGGCACTTATCACTATTCGCCTGATAGTCTTGCACAAGTACGCAAGGTAATCGCCGGTCGCATAGCTCAGAAAATTCCTTCCTTTCTCGATGCTTACAAAAGCACAGCAGTGGCGCCTTTCTTACTTAATCTCGTATGGGGACTTAATTATCCAATTGCCGATGTGGAAGGTTGGATGAATGCCATTGACAGCAGTGCCATGGAAAACCAATACGGCCAGTCGATTCGCGAACTGGTGAACGTGGAAAAAACACTCGGATACGGTCGCCCTGCGCCATTGTTTGTACAAAACGATCCCGATGGTAATCCTGTTTCTCTCGAAAAATTCAAAGGCCAGTTTGTGCTGCTCGATTTTTGGGCAAGCTGGTGCGGTCCCTGCCGGCAGGAAAATCCAAATGTGGTAAACGCATACAACAAATACAAAGCAAAAAACTTTACAGTATTGGGAGTCAGTCTCGACCGTGACAAGAAGAAATGGGTGCAAGCTATTAATGATGATGGCCTCACCTGGACACATGTAAGTGACCTGGGTTTCTGGAGCAATGCAGTAGCGCAGTTGTACCGCGTATCAAGCATTCCACAAAACTATCTGCTCGATCCGGAAGGCAAAATCATTGGCAAAAATCTGCGTGGCTACGAGCTGGATGCCTTCCTCGAAAAAGTACTTTCGCACAATTAGGTTCACCGCATGTTGCGCTGCCCTATCTTTGATTTTTAATGAGCCTTTCTACAAAACATCTGCTGGGCATTAAAGACCTTCAGAAGGAAGACATAGCTACTATTCTCCGCACAGCAGCACAATTCAAAGAAGTACTTCAACGTCCGGTAAAAAAAGTTCCATCGCTTCGCGATGTGACGATTGTGAACCTCTTTTACGAGAACTCAACCCGAACAAGAATTTCTTTTGAATTGGCGGAGAAACGCCTGAGTGCAGATACCATCAATTTTGCTGCAAGCGGTTCATCGGTTTCAAAAGGGGAGACCCTGCTTGATACGGTGAACAATATTCTCAGCATGAAAGTGGACATGGTGGTGATGCGTCACAGCGCAAGTGGAGCGCCGCATTTCCTAGCCAAACACATACCTGCTGCCATCATCAATGCAGGCGATGGAATTAATGAACATCCCACGCAAGGACTGCTCGATGCTTTTTCCATTCAGGAAAAAACAGGTGGGTTGGAAGGGAAAAAGATTGCCATCATTGGCGACATCATGCATAGTCGCGTGGCATTGAGTGACATTTATCTTCTGAATAAAATGGGTGCGGAAGTAGTGGTTTCCGGACCGCCGACACTCATTCCAAAATATATTGAGGAAGCATTTGGGGTAAGGGTGGAATACGACCTGAAGAAAGCATTGGCATGGTGCGATGTGGCTAATGTGCTGCGCATACAGTTGGAAAGGCAGAGCCAGGTTTTGTTTTCGTCACTACGTGAATACAACCTTGCATACGGTGTAAAGAAATCGCTGCTCGATGAATTGAATAAGGAAATAGTCATCATGCACCCGGGCCCCATAAACAGGGGAGTGGAACTCGACAGCGATGTGGCGGATAGTCATCACAGCATCATTCTCAACCAGGTAGAAAATGGAGTTGCAGTTCGCATGGCGGTGTTGTACCTGCTTGCCGGAAGAAACTAATCGTTCTTATCTTACTGCATAAATTAAAAGGTATGCGCATTGCACTTTTTCCGGGCACATTCGATCCAATAACCTTAGGTCATGTCGACATTATAGACCGTGCATTGCCCATGTTTGACCGGCTGATTGTGGGCATAGGCAGAAATGCAAACAAACAACCTACTTTTTCAGAAGAAGACAGGCTGCGCTGGATTTTGGAAACCTATGCAGGCAATGGAAAAATTGATGCAGTAGTGTACGATGGGCTGACTGTGAATTGCTGCAAAGAAGTTGGAGCTAATTTTATTCTACGTGGCATTCGCTATGTAAGCGATTTCGAATATGAAAAAGCCATTGCCGACATGAACCGCAGCATCGACCACAACATTGAAACCATTTTCCTAACCTGCTCACCGCAGTTTACGTCTGTTGCTTCTACACTGGTAAGAGATGTATACCGAAACGGTGGCAATGTCAGGCAGTTTTTGCCGGGGCCGGTAATCAGGTCTATTTATCCCTGAACAGATTTGAATTTTGAAAATGGCCGGGGTATCATGCCTTTTTCAGGCACTTCTTCAACACTTGTTTGATGGATGGGTAGGTGTTTTCTAAAATTTCGTTCAGGTTGTCGGGCTTCAGCCATTTAATTTCAGTGATATCCTCTTCTACCTGCGGCTTCAGTGTGTTGTCGCCGGCTGTTTTCATGGAATACCACTGTGTTTCTTTCAGATAAAACCTTCCTTTTTCGTGGTAGGCATGCCAGGTTTTTCCAAGGTCTCCGGAAATGGAAAGTTGGCCAACGCCGGTTTCTTCTTTCACTTCACGCTGCGCACAGGTGGGCAGATCTTCGCCATCATCCTGCTTGCCTTTTGGCAAATCCCATTTGCCCCTGCGGTAAATAAAAAGCCATTCGCCATTTTCATTTTCCACTACACCGCCGGCAGCTATAATGGGTGTGAACTGATCGCAAAAAAGGTTCCAGTAATAATCAAGTTTGTTTGTGAGAATGATGGCTGCTTCCGCATCAGTTTTGTCAATATCATGAATGGTCGAGATAATGGCACCTGCGTTGGGTTGGTTAACAAGAATAGTACCGCCCCAGGTGGTAAGTGCATACAGTTTTTCATTCATATGCGAAGTGATGTAGTAGGCCTTTTCGCCGAAGTAAATGCAGTATCCATTATCCATAACACAAGTATACGAAATGAACAGTTGGTGCGCAGAAAGTATCCGATATTCGCCGCCAATTAGATACCGGTATGAAAAGCAACGAAAGAGTAGTAGCAGAAAAATTGCTGCAGATTCAGGCAATAAAACTCAGTCCTGATGCGCCCTTTACATGGGCCAGCGGATGGAAAAGCCCCATTTACTGCGACAACCGCAAGACCCTTGGTTTTCCCTTTGTTCGGGATTATGTAAAAAGCGAGTTGTGCAATGTGATTTTTTCAGAATATGCCGAAGCTGAAACGCTGGCAGGGGTTGCCACTGCAGGCATTTCATGGGGTGCTATGGCTGCTGACCAGTTAAAACTTCCGTTCATTTATGTGCGTCCAAAACCCAAAGAACATGGCCTTGGCAACCAGATTGAAGGCTACTACAAAAAGGGGCAGAAGGTATTGGTGATTGAAGACCTGGTAAGCACAGGAAAGAGCAGCCTCCAGGTGGTTGATGTTATCAGGCAGGCTGGACTTGAAGTGCTGGGCATGGTGGCTATTTTCACTTATGGCTTCCCACAGGCCGATGAAGCCTTCAGGCAGGCAGGTGTCCGATTTTCTGCGCTTACCAACTACTCCACACTCATTGACCTTGCCATCGAAAAAAATATTGTGAGCAAGGAGCAGGAGTCGGTGCTAATGGCCTGGCGCGAAAACCCGGTGGAATGGGGAAAATCAAAATGATTTTTTTGAAACCGATAGCATTTTTCATTGCTGCTTACCTTGAAATTTACGTTTTCAAAAATCAATGATATGAGAGCTATAGTTGTTGCTTTTTTCGCCCTGTTTTTTTCGCTCAGTGCCCTCGCACAACAGCCCAAACTGCAGCGGGCCGAAATAAAAACGCCTTATGCCAAATGCGAGCAGTGCAAACAGATAATTGAATCGGTAGCACCCAAATATGTAGATGGCCTGGCGAAAATCAACGTCATTTTCAAGCGGGGAGTTACCCAGGTGCAGTGGTATCCTGACCGAACTAATATTGAAGAAATAAAGACCGCCATTGCCAATGCTGGCTTCGACGCCGATGATGTAACTGCCAATGAGGGTGTTGCAAAAAAACTGCCTGCCTGCTGCCAGAAACCGACACCAAAATCAGAAAACAAGTGATTCCAGTTGTTTTCGGGTTAGGGAACCATCGTAAGTGAAGGGGATGGTCCATTTGAAAGAACCCTTGCCAGCCTTGGCCGAACCGATAATGGAATAAGGAATGTCATTGCCAAAAAGCAAGCTGATTCCATTAGAAAGAATGGGCCGGGTATCAATATTTGCTTCAACGGGAATGGAAATTTCAGTCAATGCGGGAAGGCGGAGCAGGGTATCCAATGAAAGAGTCCCGGCAGGCTGACCATTCACTTTGCAATTCGCTGCCACCTGCCACACTTTCACCTCAAACTTGTTGGGATTGTAGATTTTCACGTTGGCCGCCATAAGCAGATTCTTGCCATCAAAGGCTTTTGGCTGAAGTCCGTCGATGCCGCGGTATTGCACTGCTGAAGGCTTTTGGCAGGAGAGGAGGATGCCTGAGAATACGATGAAGAGTAGGGCGCTGCGCATTGCCAAAATAAAGGAATAATAATCTGGCAGCATTGCAAAAACCATAGAAAAGCGTGCTAAAAATTATGGAATATGCCTCATTTTCCTTTTCTGAGAAAATACTAAATCAAATAGCAATAAAATGTATCATAAGTATTTAGTAGATAATGCTTTATCTATAATTATAGTAGAATAAATAGAAGTATTATTCACTTATTCGAGGCAATAAAATTTAAAAAAATCAGACACCTGTCAAGTTGTCAATCGACAAAATCAAAATGGTACAACATATTGAAATACAGTTTTTTGGGCCAATTACATCTTTCGTATTCCTGAAAGATGTGTCACATATAGAAATTGAGCAATGGGAGAACTTCCAGAAGATGAGTTATCGCAACAGGATGCAGGTATTGGGGCCTGACAAAGTGCACAATCTTACGGTACCCGTAGTGGGCGGAAGGAACCAAAAGCGACTCACATGGGAAGTTGAAATTGACTATTCCACTCCATGGGTCAATGACCACTGGCGCACCCTGGAAAGCCTCTACAATCGCTCACCATTCTTTTTGCATTATGCTCCCGGCCTCAAAACACTTTACAATTCCAAACCAAAATATTTGTGGCAGTTAGCCCTTGAGTCGCTGAATTGGACCTTGGACCAAATTAAATGGAAAAGAGAGTTGGGATTCTCAAAGGAATGGCTACCGCAGGAGCAAAACACAGATTCCATGGATCTTCGCGGAAAATTCCTGCCGAAAAACAGGCATCAATTTTTGATTGAGCCATACCAACAGGTGTTTGGAAATCGTTTTGAGAATAACCTTAGCATACTTGATTTACTGTTCAACCTGGGTCCGGAAACGGCTGCCTACCTTTCCAGGCAGGTGCGATTTAAACCAATCTGAATCCAGTGAGTCATAAGTTGTTGTACCCTATGAGCGTGAATTATTTACATTGCACCAAGACAATTGCAGCTATCATTAAATGAAACTCATTTCAGCCAGATTTTTTGTCCCCTTTTTACTGTTCTTTTCAGTTGTTTCGGGCGTTGCGCAGGATTTTTCAAATAAGGGCAAAGATTTCTGGATCACCTTTCCAGCGCATGTGGATGCCACTGGTGCCGTAATGGGTATTTATATTACTTCTGACCAGGCGGCGAGTGGCAATGTTACATTTGGTGCCACCAACCTTCCTTTTTCAATTACAGCCAACGGTGTAAAGCGGTTTTTCCTGGGACCAAATGGGGATGCTCCCAACACTACCGTTTACTTGTCGCAAATAGAGGGGATAGCTGCTGGTGCAGGCATTCATGTTACTTCTGACAAGCCGATTGTAGTGTATGCCCACATTATCAGGGCAGCTCGGTCAGGTGCAACCCTCGTTTTACCTACCAATGTTTGGGGCAAGGAATATATTGTGCCCAGCCACCAAAGTTCAGGTGCCAGTGGCGCCAACAGCGGTTACGGAGAAATAAATGTGGTAGCCAAAGACACGAACACTTTGGTGGAAATTACACCCGTTGTCACTACCCGCAATGGCAATCCGGCTGGTGTGCCTTACACCATAACGCTTTCAAAACCCGGAGATGTTTACCAGGTGCAGTTTCCGAAAGACCTGGATATTTCAGGCACCAAAGTTCGTTCAATAGCTTCAGGTAACGCCGGCTGCAAACCCATTGCCGTATTTTCAGCCACTACCTGGTCGGCTTACGACTGTGCTGGCGCTAGTGGGGGAGATAACCTTTTCCAGCAATTGTTTCCTGTTCGGTCGTGGGGCAAAAATTTTATTACTGCTCCATTCATTAAAAAAACCTACGATATCCTTCGGGTTTTTGTGGCCGACCCGACAACAGTTGTTACCCGTACTGAAAACGGTGTGACCACCACACTTACCGGTTTGACGAATAACAGTTTTTACGAATTCACCACCAACAAGCCCAACCAGATTAGTGCCGATAAGCCCATCAATGTGGTGCAGTACATGACCAGCCAGACATGTGGTCCTTCAAACCCGGTAATAAATGCCGATCCTGAGATGGTTATTCTTAACCCTGTTGAGCAAACCATCAATAACATAACTGTGTTTTCTGCACATCAGAACTGGGTTCCCCCGGGGCAGAGCCAGGTGGTGTATTGCTACCTGAATATTATCATTAAATCGATAGCTGCCCCCTCGTTCAAAATAAACGGCGCAGCTCCAAACGGAAGTTTCATTCCCATTCCCGGCACTGCGTATTCTTATTTGCAGGAAGATGTTACCAGCAGGAGTCTGAGCAATCCTGTTCAAACCCTTACAGCTGATTCGAATTTTTCAGCCATTGCATATGGCACGGGAAACGTGGAATCATATGGCTACAATGCGGGTACCAATGTGAAGGACCAGTTCCAGTTTATCACTATCAAAAACGAATATGCGACTGTTGATTTTCCTGCCACCTGCATCAACTCGCCGTTCAATTTTGCCATCACTTTGCCCTATCAAACCACCAGTTTGAAATGGCAGTTTTACGGTTTGTTCAAAGACACTACAATAGCCAACCCTATTCCTGATTCATCGTTTGTAGTTGATGGCAGAACCATTTACCAATACAGGCTACCCGGTACCTACCAGATTTCATCTATCGGCACCTACAAAGTGACTGTAGTTGCCGTGAACCCCACATCGGATGGATGTTCCGGCGAACAGCAAATTGATTACGATGTCCAGGTTTACCTCAAGCCAATAGCAGATTTTGTTTGGCAGCATACCGGTTGCGTAACCGACTCAGTTCATTTTATTGACAATTCAAATGGCAATGGTCGGAATGTATACAAGTGGAAATGGGATTTTGGTGATACCAAAATTGACTCTGTAAAAAATCCGGTACACAAGTATGGTGTTCAAGGTCTATTTACAGTAAAAGAATCAATCTTCACCGATATTGGTTGCCTTGCCGATACAACCAAAGTAATTGATGTGTCTTTGCCACCTGTAGCCAAATTCGGGGTATCTGCACCTGTTTGTATTGGCTCCAATATTACGCTAACGGATTCTTCATCTGCGCCATCGGGTACATTAATAAAATGGTACTGGGACTATGGCGATGGACGAAAAGATACGTTGACAACCAATACGCCTATAGTTATCAAATACAATACCACCGGAACATTCACCATATCGCTCAAAGTAGAAACGCAAAGTGGATGTCGCAGTGTTGTGTTCTCGAAAGCTATTACGGTGAGTCCATATCCTGTTGCCGATTTTTCACTTCCAGCTGCTGTTTGTTTGCCTTTGGGAAAAGCAGCATTCACAAACCTTTCGACAGTTTCTGACGGAACTGCAATGAAATATTTGTGGGACTTTGGAGACACTAAAATCGATTCGGTAAAGGACCCCATACATTTCTACACCACTACAGGACCATTTAATGTGAGACTCACTGTTACCTCAGCACCTGGTTGTGTAAAGGACACGGTGAAGGTTCTCCCAAACGTGTACAATCAGCCCAAATCTGATTTCAACTTGCCTACTGAAGTTTGCCTGAGAGATACTACCAAATTTACCGATCAAAGCACTGCAGTTAACCAGGTTGTTACCAAATACTATTGGCAGTTTGGCGATGCTGCAACCGATACAGTTAAAAATCCTTCACATCGGTACGCAATTGCAGATACCTTTTTCATCAGGCACTGGATTGTAAGCGACAAAGGATGTTACAGTGATACAGTAACGAAACCGCATATCGTAAACCCATTGCCCACGCCCGATTTCATCACTTCCTCACCGCTTTGTGAAAAACAGGATATTACATTTACAGACAAAAGTGTGGCCAATGTTGGGAGTCTCGTTCGCTGGCAGTGGAACCTGGGTGACGGAGCCACTGTTGACGTAGGCAATGCAAATTCCTTTATTCACAACTATGCCGCTTTTGGTTCAAAGACAGTGTCATTGTTAGTTACCACTAACAAGGGTTGCAAAAGCGATACTTTGAAGAAAGTCATCAATGTACATGCCTTGCCTAATCCGGCTTATGTTTTACCAGAAGTTTGCCTTACAGATGCTTTTGCTGTATTCGTCAACAGTAGCACCATTGCAGATGGCACAGCCGGGCTAATGACTTACCAATGGAATTTTAATGATCCTGCTGCGAATGCAGGCAATCCAAATACAAGCATTTTAAAAGATGCACAACACAAATACAGTGCTGTTGGAAATTACAATGTAAGCCTGGTTACGACTTCCAACGCTGGTTGCATGGACACCATCAGCCAGGTATTGACTGTAAATGGGGACAAGCCGAAGGCTGATTTCATTGTGCAGAATGCAGCGGGTTTGTGCAGCAATATTGCGGTGAATATTCAGAATAAATCGACGGTAAATTTTGGCAGCATTACCAAGACGGAAATTTATTGGGAGTGGCCCAATGCGGCTATAAAAACGGTTGACGACAATCCTGTGCCGGATAAAGTGTATTCCAACCTGTACGCCAATTTCCAGTCGCCTGTAAGTAAAACTATACAGGTAAAATTTGTAGCCTATTCAGGGGGTGTTTGTGTCAATGAAATCATTAAGGATATTACGCTGAATGCCAGTCCCAGGGTAGTGTTCCAGGCTATTCCGGGCATTTGCCTGGATGCAACGCCGAGACTCATTACACAGGCTTCTGATGCAGGCAATCTTGCGGGGGCAGGTACTTACACAGGAGCAGGCGTAGCAGCAAATGGATTGTATACACCCACCGTTGCCGGTGTGGGTACGCATACTTTAAAGTACATGTACGTAACTACGCAGGGCTGCCGCGACAGTGCCAACCAAACGATAACAGTCTGGCCAAGGCCCACTGCCAGCTTCACGGTGGATGCACCCATGTGCGAAACACAACCTACCACTTTCCGCGATGCATCGGTAGCCAACTTCAGCAACATCCTCACCTGGAACTGGACCTTTGGTGATGGCACTAATTCCAGCCTTAACTCAGCGGCTCCGTTTACGCATACTTACGCTGCCAATGGCACGGTAAATGTGCAAATGCAGGTAATAACCGACAGTGGCTGCACCAGTGTGCCTGTTGTAAAAGCGGTGAAAGTAAATCCATTGCCCAAGGTAGACTTCACCTTACCTGTAGTTTGTATGCCGGCAGGGAAAGCGCAGTTCACCGATAAATCGTCCATATCCGATGGCACACAGGCGCAGTTTGGATACCTGTGGAATTTTGGCATTGCCGGAGCCACCAGTACGCTGAAAGACCCTGTGTATTATTATCCTGCAGTGGCTACATACAATGTGAAACTGGTAGTTACATCAAAAGACGGCTGCAGGGACAGTGCCACCAAACAACTCACGGATGTAAACCCGCAACCGTTGTCGGCATTCAGTTTCACGCCATCGGAAGTGTGCCTGGGCGATGCCTTCACCTTTACCGATAACAGCAATCCACTGAACCAGCAAATCACTACATGGACATGGGATTTTGGCGATGGCAAAACAACCAATACACAAAATGCCACGCATACCTATACTGCTGCAGGCAGTTACAGTGTGAAGTTGTATTACAACAGCAGCAAAGGATGCCAGTCGGATACTACGATGAAGACAGCTGTTGTCAATCCGTACCCCGTTGTAAGTGCAGGTCCCGACTTGCATGTGCTGGAAGGAGGGCAGGCAACCATTAAGGCAACGGCCACCGGCAGTTCGGCTTATCAATATTTGTGGACACCCGCCAGCTACCTGAGCAACCCGAACGTGCTGCAGCCTATTACAAAACCATTGGCCGACATCACCTACACGCTGAAGGTGACCGGTGCCGGCGGGTGCAGCTCAAGTGACCAGGTATTTGTGAAATTGTTGCTCAATCCTGAAATTCCCAATGCCTTCAGCCCTAATGGAGATGGCATCAACGATACCTGGAATATCAAATACATTGATAGTTACCCTGGGGCAATAATCCAGGTGTTTGACAGGTATGGCAAACAAGTGTTTTATAGCACAGGCTACAACAAGCAATGGGACGGCACCATTAACGGCAAACCGGTTCCCGTTGGTGTTTACTATTATATCATCGATCCAAAAAATGGAAGGCAGCCAACTAATGGATCTGTTACTGTTGTGAGATGATGACCCATGAAATCTTTCTTCAAATCATCGAACCTACGCATCCTGGCTCTTTCAATAGGATTGGTATGTGGAATGCTGAAGGGCACTGCTCAGTCGTTTGTTTTTGCGGAGTTGAAAGGCGTGCCGCTGAATACAACAGGGTGGAACCTGCAAGGAAATGCATACGTTGGCAATACAGGAACAAACACAGGAAACGGTGAACTGATTTTATGCAACCCGGTATTGTCGCAATCAGGTTCTGTTTTTTACAACCTTCCTATCAACCTTACGCAATGCAATAAATGGATAGCTGAATTTGATTTCAGAATAGCGGAAGGAACGGCTGCTGATGGTATTGCATTTTGCTATATTGATGTGCCACCAGTTGGGTTTGTAAGCGGAGGTGGCTTGGGTATACCGGCAACAGCAAATGGCCTGAAAGTTTGTATAGATACATGGCGAAACTGCGGAACAGATGCTGTTCCAAAATTAGAAATGCGGTGGGGGTCAACCTATGATGAATGTGCAGGTACCCCTACTAGAAATAATAATGATGGAGCTTTAAATTTCATCAGGTCGGGAGAATATCACTCCTGTAAAATAGTGTACGACAAAGGCAATATCAGCCTGAGCATAAATGGTAAGGAATACCTTACAGGATTTCAGACTTTTAATTTCCAGGGCTATTTTGGATTTACAGCCAGCACCGGAGGTTTCACTGACAAGCATTCAATCAAGAATGTAAAGATTTACACAGAAATGCCGCCGTCGTTTGCAGGCAATGACACCAGCACCTGTTCTGGTGTAGGTGCTCCGTTGGGTAGTGCAAACAACTCCGACTATAAATACACCTGGACACCTTCCACCGGTTTGGATAATCCGAATAGTTCCAATCCAAAAGCAACTCTTTCAAACACTGGGCCGAAAAACTTTGTCCAGCGCTATTATGTGCGCACCGAATTTGCGGCACAACCAGGTTGTGCTTCTACCGATAGTGTAGATGTCGTTGTCTATCCTGAAGCGAAGCCCTTGCTCAATTTTGATGGTGTTTGCTCTGGCGTGCCCACTCATTTTTCTCCAGCCCTCAATTGGCCCGATTCGATGGTGAATGCGATTTCTTGGCATTGGAAATTCAACGACCCCAATTCTTCTGTCGCGAATCCTGACACATCCAACATCAAGAGTCCGGTACATGTTTATCAGCAACCAGGGATATATAATGTGGATGTGCAAATGAAAACTTCAAATGGATGCACATCTGCCACCAGTTTTTTGAACATTGGCATTCTTTCTCACCCCAAAGCTGACTTTTCATTGGCTTCAGAAATATGCTTTCGAGATACATCTTATTTCAGTGATTTGAGTACTGCTGTGAATCAGGAAGTGAACAAGTACTACTGGAATTTTGGCGACAATAGTATTGATAGTTCCAGGAATCCTGGACACAAATACACATATGCCAATACCTTTTTCGTTAGTCACTGGGTGCAAAGTGACGCAGGCTGCATTAGTGATACTGTTACCAAGCAGCATATGGTAAATCCATTGCCAACACCGTCATTTGTTACTTCATCACTGTCATGTGAAAGGAATAATATCACATTTACCGACCAAAGTGCTGCAAATGCTGGCATCATTTCTAGGTGGCAATGGAACTTAGGTGACGGCACTAACCTTGACGTTATAAGCAACAACCCATTCACTCATACCTATGCGACTTTTGGCACTAAAAACACCTCACTTGTAGTTACTTCTAATAAAGGATGCAGAAGTGATACGCTTTTTAAACCTGTAGTGGTTCATCAGCTGCCAAAGCCTGACTTTTTATTACCGGAGGTTTGCCTCACTGATGCATTTGCCGCTTTCACTAACAGCAGTTCGGTTGCCGATGGTTCCGGAGCACTGATGACGTATTTATGGAACTTTGGCGACCCTAACGCCAGTGTAATAAATCCAAACACAAGCACCGCTATCAATCCGCAGCATCGCTATAGTGCTATCGGTAATTATATAGTGAAATTGCAGGCTACATCGGGCAACGGTTGCATGGACACCATCAGCCAGGTATTGACTGTAAATGGGGACAAGCCGAAGGCTGATTTCATTGTGCAGAATGCAGCGGGTTTGTGCAGCAATATTGCGGTGAATATTCAGAATAAATCGACGGTAAATTTTGGCAGCATTACCAAGACGGAAATTTATTGGGAGTGGCCCAATGCGGCTATAAAAACGGTTGACGACAATCCTGTGCCGGATAAAGTGTATTCCAACCTGTACGCCAATTTCCAGTCGCCTGTAAGTAAAACTATACAGGTAAAATTTGTAGCCTATTCAGGGGGTGTTTGTGTCAATGAAATCATTAAGGATATTACGCTGAATGCCAGTCCCAGGGTAGTGTTCCAGGCTATTCCGGGCATTTGCCTGGATGCAACGCCGAGACTCATTACACAGGCTTCTGATGCAGGCAATCTTGCGGGGGCAGGTACTTACACAGGAGCAGGCGTAGCAGCAAATGGATTGTATACACCCACCGTTGCCGGTGTGGGTACGCATACTTTAAAGTACATGTACGTAACTACGCAGGGCTGCCGCGACAGTGCCAACCAAACGATAACAGTCTGGCCAAGGCCCACTGCCAGCTTCACGGTGGATGCACCCATGTGCGAAACACAACCTACCACTTTCCGCGATGCATCGGTAGCCAACTTCAGCAACATCCTCACCTGGAACTGGACCTTTGGTGATGGCACTAATTCCAGCCTTAACTCAGCGGCTCCGTTTACGCATACTTACGCTGCCAATGGCACGGTAAATGTGCAAATGCAGGTAATAACCGACAGTGGCTGCACCAGTGTGCCTGTTGTAAAAGCGGTGAAAGTAAATCCATTGCCCAAGGTAGACTTCACCTTACCTGTAGTTTGTATGCCGGCAGGGAAAGCGCAGTTCACCGATAAATCGTCCATATCCGATGGCACACAGGCGCAGTTTGGATACCTGTGGAATTTTGGCATTGCCGGAGCCACCAGTACGCTGAAAGACCCTGTGTATTATTATCCTGCAGTGGCTACATACAATGTGAAACTGGTAGTTACATCAAAAGACGGCTGCAGGGACAGTGCCACCAAACAACTCACGGATGTAAACCCGCAACCGTTGTCGGCATTCAGTTTCACGCCATCGGAAGTGTGCCTGGGCGATGCCTTCACCTTTACCGATAACAGCAATCCACTGAACCAGCAAATCACTACATGGACATGGGATTTTGGCGATGGCAAAACAACCAATACACAAAATGCCACGCATACCTATACTGCTGCAGGCAGTTACAGTGTGAAGTTGTATTACAACAGCAGCAAAGGATGCCAGTCGGATACTACGATGAAGACAGCTGTTGTCAATCCGTACCCCGTTGTAAGTGCAGGTCCCGACTTGCATGTGCTGGAAGGAGGGCAGGCAACCATTAAGGCAACGGCCACCGGCAGTTCGGCTTATCAATATTTGTGGACACCCGCCAGCTACCTGAGCAACCCGAACGTGCTGCAGCCTATTACAAAACCATTGGCCGACATCACCTACACGCTGAAGGTGACCGGTGCCGGTGGGTGCATTACTTCAGACGATGTCTTCATTAAAGTTCTCCTCGCACCGCAAATTCCCAATGCTTTTAGTCCTAATGGTGATGGCATCAACGATACCTGGAATATCAAATACATTGATAGTTACCCGGGGGCAATAATCCAGGTGTTTGACCGTTATGGAAGGCAAGTTTTCTATAGCGTTGGATATAATCAACAGTGGGTGGGAAAACTTAACGGCAAGGATTTACCTGTTGGTGTTTATTATTACATTATCGATCCAAAGAACGGAAGAACACCAATCAATGGTTCGGTTACGCTAATTAGATAGCTTACTACCCGATAAATTAACTATGAGATTCAGCTTAATTTACCCATTAAGTACTGTTGTTTCTTATTGTATATACCTGCTTGCTATTCCTTGCTATTCGCAGACCTACAAGTTTGCAGAGTTAGGAGGAAGTCCTATGAGTACAGTTGGATGGAACCTGCAAGGAGCAGCAGAAGTGGGAAATACAGGAACGAATACCAACAACGAAGAGTTGATCCTGACTCCGGCAGTCAGGTCGCAATCGGGAGCTATTTTCTACAATACTCCCATCAACCTTTCTTCCTGCAACAAATGGATAGCTGAATTTGATTTCAGAATGGCTGAAGGGTCGGGTGCGGACGGGATTGCGTTTTGCTATTTGGATGTGCCTCCAACCGGTTTTGTATTAGGCGAAGGACTCGGCATTCCGGGGGTAGCCAATGGCTTGAAAGTTGCTATTGACACCTGGTGGAATTGTGGAAGTGATCAACATCCAAAGGTGGAATTACGCTGGGGATTTGGCTACAAAGAATGCGACAGCATGCCCACCGTCAATAATAATAATGGCGAGCTCAGTTTCATTAGAAATGGTCAATACCACCACTGTGAAATCCGTTATGATAAAGGAACTACCACAGTTGCAATAAATGGTAAAATGCTGCTTTCTGGGTACCAGACTTTTAATTTCAAAGGCTATTTTGGATTTACGAGTGCCACAGGAAACTCAACCGATGTTCATTCTATTAAGAACGTACACATTTACACTGACATGCCTCCATCAGAAGCAGGGGCTGCAGCACCTATTTGTTCAGGCAACCAGGCGCAGCTTGGTGTAGCAGTTGCCAATCCCAACTATCGTTATTTTTGGACACCAACAACGGGCCTTGATAATCCCAACAGCCATCAACCAAAGGCGACGGTGGTTAACAACAAACCGGACACTGTAATTAAGCGCTATTATGTTCATACTGAATTTTCATACAACCCGGGATGCGCCTCTATTGACAGCGTTGATATCGTTGTAAATCCATCGCCAGCAATCACCTATAGTGCAGCAGGGGTTTGTCATAGAGATACAACCGTTATCAATCCAGTATCCACCTGGCCCGATTCCGTACTCCAAACTGTATCATGGCTTTGGAATTATAATGATCCCAGCGCACCTGCCGGCTTAAATACTTCAACAAACAGAACAGGCATACATTATTATACCAATTCAGGAACCTACAACGTAAACCTTACTACCATCACAAAGGATGGATGTATTGGCAATAACAGCTATCCTATTGTGATAAAGAAACTGCCCCCTGTTGGTTTTACTACAATTAATAAAGCCGGGGTTTGTTTCAATGAAAACGTGAAGTTTGTTCAAAACGTAGATGCCGGGTACAAAGGCTTTACTTCCATTTTTCCAGATGCACAAGCTGGAAGCCCATTGCTGAAATACAATAAACTCATTCCCAAAGGGGATACTGTCCTGGTCAATTTCAGGCAGGTTGGAGTAGTTCAGGGAAAATCATATTATGTAGTCAAATGGTCCAATACTGATACATCAGGTTGTGTCGCATCGGCACTAGATACTATTAAATTTAAAACCCAACCAATTCCAACCCTGGCTGCTTTAGCAGGAGTATGTATGGATGTTCCGGCTTTTCAACTTACTGGATTCAGCGAGTTGTCAGGTTTGGCAGGAACAGGTTACTTTTCCGGCAGAGGTATTACCGACCCTGCAGGTATTTTCGATCCAAGAATTGCAGCAAGTGGCAACCACGATGTGATGTACATTTTTAAAGCTGCAAATGGATGCACGGATACTGCTACACAAAGAATTTCGGTGTACCCTTATCCTGTTGTAAGCGCTGGGCCGGATAAATATTTGCTTCCCGGTGGCAAGGCAGTACTTGAAGGAAATAGCAGTATTACGCCCGCTTCTGTCATATGGTCGCCTGCTACGGGTTTATCCAACAGTACAATTCTAAAACCCACAGCGGGCCCAACACAAGACCAGCAATATGTTTTAAAAGTGATTTCACCTATGGGTTGCACAGCAAAGGATTCAGTGTTGGTAAAATTGCTGCCTGCACTCACTGTTCCCAATGCTTTTAGTCCTCATGTGAATGATGCTATTAACGACACCTGGATTATTAGAAACCTGAACCTGTTTCCCGAATCGCGGACGATTGTATTTGACCGCTATGGCCGAGAGGTGTTCAATAGCCAGGGATATAACCAGCCATGGGATGGAAAAATAAGAGGAATACTTGTACCTGTTGGTGTATACTATTATATCGTTGACCCTAAGAATGGTGAAAAAGTTTATGTTGGTTCTCTTACGGTGCTATGAAAATCAAAAGGTCTCGATTCAATTTGATGCGAATGTTGCTTATCAATAATATGGAAAGATTGATTACCTACTTTTGGCAAATGAAGCGGTGGTTATTGGCCCTTGGTGTTGCATTGGTTCCGGCATTTCTTGTTGCCCAACAACGACCCCATTATACACAATACATCCTCAACAATTTCATCATCAATCCGGCAGTTGCTGGAATTGAGAATTACACTGACATAAAGGTCAGTCACCGGCATCAGTGGGTAGGCATTGAGGACGCACCTGTGACTACATATTTAACGGTACACGGTTCCATCGGTAAAGAGGATTCGAGAACAAACCCTTCCACTTTTGCGCCGGAAGGGGAGAACCCCAGGGGAAAAGCGTATTGGGAAGATTATACCTCCGCTAAGCCACATCATGGATGGGGTGTTACCGTGATTAATGACCAAACCGGTCCGCTCAACAGGTTTTCCGCTTATGGCACGTATGCCTATCATTTGGGACTGAGCCCCAAAACAAGTATCTCAGCCGGCATCAGCCTTGGCCTAACCAGCAACTCTCTGAATACCAGTAAACTGCTTTTCGATAACCCCATTGATCCTGCAGTGGCAGGCAGTGGCACACTGAATACCATGCACCCCGACATGAATGCCGGAATCTGGGTGTACAGTGCCGATTATTTCTTTGGTGTTTCAGCGCAGCAGATTATTGACCAGGGACTTGAGTTTTCCAATAGCACACTTACAACTGGCAAAAAGAAGTATCCGCACCTTTTTGCGACTACTGGCTACAAGTTTTACCTGGGAGAAGATTTCAGTATGATTCCTTCGGTTGTGGTTCGTATGGTAGACCCATTGCCGGTAGGTGTTGATTTGAATGTGAAATTGCAATACCGTGACCGCTTTTGGTTTGGCGGAGGTTATCGCGTCAATGACGGCATTTCAGCCATGGTAGGTGTGAATGTCTCGAATATTTTCAACGTGGGTTATGCCTACGACTACACCACATCAAAATTGCAGAATTTCACCAAGGGTACACACGAAATTGTGCTTGGTTTCATGCTGGGCAATAAATGGGGCGACCTATGTCCGCGTAATCTTTGGTAGGGGAGAACCTCCTACTTTTTCTGCAATTCAAGATAGTAAGTAGAGCTGCCATCAACACGGTTGGCTTTCACGCTGGACAAGGTTGTTTTTGTGATATTCCACACACCCGTGAGTTTATCAAGCGGAGATGGGCCTGCAGGAAAAGCGGATGTGATAGTCAAATTGGTGGCGTTGCCAGCCCAGGTGCCTACAGCATTTGAAGCACCTGTTTTGATACCATAGACTGAGCCATCCTTGTTGAATTTAAATTCGTAAGGCGAAAAACCAGAAGTGATGTTGGTTGAATTTTCACTGAAGGAGGTGACGAGCCAGATATTGCTGGTGATGAGGTTAACTACGAAATCTTCCTGGGCATTCTGAACCGCCTTTTTGCAGCCAAAACTAAAGGCTGAAAATAGCCACATAACAATAAGAAGGTTAGTAAAAGTTCTGCGCTGCATCCTCGACTGGTTTGTAAGTAAAATTATACACAATACTTCAAAAAGCGTACCCAGATAGGTTAAAGGTGCAATGGCGTCAGTTTTCCATTGAGCTGATGATTGCTTGCATAGCTTTAATTTCATTTGGGTCAACACTGAACCATGCTTCATTTTCAGCTTGAAAATCGGAGATGGGCCCTTCAGGTAAGTCTGCTAATTTTCTTGCTCCAGAATGAATTTCTGTAACGCCGGTTTTTGAGATCAATTCTGCAATGTTTTCTTTTCGAACCCCGCCACCGGGCATGACCACAATTCGGTCATCTGCCTGTTGAACCAGTTGTGCTATTCTGTCCTTGCCTGCAAAAGCATTTGGTTCACCACCACTTGTCAATACCCTTTGGCACCCTGCTGCAATCACTATTTCTAGTGCCTCACCAAGGTCGGGGCATTTATCAAAGGCCTTGTGAAAAGTAACTTCCATAGGATAAGCCAATTCCACCAGTTTGGAAATGCGGTCATAATCAACAGCCTTGTTTTGAAGTAATACACCTGAAACAATTCCTTCAAAACCTAACTGTTTGCAAATCAATACATCATGCAGGGTTACCTGCCATTCTGCTTCAGAAAAATAGAAGTTACCGCCTCTTGGCCTTATGATGGGAAAAACAGGAATGGAGATATGCTCAATTGCCCATTTCAGTGTTCCAAAAGATGGGGTAGTTCCGCCTTCATGCGGGTTATCGCACAATTCAATTCTGTCTGCTCCCGAAGCAGCGGACAGAATGGCTGCTTCAATACTAAAAGTGGCAATTTCAAGAACCATTTGGTATTGTTTGGTTACAGCAAGTATTTTGATTGTACTACTTTTTCGCCTTCCGCTGAACGAACCGCCATAGTGAAATTCCTGGTGAGTGAATAGCAACCGGTTTCGCCTTTGGTATTGAGAGCCACAAATCCAATTTGGAGTTTCCTTGCAGTCTCTTCACCCCGCATTTTCACCAATCTGTTTACAGCTTCTTTGCAAGCTTCCTCTGGGCTGTATCCGTGTCGCATCATTTCAACCACGGTATGGCTTCCGCAAATGCGCACTACTTCTTCCCCAACCCCAGTTGAAGTAGCGCCACCCACTTCATTATCAACGTATAGGCCAGCTCCAATGATGGGAGAATCGCCCACACGGCCATGCATTTTATAGGCCATGCCACTGGTGGTGCAGGCACCTGAGATGTTTCCATCTTTATCAATAGCGAGCATCCCAATAGTATCATGGTTATTTTCAATGGTCTTAAGGATGCCATCAACCGTTGTCATTGGGTTGTATTTGGAGGTTTTCAACCATTCTTTCCATGCCTTTTCGCTTTCAGGGGTCAGCAGGTTTTCCTTTTTGAAACCATTTTCCAACGCAAATTGCAGGGCGCCATCACCCACAAGTTGCACATGTGGGGTTTTTTCCATAACAAGGCGGGCTACCGAAATAGGGTGCATGATATACTCCATACACATTACCGCACCAATATTGCCTTTGTGGTCCATGATGCAGGAATCAAGAGTAACCTTACCATCACGATCCGGCAAGCCACCGTAGCCAACACTTTGGTCTTTTGGGTCTGCCTCCGGCACCATCACACCCCGATGAACGGCATCGAGTGCAGAGCCGCCTGATTCGAGTACTTTCCAGGCTTCGGCATTTGCTTTTACGTTTGGTGCCCATGTACTTATTACAATGGGCGCTGGCTTATCTGAAAGGAATTGAGTTTTTCTTGCAAAAGAAAATAGCGGTGCAGAAAGTGATGCAATTTCTACGAAGCGACGTCTTTTCATATGACAGTTTTGTGCTTTGATATTTGAAATTAGGTGCTAAAGCAAAGTAACAGGAACAGGTTGCAATTATTGAATAATAATTAAGTTGAAAATTGCAACCATGCAATCTGAGAGTTGCTTTTCGCGAAATCAAAAGATTGAAATTATATCCTATAATTAATATTATGTTAAGCAATAAAATGACGAAAATTAACCAATTGTGTGTATTCCCTATTAATAAAGAACAGGATTCTTTAAACAAAACAAATAAGGCCAGAGGAATTGCCTGGCCTTATTGCTTATTACAATGAATTGATTAGTGCGAAATCTTCGAATACACATCAGTCCATTTCTTTTCTTCAGTTTCGAACTGTGCCTTCTGCTTCGGATCTTTTGTGGAAGCCTTTTTGTCGCCATAAATGAGAATCAACTGGTCAACCAGGCGCTTATAGTTTTGCATTTCAATTCCTTTCAAATCGGTAACCTTTCCATATGCCTCTGCTGATTTCAGAAGATAAGGCACCCCTTTGTCAACTTCATCATTATACGTTTTTTTCAATTGTTCCCGTTTGTCGCTAAGTTCTTTTGGTGGTGGCGGTAGTTTGCCATTCTTGTCGGGTTTGGCATTGGCATTGGCCTTTTTTATTTCATCAGTAACCGCATTTATCTGGTCGTTTACCTTCACTGCTTTGTTAACATAATGATTTCCTAGATAATAGTAAGGCTTGCCGCTCGTGGGTTTTGCTTCTCCAGCCTTTGTAAGATTGGTGATCATTTTCTGCTCCATTTCATCGTAATTAGCCGGTTTAGCAGCATCATCGGGTCCGTTGAGTTTGTCGAAGAGCATCAACCCATAATTTTCAATCAGTTCAATGTCATTGGGATTCTTGGCAATTTCCGCCTCTATCCTCTTCATTTTTTCAGTTTCATCATCCATTGCCATGATGAAATCAAGCCAACTATAACCAAAGTATTCACTCTTAGGATAAAGCTCAGTTCCCAGTTTCTTGTACTTATCAAAATTTGCGGCATCATTCACTTTGAAATAATAGCCCATCATGAACTGGTAAATGAACTCATTGTCTGCGCCACCAATCTTCCGGTCAGTTAGCCTAGAAAAGTATTTAATCGCCATTGTATCATTCTTGTCATTTTGAAAGGCTGCACCTGCCAGCAGGTTGGCACTGGTGTCAAACTCCATTTTGGCAAGTTTGTTCTCAATAATGAAATCACTCCAGTAAACCGTGTTTTTGAAGCTTTCACAGGCACTCGGCCAATCTTTTTTGTTGTAGTCCTTTATGCCATCGTTGAAAAAGCTGCTGTACAAATTGATTGGTGCATTTGGGTATGGCGGAACGCTTATCAGTTCCTTCTTTGGATCCATCTGAAGGTATTTGTTGTAGGACTCAATAGCTTGCTTGCGCAAATCCTTTGCCTGGGCAGCCATACTACTGTCAGTCATTAATGCCGACCAAATGGTTGCCTGCAGCATAAAACCTTCGGGCTTAGCGGCGTTCTTGGGTTTGCTCATCAGTTCCTTCAATTTTTCATTGGCCTGCTTGTACTGGTTGAGCAATACCATGTTCTTGACATCATCGAATTGCGCCAATGCCAATTGGGAAAGGAGCAGCGATGCAGCCAATACCCAGGTGATTTTTCTAAGCTTCATTTTTTAGAAATGTATTGGTTAAGAATAAATAGTGTTGATTGATTACTCTTCATTAGTGGCAGGCTGTTCATCACTATCCTGCTCTGGTTGAATTTCCTGAATTGGGTTTTCTGAGGCTGTTTCCTCAATGGGTGTTTCTTCGCTTTCCTCCAACTCCTCTTTGGCCAATTGAGTAATTGCTGCTATTTCATCCTCATCTTCCAGTCGAATGAGTTTTACACCCTGCGTTGCCCTGCCTGCCTCACGAATACTTGCCACGCCTGTCCTGATGGTAATGCCTGACTTGCAGGTAATCATCAAATCGTCCTCATCCGATACGCTCAGGATGCCCACCAGGTTACTGGTCTTATCTGTAATGTTGAGGGTTTTAACACCTTTTCCTCCCCTGTTGGTTATCCTGTAGTCATCAACTGGTGTTTTCTTTCCAAATCCTTTCTCACTTACCACCAGAATCATTTTAGAATCGAGGTCCGACTTTTTCACGCAGAGCATGCCAATTACTTCATCAGTTGCATCATCCACCTCAATGCCACCTACTCCAATTGCACCTCTGCCAGTGGGTCGCACTTTTTCTTCAGGAAACCGGATGGCACGGCCGGATTTTACAGCCAGCATTATTTCGCTTGAGCCGTCTGTAAGTTGCGCCTCCAACAATTGGTCGCCTTCCACAATGGTGATGGCGTTCACACCCGTTGACCGCGGCCGGCTGAAATCTTCCAGCTGCGTCTTTTTGATGACCCCTTTCTTGGTACATAGTACGATGAAATGGTTCTGAACGAATTCCTTGTCATCAAGATTAGCAATATCAATGATGGCCCTAATCTTGTCGTCCTGTGGAATCTGGATTAGGTTTTGAATAGCTCTACCCTTACTTGTCTTGTCGCCTTCCGGAATTTCATACACCTTAAGCCAATAAAGCCTTCCCTTTTCAGTGAAAAACAACATGCTGCTGTGTGTATTGGCAACAAACAGGTGGTCTATCCAGTCCTCCTGCCGGGTTTTGCTACCCCTCGCTCCTCTTCCACCGCGGCGCTGCTGCCTAAACTCAGTAGCAGATGTCCTTTTTATATAACCCAAATGTGATATAGTTATTACAACATCCTCTTGCTCAATGAGATCGGCCATGCTTATTTCATCGGCGAGGTATTGGATTTCCGTTTTTCTCGGATCGGCAAACTTCTCTTTTACTTCCAGCAGTTCAGTCTTAATGACGTCAAAACGCATGCCTTCATCTGCCAGCAATGTCTGGAGACGGGCGATTAACTTCATGATTTCATCGAACTCCTCCCTGATCTTGTCCCTTTCCATACCGGTGAGTCGTTGCAGCCTCAACTCGAGTACAGCCCTGGCCTGAATATCAGACATGCCAAAGTTGGAAATCAATCCTTCGCGGGCAATTTCAGGTGTGGGTGAACTACGGATGAGTTGTATTACTTCATCCAGATGGTCCAGCGCTATCAGGTAGCCCTGCAAAATGTGCGCCCTTTCCTCAGCTTTACGCAGTTCAAATTTTGCACGGCGAACCACTACTTCGTGGCGGAAAATGACGAATTCGCTGATCATGTCTCGCAGATTCAGCGTTCTCGGCCTGCCTCTAACCAGCGCAACATTGTTGATGCCGTACGAAGTTTGCAATTCAGTTAACTTGTACAACTGATTGATAATCACTTGTGCAACTGAATCTCGCTTTAGGTCTAAAACAATCCTTGTTCCTTCCTTCAGGTTCGATTCATTGTTCACATTGGCAACACCCTCAATCAACTTGTCGTTGACAAGCTGGCCTATTTTGTCGGTCAGTGAATCACGGTTAACCTGGTAGGGCACCTCGGTGATGATGATTTTATCACGGCCTTTTTCGTCTGTTTCAACCGTAGCTTTTCCACGAAGTACTACCCTTCCACGACCGGTCAGGAAGCCTTGCTTAATGCCGTCAAAACCATGAATGACGCCTCCGGTCGGAAAATCCGGGGCCTTCACATATTTGATAAGTTCCTCAGCAGTGATGTCCCGATTGTCGATGTAGGCAATACACCCATCGATGACCTCGCCAAGGTTATGCGGCATCATGTTGGTGGCCATACCCACTGCAATACCGCTGGATCCGTTCACCAGCAATTGAGGTATTCGGGTAGGAAGAACAGTGGGTTCTTCCAAACTATCATCGAAATTCAGTTGGAAATCAACCGTCTCCTTTTCAATGTCGGTGAGCATTGCTTCGGCAAGACGCTGCAGGCGTGCTTCGGTATAACGCATTGCTGCAGGTGGGTCGCCATCCTGGTTGCCAAAGTTACCCTGCCCGTCAACGAGCCTGTAGCGCATTACCCAATCCTGCGCCATTCTCACCATTGTATCGTAAATCGCACTGTCGCCATGGGGGTGATATTTACCCATTACCTCGCCCACAATACGGGCACTTTTTTTGAAGGGTTTGCCATAGTCGAGGCCCAACTCATTCATGGCATACAGCACACGACGGTGTACCGGCTTCAGACCATCCCTTACATCCGGCAGCGCACGGCCAACAATTACCGACATCGAATAGTCGATGTAGGCCGTCTTCATCTGCTCCTCAATGTTAATCTGTATTATTCTGTTGAAATCGTTCGTTTCCAGCGGCAAATTTTGTTCTTCCATACTTTTTCTACCAAGTTTGCAAATGTAGCCTTTTGAAGCGTAGGAAAACCCTGCAAATCACTGAATGTTTAAAACTAAAACAGCATGCAATATGTGTTGAAATTGTGCGGATGGTATCCTTCAAAAATGGATGCTTTCAGCGGCGACTTTGTGCAGCGGCATGCTTTGTCCATTGCCACTCAAATGCCTGTTGTAGCTGTGTTTGCAGTGAAAGATTCTTCAAGGCATCATGGGGGAATTATTGTCGAGAAATACATCGGCCCACAACTGGAAGAATACATTTTCTATTATCCACGCAAAAGGCTCTTTGATACCTTATGGTCACAGTATTATTACCTCAAAGTAATTCGACAACTAATTCCCCAACTTTTGATACAAAAGGGAGTCCCATTGTTAGTGCATGTCAATATTGTTTGGAAGGCTGCTATTTGGGCATTTTACCTTCGCAAACGTTATGGTTGGCCATTGGTTATCACCGAAAACTCAACCGAATATCAATCAGGAGCCTTGCTTCAATTCAACAATTTTGGGCCTGGCCGAAAAAAAATCACAAGAATAGTATTCAAAAACTGTAAGCGATTTATTCCTGTGAGTCATCAACTGGGTGCTCAAGTGAATCAATTATTCGGAAATATTCCATTCACTGTTGTGTCCAATGCCGTTGACACAAACTTGTTTTATCCCACTCATATTCGTGAACAAGGTCCATTTCGTCTTTTGCATGTGTCTACACTTAACTACCAGAAAAATGTGGAAGGGTTGAAACATGTATTTGCTCAGTTGGTTAGTCTGCATCGAAACCTGGAAATAACAATCATTGGTCCATTGGATCAGTCATTAAAAGATTGGTGCAATGAAAATGCTGCGCGAAGAAGCCAAATAAAATTGACAGGGCTGATACCTTATTCAAAGGTTGCAGAATATATGCGGCGGGCCGATTTACTGGTGTTGTTTAGTCGCTATGAAAATTTGCCTTGTGTTATATTGGAAGCTCATTGCTCAGGTGTACCAGTCGTTAGCACAAATGTTGGTGGTGTTGCTGAAGTTATTGACAAGTCAAATGGGCGGCTGGTTGAAAATGAAAATGAGGAAGAATTGCTGAAAATTATTGATCAGGCAATTAAAGGCGAAATAACATTTGACCGTAATGAAATAGCAAAATTGGCAAGCGAAAAATATAATTATACTGAAATTGGCAAGTCATTTATTAAAGCCTATAGAGATGCAGGAATCAAAATCTGATTGTGCCTATAACGACCAAACAATCTATGGTGTTATCAAAAATCATAAATAAGAAAGCAAAGTCAATCGACAACACCGGGATTGGCGCCAAGGCCAGCATGTATGGCGACAGGTGGTTTAACAAGAATGGAAAACCGAACCTTGAAAAGCGAGGAGTACCAATACATCAACGGTGGAGTTTGTACCACTCTATGCTGCAAATGTCCCGGGTGAAATTTCTTCTGGTACTGTTTACTTTCTTTTTCGCAGTCAATTTGTTTTTTGCAGCTATATATGCAGCATTAGGACTGGACCAATTGGTTGGACTCAATGAGACCGATACATTGAGCCGCTTTAAAGAGGCATTTATTTTCAGCGCTCAAACATTCACTACTGTTGGTTACGGAAGGCTTTCTCCCTCAGGCTTTGCGTTTAGTCTGGTGGCTGGCATTGAAGCTTTTTGTGGGTTGCTGAGCCTGGCCATTGCCACAGGCGTTTTATATGGCCGGTTCTCAAAACCCACGGCCTACATCTGTTTTAGTGACATTGCTATTATTGCTCCATTCAAAGATGGAATTGCGCTCATGCTCCGTCTTGCCCCCTACAAAAACACTACGTATACCGACGCTGAAGCAAAGCTTACCATTGGTTTCATGGTGGAAGAAGGTGGTAAGCGCATGAACAAGTTTTATCCCATGAACCTTGAGTATGACAGAGTAAATGCACTTCCACTTAGCTGGACAATTGTGCATCCAATAGATGAAGAGAGCCCATTGTTTGGCCTGACGATGGATGACCTGTTAGCCGCCAAAGCTGAGATACTTGTATTTCTGAAAACATTTGATGATACTTACAGCAATGTTGTTGTGACCAGAACATCCTACACAGCAGCAGAAATAGTGCAGGGTGCTAAGTTTGAGCCTATGTATCACAGCAGTGAAGACAGGGGCACTACCATACTTGATTTTGAAAAACTGAATTCACATCAGCTTGTTGAAAATATCAGGCTTACAGGAATTTCTAACAACAATGCTGGCAAGGAATCATGACTACAACAATTGGCAGGGACGTATATAAGGTAAAGGAATTGCTGGAAAGTGGCGAATTGGTGGCTATACCAACGGAGACAGTTTATGGTCTTGCAGGAAATGCATTGGATGAAAATGCTGTACTCAAAATATTTACAGCAAAAGGCCGGCCTCAGTTCAATCCACTTATTGTGCACCTCGCTTCATGGGCGGATGCTGAAAAATATACGAAACAGATTCCTGAAGAAGCCAACCTGCTTGCTCAACATTTTACTCCTGGCCCTATGACTCTCCTGCTGCCAAAGAATGACTGCATTCCTGACCTGGTGACTGCAGGAAGCAACAAGGTTGCCATTCGCATACCGGGCCATGCTTTGACGCAGCAATTGCTTCATGCCATCGGCTTTCCGTTGGCAGCCCCAAGTGCCAACAGGTTTGGTTATGTTAGCCCGGTGACAGCGCAGCACGTTCTTGATGGCCTGGGAGGGCGCATTCACTATATTCTCGATGGCGGCCCTTGTACTGTAGGGCTCGAAAGTACCATTGTAGACTTTGAGGAAAATGAAACAATTATCAGGCGTACAGGTGCAGTAACCCGGGAGCAAATAGAAATGATTATTGGAAAAAAGGTTCTAGTAAAAACAAGTAGCAGCGATCATCCGGTGGCACCCGGAATGCTTAAAAGCCACTATGCCACACAAACACCGTTATACTATGGCGATTTAAAGGAACTATGCAACCAACACTCCCATCAAAACCTTGTCATTATTGGCTGGGGCAGCCCACATATGATAGCTGAAAAAGCAGGATTTCAGCAACAATCCAACCATTCAAAAGTCAATATTGTCTCCTTGTCAGATTCAATGAATCTCGAAGAAGCTGCACGCAACCTTTTTGCCTGCATGAGAAAGGCCGATAGTTTTGGTTGTGATGCAGTGTTAGTAGAAAAACTTCCCAACCATGGAATTGGCCAGGCCATTAACGACAGGCTGAAAAGAGCGCAGCACCATTTCAAATAGGCTGATGATTTCATTCCCAAAATTTGGGTTGAAAATTGATGCAGTTCTGCGTTTTGTCCTGCAAATGGTTTGTGAGCAATGCTTCTATTTCTGGGTTGAGTGCTTCTTCAATTGCTGGAAATAATATCCTTTCTTCAAATCGAATATGTGCTTCAAGTAAATCGGCAAATTGTTGAAAAAGTTCGAAGCTCAGATCTGGCGATTGCAATTGCTCAATCATGCTTTGCAGCCTGCTGTGTTCATTTTTCATGCGTTGAAAAAGGTCACCGTCAATTTTGTCATATACAGGTGGCATAAGCACCACCTCCTCCTCCCTGAAATGTTCCTTCAGTTCATCTTCCCATATCTGCAGCACAAATTTCTGCATCACTGCCATGTCAGCTTTACCTGCAATGCCTTTCCGCAAAAGCAAAACCGCCAGCAACCCATTGTGATGCTGACGGCTGAGCGGTTGAATTGAGTGATGTCGCTTCATTCTATCTTTTCATTCCTTCAATAATCTTTTCAAAATCAGCGGCAATAAGACTGGCTCCACCAACAAGGCCACCATCCACCGATGGGCAGTTGAACAACGCAGCCGCATTGTCGGCCTTCACACTTCCTCCATACAAAATAGAAACACTGTTGGCTACATTTTCATTGTAACGCTTTATAAGAGTTGCCCTGAGGTTGAAATGCATCTCTTGGGCCTGTTCCAGGGTTGCAGTCTTACCAGTACCAATAGCCCACACAGGTTCATATGCTATCACCATTTCTTTCATTTTGTGCGAATCCAAATGGAAAATACCCTCTTCCAATTGTTGCTTCACATATTCAACCTGCTTGCCTTCTTCTCTTACGCTCAAAGGTTCGCCGCAACAGAAAATGGGTTTCAAACCATATTCAAGAGCGATGTTCACTTTCTCGGCCAGCAATGCACCTGATTCACCAAACTGTTCCCGCCTCTCGCTATGGCCAATTACAACATATTCCACACCACATGAAGCGAGCATGGGGGCCGATACTTCACCGGTGTAAGCGCCATGATCTTTGTGGTGCAGATTTTGGGCGGCCACTGCAAAATGAGCATGAGTGCCAATTAAATCGCGGACCAGCATGAGATAGGGAAATGGCACAGCCAAAACCACCACATGTCGTTTGTCAAGTGCATGCGAAACAGCCAGCAAGTCTTCAACCAATGTTTTTGCCTGTTCTTTGGTACAGTTCATTTTCCAGTTGGCTGCTACAATAAATTTTCTCATTAGGGATTATTTAATTGAATGGACAAATTATCGGCGTTGAAATTACATGGCTTTTTCAATTCTGAATGCTGACTTTTATCAACTGTGTTGCTGATTGTAAACATCTGTCAGTAATGATGCTTCCGAATCGGTCAGGGTTTTCTGCTTCAATCTTTTCCAATTTCCTATATCACGAAGTGCTTTTTGCAACTCATATACTTCACCATTTCCCCAGGTAAAAGAGGGTACATGTTTTGGAGGAAACGCAGCATCATGTATGCTGCAACAAACGCCAACTACCGTTCCGGTATTCAAACTGGTGTTGATTGCTGTGCGGGAAAAGTCGCCCATGATAGTGCCACATTTCAAACCCGCCTCCCACCAATCACCCAAACCCTGGTTCCAAATCTTTACAGATGATGCATTGTTTTTCACATTGCTGTTTGTAGTGCCGGCACCAAGGTTGCACCAACTTCCTATGATGCTGTCGCCAAGATAACCATCGTGGGCCTTGTTGGAATAAGACATTAAAATTGAATTCTTGATTTCACCACCTGCGACACAAAATTCGCCGATGGAACTTCCCGGATATATTCTTGCCCCCATTTTCAATACGGCTCCTTCGCCAATATAGACCGGACCTCTGATGGTGACACCTTCCATAATCAAAGCATTCTTGCCAATATAAACAGGTCCTTCCTTGCAATTGACAATTGAAGCTTCCATGCTTACTAAATCCTCGGCAAAAAAATGGTCGCCAATAATAGTGTTGGTTGGTGCTATTGCAGTGCTGGTTTTGCCTTGAGTTACCAAAGCAAATTGCCGGACTAGCATTTCCTGGTTGATTGCAACAAGGTCAACAGGATGCTGCAACCGAAATTGTCGTGGGCATTTGAGTGTGGCTAATGTCCATAATGGCAATTGCTGATAGACAGGCGGCTTGCTGGAAACATAGGCAATCAGTCCAATTTCATCTTCTATTGCTTCACCCGTTTTCAACCCAATTACTTGGTGCAGGCAATCGTCATCAGCAATTACCGTAGCATCGATGCATAGGAAATTTTCACTGCTTGGAATGGTTTCGCTGAATGCATTTTCTGAAACGCAGTACACTTCCATTCCCAAAGCAAGGTTCCACCAGTTTCGCAAAGTGAGCATGCCTGCATGCAGATCTGCAAGTGGCCGCGTTAGCGATAGTGGGTAAAGGTTGAGCCGGCTTTGAGGAGTATCGTATAAAATGATTACCAAGGCAAAAAGTTTGGCAATGAAGGTAAAAATAAAAGCTCCCCACAAGTGGAGAGCTTTCAAAAGTGTGCAACAAAGCAGCAGTTAGTCTTACTTTTTTGCGTATTTCTTCTTGAACTTGTCTATACGGCCAGCGGTGTCAACCAACATGTTTTTGCCTGTGTAAAATGGATGACTGGTATTAGAGATTTCCAACTTAATCAGCGGATATTCATTACCATCTTCCCACTGGGTAGTTTCCCTTGAATGGGCAGCAGAGCGGCTCAGAAAGCTAACGCCATTGCTCATGTCTTTAAAAACAACGAGACGGTAGTTCTTGGGATGGATGTCTTTTTTCATTTTTTGTTTGTTTTACAACCCGACTGCAACCGGGTTAATTTTATTGGTCGGCAAAAGTAGGGGAAACGATTGAAATTCAGTCAAAATCAGATTCAAAAGCTTCAAATGTCGACAACCTGCTAAGTTCTGATTGGCAGGTACATTCGTCCGGAAAAATCCTGCTATCAGCTCTTCATGTTAATGTACTGCAGCGGAATACCAAAGCCGCCCGAACTGCATTTTGAGATAACATCCTGCAAATCATCTATTTTCTTGCCGGTCACCCTGATGATATCATCCATTATTGCAGCCTGCACTTTGAGACCACTGTCTTTAATCATTTTCACAATTTTTTTTGCATCCTCCTGTTTCAGGCCGTTCCGTACCGGTACTTCTTTTTTCCAAAACTTACCGCTTTGAACTCCATCCTTGCTCAAATCGTAGGCCTGTCCATCCATTCCCTGTTTTATACTCCGGCTTATGAGTACATCGATAAGCTGGTTCATTTTCATTTCGCTGTCGGCTTCCAGTTTCAACAAAAATGCTTTTTTGTCGAGATCGATGACTACATGGCTACCCTTGAAATCAAACCGGTTGTGGATTTCTTTTGTGGTAACATTTACCGCATTGTCCAACACCTGCAAGTCCACCTTGGAAACAATATCAAAACTTGGCATATGGCATTATTTTGAAGTCGTAAATAAACGAAAAAACAGGAACAACAAGGCAGGTAGCCATCCTCAAAAAAGAGGAGCTTTGGTATGGTTTCTGCTTTGTGCTTCTAGATTACAAACAGCAGTTAAGAATTCCTATTTGTTTGAATTGGCAACCTGTGCTTTCCCTTTTTGCTTGCGAATGATCACAATGAAAATGCCTGTGATGACAAGGCAAACAGAAATGATTTCAGCCTGCGTGGGGTGTATTCCCCCAAAACTGTAAGTGGTATTCACCCTTATTTTTTCAATCAGAAAACGCTCGATACCATTAAAAATGAGGTAGATGCCAAACAACATTCCGGAAGTGCGAAGCTGTTTTCTGATGCCCCATAATATGCCAAAAATGACAAGGCCCATAAGTGTTTCATAAAATGGCGCCGGAAAAACGGGCATTGGAAGCCGGCTACACCATTGCCTTTCTTCGCAGTCTGCAATGGGTATTCCTTCGCTCAATACATTGTGAGGATAGGTGTAAGCCACCATCCATGTGGGCAAAAATGCCGGTGCCTTAAACGAAGCGTGCAGCACATCCTCCGGCACATTAACTTCCTTTACTCCATGCTGCGACCTTTTATAAAAATCTAGGTAGTTAGCGACATTAGTCTTGT
>JBBIOQ010000026.1:36392-40136 GCA_037443285.1 Sphingobacteriales bacterium | reverse complement strand
TTTGGAGTGACGCAAATACACCGGCACAATGCCTATTTTGCTGCACGCTGCGCCTTCACTTCCTCCACCGTTACGGCTGATGCCTTGTTGCCAAAACTGCTGCGTACATAGGTGAGTACATCGGCAATTTGCTTGTCGGTGAGTTGTGGCTGCGCAGGCATGGGGTTGGAGTAAGTTTCATCATTTATTTCCACGGGTCCGTTGAAGCCCTTGAGCACAATATTGATGAGGCGCTTCTTATCGCCAAGTACAAAAGGCGTACGCTGCAAGGGAGGGTTCAATGCCGGTACCCCACTCCCATCCACCATGTGGCAGGCTATACACAATGTGTTGTACACCTTCTTACCCGCTTCCTTATTGCCCGGTTTGCCGGTTTGCAGGTAAGCAGTTGCAGCCGTTGCCAACATCAGGATAGTAATCACCCCTTTCTTCATACACTTTTAAAATTTTTGAAGGGCAAAAGTAGTAGCTGCCAGGTGAATGCTGCATGCTGCATGCTAAATGCTTTACGCTACACGCTGCACGCCTTTCGCCTTATACCTTTTACCCCAAACCCCACGCCATATATCCTTCACCTTCCCTCTACCCCTTCCACTTTATCTCCCAAATCCTGCCTTCTTTCGAATCGCTGATTAACAAGCTGCCATCGGGTGTTTGCGCCAGGCCGCAGGGGCGGTATTTGGCATCGCCGGTGGCCATGATGTATTCCTTCTGCGTAAATCCATCGGCAAATATTTCGTAGCTACCGGTTGGCTTGCCATCCTTAAATGGAACAAACACAACACAATAACCGGCCTGCCGCAGCGGGGCCCTGTTCCAACTGCCATGAAAGGCAATGAAAGCACCATTTTTATAACGATCAGGAAATTGGGTGCCGGTATAAAACAATACTGCATTGGGAGCCCAGTGCCCGGGAAAAGCCATGATGGGCTGTCCCTTATCGGCACAGCGGCCCTGCTTTTTACCATCGCCGCCAAACTCGGGCGCCAATATTTTTTTCTTCTGCAAATGATCGTAGTAGCAATAAGGCCATCCGAAATCTGAACCTTTTGTTGCCATGAAAAATTCCTCCGACGGCAACTCGGCATTCTGTTCATCATTGTACAGGTTGGGAAACAATTGCCCCAACTGGTCGCGGCCATGCTGCATCACAAACAATTCATTCACCTGCATATTCCAGTCAAGCCCTACCACGTTGCGAAGGCCTGTTGCATACCGAACGCCATTATTGTACGACTGGTGCTGCACACTTGCTTTGAACTGCCAGATGCCACCAGCCGAATCGAGAATTGGGCAAGGGTCCTGGCCGGGTGATCCTGCGGTGCGGTCGGTTACCTGGCAGGAATTACTGGGTGCCCCAATGTTTACAAACAGGTTGCCTGCATTGTCAAGCGCAATGCTTTTGGATGAATGCTGCCTGCGGCTCCATAATTTTTCCACCAGTACTTCCGGGTTGGCGGCATCCATTACTTTAAAATTGTTTTCGAGTTTATAACGATACACCGCATCATCGCTCGATGCATACAAATAGCCATCCTTCACTACCATACCAGTGCCAATGTAATTGCCGAATGCTTCCACCGAATCGAGCATGCCGGTGGCAGTGTTGCGTTTGAAATGATAGATGCCATTGCCGCCTTTGAGCCTTTCGAGTTTTACAAACACATCGCCATTAGGTGCAACCGTCAAATGCCTGTTGCGGCCAAGGGCATTCAATACCACTTTTGCCTCAAAGCCTTTGCCGATTTTCAACCCGGCCGATTCTATGAATTCTCCTTCGTCCATTTTTTCACCGGGCAAAAAAGAAAAGCTTGCCAGCACAATAGCCGCAAGCAGGAAGAAAGAAAGTTTTTTCATGGGTATCTGTTTTATTTCGCCGCCTTGGGCGGCTGTTAATTTGGTCAAATGGAATGCCTGCAAACCCATACCCTGTTGGAAAGCGGTTGCTTATGACATTTCATTAAATTGATTTTTTGGGTAAAACAAACTTAAGCACTATAGGTTGTCGCAATGAGGAAAAGAGTGCATGAAGGATCATAGCACTGTGAATCGTCTTTCCTCAATGCCGCTATATTTGCCCGCCATCAAAAGCCGCAATTTCATGAACAGAAGATTTCTGCTGATTTTTCTGATACTCATTTCATGCAAACTTTTTTCGCAGGATACCAGCAGCACGGGGCTTGACCCGGTAACCATCACAGCCGGTATTTCACCCGTAAAAGCATCGACTACAGGAAGAAATATTGTAGTGATGAAAGGGGAAAGTTTTTCGCAATTGCCCGTGCATTCTGTGGATGAATTGCTGCGCTACATTCCGGGTGTAGAAGTGCAGGCCCGCGGGCCCATGGGTGCGCAAAGCGATATCGTCATTCGCGGCGGCACCTTTCAGCAAGTGCTGGTGGTGCTCGATGGCATCAGGCTCAACGACCCGCTTACCGGCCATTTCAACAGCTACATTCCCATTGCCCCTTCCGAAATTGAACGCATTGAAGTGCTCAAGGGCGCTGCCTCTGCCATCTACGGAACCGAAGCTGTGGGCGGTGTTATCAATATCATCACCAAATCGTTCAGCAACAAAAAAACATCTTCGGCACAGGCACAGGTGGCTGCCGGCCAATATGGTTTGCTTACTGCCAATGCAGGTGGCGAATGGCGCACAACCAATGACATGCTGGCCGGTGGCATCCTCACCAACCATGCCGATGGTCAACCGCAGCGAGGTACCAATGGTTATTTCGACCTCACCACTGCTTCACTTTCGTACCGCCACAATTTCAATGAACACTGGTATGCAGCTGCACGTTCTGCCTATGATTTCCGCGATTTTTCAGCACAAAATTTCTATACATCGTTCGTAAGCGACACGGCAACAGAGCGGGTGAAAACCTGGTGGAATCATGTGCAGACAGGCTACAATTCGGCAAAACTGAAATGGCGGCTGGAAGCAGGTTACAAAAAAGTGGACGACCGCTACACCTTCAACCCCAAAGTAAGCCCCAACCAGAACAATTCTTCCGTTACACAGTTGCTGAGCACAGCAGAATTTACCATCAGCCAAAAGTCCACATTGGTGACTGGTGTTCAATTCGTGGATAAACAAATAACAAGCAACGACCGCGGCAATCACAGCGTGTGGCAGACGGGTGTATTTGGAATTTGGCGGCAACAGGCAGGTGAATATTTTCACATTGAACCTGCTATTCGTTTTGACTACAACCAACGCGGTGGTTTTGAATTGGTGCCGCAACTCAATGTATCCTACCGCCGCAGCATTTATCAACTGCGTGGCAGCGTTGGCCGCACCATTCGCGATGCCGATTTCACCGAACGATTCAATAACTACAACAAAGCTTTGGTAGTAAGTGGCAGCATCGGCAATCCCGACCTTACCGCCGAAACTTCGTGGAGCTATGAAGCCGGCGCCGACCTGTGGCTGGGAAAACATTTCAAATTGGCTTCCACGTTTTTCAGCCGCGATCAAAATCAATTAATTGACTTTGTGAATACGCCCTATGCCAACATGCCTCGCAAGGACAACCTGGTACCCAACGGCACTTATGCACTGGCAAAAAACATTGCGCATGTACTCACCACAGGCTGGGAAAACGACGCCACCTACCTGCAACATTTTTCAGAAAAAAGCAGCCTGCAACTGAATGCAGGACTGGTGTGGCTGAACAGCAGCAGCGATGGCAGCGAGCCGGGTTTTTACATCAGTTCACATGCAAAATTCCTCGCCAATTT
>JBBIOQ010000026.1:11284-36382 GCA_037443285.1 Sphingobacteriales bacterium | reverse complement strand
GGGCGGTTTTCGTTGTCGGTAAACGGATTGTACAAAGTGCGGAAGGAACGCAGTGCAAGTTCCATTCATGCCACAATTACACCCAGCTATTTTGTAATGAACCTGAAGGCCTCAGCCCGCCTGTGGAAAGGCTTACAGGTGTTTGGGCAGGCCGACAACGTAACCGATATTCAATACAGCGACCTGCTGGGTTCGGTGATGCCGGGAAGATGGATGAGTGGTGGCGTGCAATGGCAGATTGGCAAGTTGTAGTTGATCATTCGCATTCAAAACCATCTTGCTGCTGCAAAACGATAAATCACTTTTGTCGTTCATAGCAGCACGACCTTACCATTTCTCTTCATGAGGGATTCTTAATCCATGTGTTTGCCACACTGCCAATTGGTTTTCATAGATGACCTACCTTTCGGGCAACGAAATTGCTTGTTTACCAATACCGTTCGTTTCTATGAAAAGTTTTTTGCGAAGCCTGAAAATCAATGAACACAACCAGGGAACTTCCACCGGTATGGAATGGATAAGTTGCCCCGGCAATACCCTTCAATCAATTTCACCGGTAGATGCGCAACTGATTGGCAATACAGAAGCCACAGATGAAGCAGCTTATAACACCGTAATCACCAAAGCGACTGAAGCATTTACCGAATGGCGCAGCTGGCCGGCACCACGCCGTGGCGAAATGGTGCGGCAGGTAGGCGAAGCCTTGCGTGCCAACAAATACGAACTGGGAAGCCTGGTGAGTTATGAAATGGGCAAGAGCCTGCAGGAAGGATTGGGCGAAGTGCAGGAAATGATTGATATCTGCGACTTTGCGGTTGGTCTCAGCCGACAGCTATATGGACTTGCTATGCACAGTGAAAGGCCGGGCCATCGTATGTATGAACAGTGGCATCCCTTGGGTGTGGTGGGCATCATCAGCGCCTTCAATTTTCCGGTAGCCGTGTGGAGCTGGAATGCTATGCTGGCATGGGTTTGCGGAAATACCTGCGTATGGAAGGCATCGGAAAAAGCGCCACTTTGTTCTATAGCTTGTCAACACCTTGTGGCCGAAGTATTTGCCCGCAATCATGTGCCGGAAGGCGTTAGCTGCATTATCCAGGGAGGTCGCCATGTGGGAGAATGGATGAGCAGCGACCATCGCATTCCGCTCATCAGCGCCACCGGCAGCACACGCATGGGCAAAGAGGTGGGCGCCGCCGTTGCAGCCAGGCTGGGCCGCAGTCTGCTCGAACTGGGAGGCAACAATGCCATCATCATCAGCCAGCATGCCGACCTCGACATGGCATTGATTGGCTGTGTATTTGGTGCTGTGGGCACTGCTGGTCAAAGATGCACTTCCACCCGCAGGCTCATCATTCACGAATCAGTGTACGAAGCCTTCAAAACCCGGCTGGTAAAGGCTTACAGCCAGCTGCGCATCGGTGACCCGCTGGATGCATCGAACCACGTGGGGCCACTTATTGATAAGGATGCCGTAACCCGCTACAGCCAGGCCATTGATGCATGCATTGGCCAGGGAGGCAATTTTGCAGTGGAAGGTAGTGTGCTGGAAGGCGAAGGATTTGAAAGCGGCTGTTATGTAATACCCTGCATTGCTGAAGTGAGGCCTGAAATGCCGATTGTGCAAACCGAAACCTTTGCCCCCATTCTGTACATCATGAAATACAACACACTCGAGGAAGCGATTGCTATGCAGAACGGTGTGCCGCAGGGATTGTCATCGGCCATCATGACGCTGAACCTTCGCGAAGCCGAAACTTTTCTAAGTTGCAGTGGTAGCGATTGCGGCATCGCCAATGTGAACATCGGCACCAGCGGTGCTGAAATAGGTGGCGCATTTGGCGGTGAAAAAGAAACGGGCGGTGGCCGCGAGAGTGGCAGTGATGCATGGAAAAATTACATGCGCAGGCAAACCAACACTATTAACTACAGCACAAATTTGCCATTGGCACAAGGCATTCAGTTCAACCTGTAAAACCTCACCCAAGAAAATGTTCATCAACCGGGAAATACAAGGCTTCATTGCCACAATGCTTTTGTTTGCGGCATTATATTGGTCACGCACCATACTTGCAAAAGCAGGGATGCAATTGCAGGAAAAAGAACGCAAACAGGCCAATGAGTTACTGGGCACAAGCATGCGTATGATTATTGTGCTAACCATTGTTTATGGCTGCTGCATGATGCTGGCCGGATGGTATTTCAACCAATACATCCGCTGGATTGCCATCTTCATTCATGCAGTTTACCTGACGCTTTTTGCCCTGGTCAATCACCGGTTGTACGAGCGGTTCTTTGATTTGGGTTATCCAAATGCCTTCAGTAACCAGTTTATTCAAAGCCGTGTCATTTTGCTGCTGGGAATAATGGTGTATGCCAGCTACCTGCTTTCCATGATGCACTCATTTAACAAGTTCTGACAATCAACACAAGCAGTTCCATCCCAACTTTGCATGCATGGCTATATCCCGACGTTTGCTGTTCTTACCTGTTCTACTGGCCAGTACAATTTTTGTTGCAGCACAAAAACCTGTTGTGAAAGGCTGGCACCTGCTCGACCTGCACAACGACGGCTACTTTGGCATTTCACTGCAAAAAGCCTATGATTTCCTGGATGGCAAAAAAACTTCACCCGTTGTGGTGGCCGTGCTCGATGGTGGCATTGACACTACCCACGAAGACTTGAAACAAGTGCTCTGGAATAACCCGCAGGAAATTGCCGGCAATGGAATAGATGATGATAAAAATGGCTATGTAGATGATGTGCATGGATGGAATTTTCTCGGCAACCCAAAGGGTGAAAATGTGGAGAAGGAATCATCGGAAGCTGCAAGGCTTTACCATATACTCAGCCCTGTTTTCGAAGGAAAGATAACCGACACAGCCCACCTCGATGAAAAACAGAAAGAACAATACAAGCTCTGGTTGCAGGTAAACAAAGCCATTCAGGTAACCGATGAAGATCGCTTCCTGCTGAAGATTGTTCAGGCCACCCAAAAAACAATGTTGGGATATGATTCCATCATCTGTGCACAGATGGGCGTAAAGGAATTCACTGTGGCCGACCTCGAAAACTTTACACCCAAAGACAGTGAGGGTAAAAAGGCCAAACTGAACTATATCCGCATTTTCAGCCTGCTTCAAATAGAACCTGAAGAAACCAATCTTGAATTTATGGAAGAGATTGGTGAGTTCATTGCCACCAAGGAGGACCTCATTTACCTGAAGGAAAGGCCTGCCATCAACTTCAGGCAACAGATAACAGGCGATGATGAAGACAACTGGCAAAGCCGCGATTTTGGCAATGGCGATGTGATGGGCGGAAGTTCGCTGCATGGATCACATGTGTCGGGTATTATTGGCGCCATACGCAACAACAATATTGGTATTAATGGCGTGGCAAACAATGTTCGCATCATGAGTGTGCGGGTAGTACCCAAGGGCGATGAGCACGACAAGGATGTGGCATTAGGCATTCGGTATGCAGTGGACAACGGCGCCAAAATCATCAACATGAGTTTTGGCAAAACGGTTAGCCCCAAAAAGAAATGGGTGGATGAAGCCATCCGGTATGCCGCATCTAAAGATGTGCTCATTATTCATGCGGCTGGCAATGATGGCATTGACCTCGACAGCGTGGAGCAATATCCTTCCGCTATTTTCAACGATGGCGTGGAGGCTAGTAACATCATCACTGTTGGCGCCAGCAGCGACAGCAGTATTCGGGGTGGCCTTATAGCTGATTTCACCAATTATGGCATTCATTCTGTGGATGTGCTGGCACCTGGTGTAAAAATTTATTCAACCGTACCGCCCGGCAATGGCTACTCTTTTCAACAAGGAACCAGCATGGCAGCACCTGTGGTAAGCGGTATCGCCGCCCTCATCAGGAGTTACTATCCCAAACTCACTGCACTTGAAGTGAAGCATATCATCGAAGCCTCGGTAGATACCACCCTCAAGCATGAATTCTTTCCAAAACCAGGTGGCGAAAAGAAAGAGAAACTACTGATGATGGAAGCCTGCAAAACAGGGGGTATTGTAAATGCATACAATGCCGTTGTTCTTGCCGACAAGGTGAGTAAATCAAAGTGAACAGTTGGACTTTTGTTTGTATGTTGGAGCTCTCACTACACCAAAACAATTGTTATGCCCCGACCTGTTGAAGGCGATTACGCCCCATTCTATCACCAATACATCCATCTTGCTACCGGCCTGGAACTCATGCAGGTAATGGAAAATTCGCTGGAGCCATTGGAAAACTTTCTGCAGTCAATTCCACCACAAAAAGCAGGGTATGCCTATGCCGAAGGCAAATGGACGATGGCACAACTGCTGCAGCACCTGATTGACACCGAAAGAGTTTTTGCCTATCGTGCCTTGTGCATCGCCCGTGGCGAGCAACAACCGCTTCCCACTTTCGATGAAAACAGCTACGCAGCCAATGCACCTGCAACCAACAGAAGCATCGTCAACCTGTCGGAAGAAATGATACTCCTGCGCAGGACAACCATTTTTCTGTTCAAAAACATGCAATCGGTTGATTTGCTTAGAACCGGCACAGCATCCGGCAAAAGCATTACTGTAAATGCCATTGGTTTTATCATGGTTGGCCATGTATTGCACCATGTAGCATTAATTAAAGAAAGGTATTTGTAGTGCAGCAACAGGTAAATACAGGTGCGTGAAATCCTTTGCCGTAACGGTTTTCCCCAATGCAAGGCATTTTAGCTTGAGCATAAACCTGTTCCCCTATCTTTGCCGACCTTTTAAAAACAAGTTCAAAAAACTTTATGGAGAATTTGATCTACGCTGTACCGGCCATGGGTATTGTTGGGTTGTTGTACACGTTCCTCAAGTTTAAGTGGGTAAGCAGCCAGGACCCTGGCAATGCCCGAATGCAGGAAATCAGTAAGTACATAGCCGAAGGTGCCATGGCCTTCCTGAAAGCCGAATGGCGAATTCTTGGATACTTCGTGGGCATAGTGGCTGTATTGCTGGCTGTAATGGCCATGAGCAACCCCAGCAGCCACCCGCTGATTGCTGTGGCTTTTGTAATAGGAGCTGTGCTAAGCGCTACCGCAGGCTACGTTGGAATGCGCATAGCTACGAAAGCCAATGTTCGCACTGCCAATGCTGCCCAAACCAGCCTTGCCAAGGCACTCAATGTTTCTTTTACCGGTGGTTCGGTAATGGGCCTCGGTGTTGCAGGCCTTGCTGTTCTGGGCCTCGGCAGCCTCTTCATCATTTTCAAAATGATTTTTGTTCCAGGTGGTTCAGCCTCAACTGGCCCCGAAATGATTCGGACGATTGAAGTACTAACCGGCTTCTCGCTGGGTGCTGAATCCATTGCACTGTTTGCCCGTGTGGGCGGTGGCATTTATACAAAAGCTGCGGATGTAGGCGCTGACCTTGTGGGCAAAGTGGAAGCCGGCATTCCGGAAGATGACCCACGCAACCCAGCCACTATTGCCGACAATGTTGGCGACAACGTAGGCGACGTAGCAGGTATGGGCGCCGACCTTTTTGGCTCATATGTAGCCACTGTGCTGGCAACCATGGTACTTGGCCAGGAAACGATTTCAAACGATGCATTCGGCGGCCTTGCTCCCATTTTCCTGCCGATGATGATTGCGGGAATCGGCATCATTTTCTCCATCATTGGCACCTTCTTTGTTCGCATCAGCGAAAATGCCGGATTGAATACCGATACAGTTCAGAAAGCACTCAACATGGGCAACTGGGGTTCCATTATCCTCACAGCTTTTGCATCAGCCGGATTGGTTTATTGGCTGTTGCCAAACACCAACATGACGCTCCGTGGCCATGAATTTACCCGCAACGGGGTAATGGGCGCAATTGTAGTTGGTCTTGCGGTGGGTACCCTTATGAGCATTATAACTGAGTATTATACTGCTATCGGCAAACGTCCTGTGCTGAGCATCATCAGGCAAAGTGCCACCGGCCACGCTACTAACGTAATTGGCGGTCTGGCGGTTGGAATGGAATCAACGATGCTACCTATTTTGGTATTAGCCGGTGGTATTTACGGCTCGTTTCTATGTGCCGGCCTTTATGGTGTAGCCATTGCAGCCGCAGGTATGATGGCCACCACCGCTATGCAACTGGCAATTGATGCTTTTGGCCCTATTGCCGACAATGCGGGCGGTATTGCCGAAATGAGCGAATTGCCAAAAGAGGTGCGTGAAAAAACCGACATCCTTGACGCTGTTGGTAACACAACAGCTGCAACCGGAAAAGGATTCGCCATTGCATCGGCAGCATTGACAGCCCTTGCACTCTTTGCTGCATTTGTTGGTGTTGCAGGAATCAAGGGTATTGATATTTACAAGGCTGAAGTACTCGCCTGTTTATTTGTAGGTGGCATGATTCCTTTTCTCTTCTCATCGCTGGCCATTAAGGCTGTTGGACAAGCTGCCATGGCCATGGTTGAAGAAGTGCGCCGTCAGTTCCGCACCATCACCGGCATTATGGAAGGAAAGGGAAAGCCTGAATACGACAAATGTGTTGCCATTTCTACAGAAGCATCTATCAAGAAGATGATGCTGCCAGGTGCTATTGCAATCCTTTCGCCATTGATCATCGGCTTTGTTATGGGCCCCGAAGCGCTGGGTGGTTTCCTGGCAGGTGCTACCGTAAGTGGTGTACTGATGGGAATGTTCCAAAACAATGCAGGCGGCGCATGGGATAACGCTAAGAAGACCTTTGAAAAAGGAGCAGAAATAAACGGTGAAATTTTCTACAAGAAAAGTGAGCCGCACAAAGCATCTGTAACTGGTGATACTGTAGGTGATCCTTTTAAAGATACTTCTGGTCCATCCATGAACATTCTCATTAAACTGATGTCTATTGTATCGCTGGTGATTGCACCAACGCTGGCTCAATTGCACGGTACCAATGCTCATGCCGAAAACGGCAACCGGCAAACTATTGAAGTGACAGTAGAAAAGAAAATGGGAAATGATTCAACTGCAACGCAGGAATCGCCACTGGTAGCTGCCATAAAAAAAGATGGCCTTGTAGATGGAAAAAACTTTACTATCGAAATTAAAAATGGTAAGCTTTTCATTAATGGCAACGAGCAGGATTCTGCAACATTCAACAAATACAAAAGCTTGTTGAAAGAAGGTGAGAATACTTTGAAAATTGAAATCAAACAGCAATAAATAACCCATTTTCAGTATTGGAAAATCCGGATGTAATGCATCCGGATTTTTCATTTCGGTCATTTTTGAATTCTAATTGCAAATCCATTTTTTTCATTGAATATTAAATTGAAATTCCACTACTTTAGCAATAGATCTTAATCAAACCATTCCAAAAGTCCCGACGTGTCGACGCCGGGGCTTTTTATTTAAAAGGCCGAATAGGTTGCCGGCCCAATAATTCAGTTATTCCTTCTCTTCACATGGACCAATGATGCTGCTCCATCAAATAAGAGGGAAGCTTACAAGTCCTTGTTTAAAATGAACTCTGCGAAAATCTCTCATGCCGCCAAGCATTAATTCCTGGCAAAGTTTCTCATTGCCTTGCACACAAAAGGCGCCCCTTTTGGAGCGCCTTTTAATTCCTGTGATAAAGTCAAATTAAACTGGTCTTACCTGGCTCAAACTACTTCTTGCCAATACCTGTAGCAATACCAATTGAATACAGGAAATGATAGTTTGCACGTTGTGTTACAGGTAACCTGTATTCAAAATCAGAAACCAGGAAAGTCTGTGTGGAAAGTTTCAATTGCAGTCCTGCACCTACTGGCATAAAAGCATCAAGTTTGCTGCCTTTGTAAATAGAACCGCCTATACCTGCCTTCAGGTACGGAACAAGAATGAAGTTGTCTGTTAGCATCTTCATTCGAACACTGGCATCAAATTCACCCAATGGACTGGATGAACCTTCTGGCGTGGTTTTATCTCTGAAAGGGTAATCAACTGAACTGAAATATCCACTCACGCAGTAATCGAAATAGTTGGAAATACCTTTCATGAAGGAAATGCCTAATGCAGGGCTCATGTCGCTAACCTTAGCCCAGTTTCCATTTCCCAATACTGAACCTGCAGATGACGTCTTGATGGATTGAGGAGTTTTGAAGTCCATCATGCCGAAGTTAATCGCCAGTGTGGCCGATTTCCTGTATTTATCTTTTTCCTGTCCAAAAGCTACGCTGAACAAAGCAAGGCCTATAATGCCAAGACATACTTTTCTCATAAGTGCGCATTTAGTTCAAACAAAAATATGGTTACCTGAAATGCTGCTGGTAAAAATTTTCGGAAAGATGTACATATTGTGGATAAGGACCGCACAAAAAAACCATCTGTTTAAAGATGGCTTCTGATTATCGTAAATCTGTTAGATGAAATTCTAATCCCTTTGTACTCCGCCTTCCGGCAACGACCTTCCCAGGTTTTCTACCTGCACTTTGATGATGCCGTTGCTTACCATTCCAATTTCACGGGCAGCACCTCTGCTCAGGTCAACAATGCGCTTCATGCGGGGATGCATGCGGTCATTCACCATCACCACAACCGATTTGCCTGTTCTGAAATTGGTAACGCGAAGCCAGGTACCCAATGAATATTTATTGCTGGCGCAGGTGAATTTGTTTAAATCGAACACATCGCCGTTTGCAGTCTTTTTTCCATGAAACCCTTTGCCATACCAGCTAGCCATGCCAGTTCGTATGGTACTTTCCTTTTCTTCTTTAGCTGCATCTTTCTTTTCATTTTTTGAGGCATAGGCATTTACCGATAATGTTGCTGAAAGCAACACCATCATAGCCGCTACCGTGTAAAATGAAAATATGTTCTTTAATAATTTCATGCGCCTGATATTTGATTTCGGTTTTTCTGAGGAACAGTATTCCCCCTCCTCTCCGTTTGCCGGGTGACCAAAATATTTTAGCCAATGATTCAGCTTGCGGCAAAGAAACTATTAATTGTTTGAAAATGAAGCTTTTCCAAAAGTCAAAATCTGCAGGCCCCCTTCCTTTTAACAAAAATTCCGACAAATTGTCCCAAAAAAGGCCAATTTCAGTCACCTTGTCTGCAGCAATATGGAGGCGTTTTTTATCAAATTACCTGGTGATGGCAGGAGTATTGCTGGCGATTGAGGGTCTTGGTCAAGCATCCAATCCCTATCACCTGAACCTGAACACCACCCATAAAGCTTACAAAAACCAGGTAGCAAAACGCGATTCCATGCAGATGATTGACCTTGAAAAATGGATGCCGGGCCTGCGAACAGATATTTGGTACGCTACCACCCAAAATTTCACAGGGCAACAGTTGTATCACCATCCACGTCTCTTCCTGCGCAGACCAGCAGCAACTAAACTGAAATCAGTTCAGGATTCATTGGCAAAGCTGAACCTTGCACTGGTGGTGTATGATGCCTACCGGCCATACGCAGTTACGCTGAAAATGTGGGAAATAGTGCCGGACGATCGCTATGCTGCAAACCCAGCCAATGGCAGTGGCCACAACCGCGGCATTGCGGTGGACCTGGGTTTGGTGGAAAAAGAATCCGGCAGACTTGTGCCCATGCCTACAGGCTTCGACAACTTTACGGACACAGCCCATCATGATTTCAAAAACCTGCCAAACGACATCCTTGCGAACAGGCAAATGCTGCGCAACATCATGGAGTATTTTGGATTTGTGGCGCTTGAAACAGAATGGTGGCATTACTACCTGCCCAATCCGAAGGAATATCCGCTAATGGATGTATCGTTCAAGAAATTGCGACGCTGGACAAAAAAGCAATAATCATGCTTTCATCTTTTCTTCTGCCTCCATCAACTCTGTAAACACCTGTTCGTATTGCTGCTGTTGCCTGTCAATTTCGACAACCAGTTTCTTGTACGTTCCTTCAACCTCCAAAAACCGATCCTTGTTTGCATATACACCAGGGTCGGCCAGCAATGCCTCTGATTCAGCTTTACGCTGCTGTAATTGCCCAAGTTGCAATTCTGCTTTTTCAAACAGCTTTTGAAGACGCTGATAATTTTTCTGCAATTCTTTGTTTACAGGCTGGCGCTTAATTTCAACTGTAGTTGGAATGGTTTCAACAACAACTGGCTGCGGATCAGCGGCTGCTTCTGCCTGTGCCGCAACTGTTGCCTTGGCAGCAAGTAATTTTTCTTTCCAAACCACATACTCATCGTATGTTCCCCTGAACTCGCGGATTTTGTGGTCGATGATTTCCCAGAACACATTGCAGGTGCGTGAAATGAAATAACGATCATGGCTTACAATGATGTATGTGCCTTCGTATTTGGTGAGTGCCTCAATCAGCAAATCAACACTGTGCATATCCAGGTGGTTGGTGGGTTCATCCAACAGCAGAAAGTTGGCCTTGCTTACAATGGTTTTTGCCAACGCCACCCTTGCCTTTTCACCTCCACTCAGCACTTTTATTTTCTTGTCGGCATCCTCGCCACTGAAGAGAAAACAACCCAGCAAACTCCGGTATTCAAGTTCTGTTTTTCCGGCACGGCTGGTTGCCATTTCTTCCAGCACTGTGTGGTCAACATTGAGCGCCTCTAATTGGTGCTGCGCATAAAACGCATCTTGCACATTATGGCCCGGAATGCGCTGGCCTTCAAATTTCTCCGTGCCAGCAATTATGCGCAGTAAGGTTGATTTTCCTTTTCCGTTGGCGCCAATCAGGGCAACCTTATCGCCCCTGAATATTTCGTCACCGGTATCCTGCAAAATCTCAACTGGTCCAAATGATTTGCTGATATGCTTCAGCGTGCAAATGGTACGGCCGGGCTGCTGCCCTACCATGAAATTGATTTTGATATTGGGTCGCTCCAATTCCACATCTTCCACCCTGTCAAGTTTATCCAGCCGCTTGATGGCGCTTTGTGCCTGCGCAGCCTTCGTGGCTTTGGAACGAAACCGTTCAATGAATCTTTCCTGCTGCCGGATGTATTCCTGCTGATTTTCGAAAGCCCTTTTCTGTACAGCAATCCGCTCGGCCTTTTCTTTTTCATAGAAATCAAAATTGCCGCTGTAGATGTTCAATTGCTGCTGGTACAATTCAACTATTTTCGTCACCATGCGGTTGAGGAAAAATTTGTCGTGACTCACAATCACCACACTGCCCGGGTAATGCACCAGGTATTTTTCCAACCATTCAATGGATGGCAGATCGAGGTGGTTGGTAGGTTCATCAAGCAGCAATATATCGGGACTTTGCAATATCATTTTTGCCAGCAAAACCCGCATCCGCCATCCGCCGCTGAATTGGTTAAAAGGTTTCTGAAACTGGTCTGTTTCGAAACCCAATCCATGCAAAACTTCTTCGCTCTGGTGCTCCATGCTATAACCACCGGCTTCATCAAAATCGTGCAGGAGGTGGGCGTACTGGTGGAGCAATATTTCATCATCCGGTTTATCGTGCAGTTGCAATTCCAACTGGTGCAATTGCTGCTCCAGTTCTCTTGCCTTTGCAAACGCATCCTTTGCCACTTCAATCACCGGCTTTTCAATTTCGGTGCTGAGGAGGTCCTGGTGCAAAAATCCAATCTGTACATTGCGGCCACGTTCCACTTTACCTGCCGATGGAAGGTATTCACCCACCAACAACCTTAGCAAGGTTGATTTTCCCGTGCCGTTGTATCCAATCAATCCAATTCTTTCATTGAGATGAATGTGCCAGGTGGCGTTTTCCACAATGGTTCTGGCGCCAAATTCAAAAGTGAGATTATTAAAGCCTGCGAGCATGGCGCAAAAGTAAGGTTTGAGGTATGCAAAACTTTTGGCGAATATGGATACCATACTCCTGCCTTTCATCATCCTTTCATTTTAACCTGCCTTTTGCAGGCTTGCTTTCATTTAGGCAGCCCTCCGCTTACCTTTGGCCAAATTTTTTTCAATGCAGAAAAGGGGATTCATCATCATCATCATAATTGCACTTGCTTTGATTTTGGGCTGGCGCTATTACCAGGCAAAAAAAGAAACGGGTGCCGAACACACTCCACCAAATCCATTGTCCATCAGCAAAAATTCTGATTCATTTTCCATCAGGCTGAGTATACCGCTTCAGTCTTACTACCTCATGAAAGATGGCTTTGTAAACAGCGATACGGCGAGCATTAACCTGCATGCTGCAGCCTTCGTAAAAAATATCGAAGAGCTATCGCTTGATGAACTAAAGGCCGACAGCAATATTGTAAACCTTGCCAGAATGCTGAAAACAAATATTGGCACTGCAGCTTTGCAGGTGCTGGCAGCCAATGATATTGAAGCAAAACGAAAGTCATTTCAATCGGTGAGCGATGCATTTTTCGACTTGCTGCGCTCCGTGCAGTACCGTGGCTCAAAAGTGTACCAGGATTTTTGCCCCATGGCTTTCGACAATGCAGGCGCATCGTGGCTCAGCAATGATTCCACCATCATGAATCCATACTTCGGAAGCAAGATGCTGCATTGTGGTGAAGTGAAAGACTCTATCAGTTTCCAATAACAATTTTGTCTTGTTGCGGTAATACTTTCCAACAACACTTTCCAAAAGCACATGCATTTGCTTCACCGCCACACATTTGTCCTCTTAACTGCAAGCATAGCATTGCTACTGCAATTGGCCGGCTGCCTATCGGGTGCTGCACAAAAAGTAACTATCAGCGGTTTTGTAAAAGACTCACTCACCGGGGAAACCTTGCAGGGTGCTAACGTTGCAGTAGATGGTTCATCCAAGGGTGTTACTTCCAACTCATATGGTTTCTTTTCGCTGACACTCGAAAAGGGTGAATATTTGATTGCCGTTTCATTTGTTGGCTATCAAACAAAACTGCTGGCTTTAAAGGCAGATGCCAGCCGTCAAACCGAGGTGCGTTTGGTGCCGGCTTCCTTTTACAATGCATCGGTTACCGTAGTTGGCCGCCGCAAGGAAAGTAATGTGCAGAGTGCACAAATGGGCAAGGTAGACCTGACCATGGACAGGATAAAACAGATTCCTGCTTTCATGGGCGAGGTGGATATTTTAAAAGCATTGCAATTGCTTCCCGGAGTTCGCAACGCAGGCGAAGGCAATGCAGGCCTGTATGTGCGTGGTGGTGGCCCCGATCAAAACCTTATCATACTCGATGATGCCGTAGTGTACAACACCGGCCACCTCTTTGGTTTCTTTTCGGTTTTTAACGGCGATGCCATCAAAAATGTTTCACTCATCAAAGGAGGCATGCCTGCACAATACGGCGGCAGGCTAAGCAGCGTGGTGGATGTAACCATGAAAGATGGCAACAACGAAAAATTTGAAGGTGAAGGTGGCATTGGAACCATTGCTTCAAGAATTGCCTTACAGGGCCCCATTCAAAAAGGAAAGTCATCTTTTCTTTTGGCAGCCCGCCGCACTTACATTGATGCTTTGGTGCAACCCTTTATTTCAAAGGATGCCAACCTGTATGGAAGCGGTTATTATTTCTACGACATCAATGCCAAAATGAATTTCAGGCTGAGTACCAAAGACCGGCTTTTCCTGAGTGGTTATTTCGGTCGCGATGTGTTTGACTTCAACAATAAACAACGGCAGTTCAATACCAGCATTCCATGGGGCAACAGCACTGCCACTGTTCGTTGGAATCATATTTTCAGCAAGAAAATTTTTGCCAACACCACATTGGTGTACAACGATTACAAATTCAAATTCGATGCTGCGCAAAATGATTTCCGCATCATTCTTTCCAGCGGCATCAAAGACCTGAATGGAAAAATTGATTTCGATTTCTTTCCTATTCCTGAACACAAAGTGAAGTTTGGCGCACAATACACCTACCACACATTTCTACCCAACCAATTAAGCGGAAGGCAGGGCAGTACTGAATTTAATCCCAACAACACTGAAAAGAAATATGCAAGAGAATATGCCATTTACATCCAGGACGATTGGGATGTGAGCGAAAAAATAAAACTCAACTACGGCATCCGTGCAAGTGGCTTCAACCAGGTGGGGCCATACACACTGTTTGAAAGTGATATCAACGGAAATCACACCGACAGCACTTATTATGCATCCGGCAAAAAAGTGAAACACTATGGCGGCATTGAACCACGCTTTACCATGCGCTATGCATTGGATTCAAACAGTTCATTGAAACTCGCTGTTACACGTAACCTGCAATACATTCATCTTGCTACCAACAGTGGCACTACCATGCCTACCGATTTGTGGGTTCCCAGCACTTACCGTGTACAACCCCAGGATGGCATGCAATACGCCGTGGGCTATTTTCGCAATTTCAAAGACAACATTTGCGAAACCAGCGTGGAGCTTTATTATAAAACCATGCAGCACCAAATTGAATACAAGGAAGGATATACGCCTTCACTCAATGACCCTGAACTTGATTTCACTTTTGGCAAAGGTTGGAGCTACGGTGCTGAGTTCTTTATCAACAAAACCAAAGGACGTTTAACAGGATGGATTGGCTACACACTCAGTTGGATTTGGCGCAGCTTCGACAGCCTCAATAACGGGCAAAAATATCCTGCCAAATATGACCGCAGACACGACCTGAGTGTAGTGGCCAATTACAACCTTTCACCTAAATGGAAATTCGGTGGCGTGTTTGTTTATGGCAGTGGCAATGCAGCCACATTTCCCGAAAGATTTTACATCATGAGCGGTGTGCTCACGCAGGAATACAGTCGCATCAATGCTTACAGGCTGGAAGCCTACCACCGCCTCGACCTCAGCGCCACCTATGTGCCTCACCCATTCAGCAGCAAGAAGTTCAAGAGCAGTTGGGTGTTCAGCATTTACAATACATACTGTCGCCTCAATCCATACTTTGTATACTTCGACCAGGAAGGCGATCCGCTGCAAGGCACGCAAACTATCAAGGCTTACAAAGTGGCCATCTTCCCCATCATTCCCAGCATTACCTGGAATTTTAAATTCTGACAAACGCATTTGTTGTAATGCAATGCTGCTTGGCTGGTTGGCATAAAACAATTAATTATGCCACATGCAATTGTCAGCCGTTATCACCAACGATGCAGTAGTATTGGGCCTGCTGCTGCTTATTCTTTCGTTTGTGTTTTATACTTCATCCAGCAAGAGCCCTGTGTGGGTAAAGTTTTACAAAGTGGTGCCTACATTGCTGCTTTGTTATTTCCTGCCATCGTTGTTCAATTCATTCGGCATCATTGATGGAGAAAAATCGGGGCTCTATCCTGTTATCAGGGATTTTTTGCTGCCGGCAAGCCTGGTGTTGCTTACATCCACCGTTGATATCAGTGCTGTAAAAAAACTCGGTACAAAATCCATCATCATGTTTTTGGCAGGCAGTGTTGGTGTAATGGTGGGCGGTCCGCTGGCTGTATGGCTGTTTACAATCATTGATCCCAAAGTAGTAGGTGGCACCGGCAGCGATGCCGTGTGGCGTGGTCTTACCGCCATTGCCGGAAGTTGGATTGGTGGAGGCGCCAACCAGGCCGCTATGAAAGAAATTTTTAAAATCAGCGACAACCTTTTCAGCGCCATGATAACGGTGGATGTGATGACAGCCTATGTGTGGATGGCCTTTCTCCTGTACGGAGCAAGCATTGCCCCCAAACTTGACAAGAAGTTGAAAGCCGATTCATCGGCTATTGAAAACCTGCGGCAGAAAATGGAATTGTATCACAGCAAAGGCGACCGGAACCCATCGCTGACCGACCTGGTACTGATTGCAGGCGTAGGATTTGGCGTTACAGGATTTGCGCATTTGTGTGCCGACTGGATTGCGCCTTTTATTGAACTTCATGCACCGGGCCTTGCCAGGTTCAGCCTCACCACTAAATTCTTCTGGCTCATTCTCATTGCAACGGTTGTAGGCATTGCACTTTCATTTACCAAGGTGCGTGACCTCGACCATGCCGGTGCGTCAAAGACCGGCACGTTGTTGCTGTATGTGTTGGTGGCAACCCTTGGCATGAAGATGAACATCTTCGCCATTTTTGACAACCCAAAATTGCTGTTGGTAGCATTTACCTGGCTGGCCTTTCACATCCTGTTTATGATTGGTGTTGCCAAGCTCATAAAGGCGCCATTCTTTTTTGTGGCTGTTGGTAGCCAGGCCAATATTGGCGGGCCCGCAAGTGCCCCGATAGTAGCTGCAGCGTTTTCTCCTTCACTTGCTCCGGTGGGCGTGTTGCTCGCCGTGCTTGGCTATGCCATTGGCACTGGTGGCGCTTACATCACGGGATTGCTGATGCAGTGGGTTGTTGAAAGATAGCTGTGAGCTGCAAGCTATGAGCTTAGAATTGAATGAAAGATGACGGGAGGAATTACATCCCCGGAACAAAGTCTCCGGTCTCCCGACTACGAACTCCGAGCAACCAACTACCGTGGCACTTCAACTTTCTCAATCATCTGCTTCACCAAATCATCGGCGGTGTAGCCTTCCATTTCTTTTTCGGGCGTTAGAATAATGCGGTGACGAAGCACATGCGGTGCCACCATGATGATGTCTTCAGGAACCACAAAATCACGGGCTCGTATGGCCGCTATGGCTTTTGATGCTTTAAGGATAGCTAGCGATGCACGGGGCGATGCACCCAGGTACAATGCTGCATTGTTGCGGGTTTCGCCCACAATGCGTGCCATGAATTCAAGCAGTTTCTGTTCCACCACCATGCCCTTCACAAGGCCGCGGAAGTAATGAATATCGCCTGCATTCAACACAGGCTTCACCTTCCCGAGCAATTCTGCAGCAGTGTCGTGTTGTTGTTGCTGCAGAATCAGGATCTCTTCACTAAGCGTGGGATAGCCCACGTTGATTTTAAACAGGAAACGGTCGATTTGTGCTTCGGGAAGCCGATAGGTTCCCTCCTGCTCCACCGGGTTTTGCGTAGCCACCACAATGAAAGGCTCCTGCATTTTGTAAGTGCTTCCATCCACCGTTGCCTGCCGCTCTTCCATCACTTCAAACAACGCAGATTGTGTTTTTGCCGGGGCACGGTTTATTTCATCAATCAATACAATGCTCGAAAAAATGGGACCGGGCTTAAACTGGAACTGCAGGTCTTTGGGATTGAAAATACTGGTACCCAGCACATCACTTGGCATGAGGTCGGGCGTAAACTGCAACCGGGAAAACGGCACATCAATGCTACGTGCAAGCAATTTGGCAGCCAGCGTTTTGGCAACACCGGGCACACCTTCAATCAACAAGTGACCATCGCTCAGCAAGCCGGCAATCATCAGGTCAACCATTTCACTTTGGCCAACAATCACGCTGCCGATGGCATTGCGAATCTGGCTGACGGCTTCGCTAAGTTTCGACAAATCAGTGCGGGGTTGAAACATTTCGTCCATGAAGAAGCAGGAGTTTGACGGCAATATATTTATTACTGCTCAAATGAGCGGGAGTGATTAGCCACTCAGGCACCAAGAAACCCTCTGAAACCCCATGATTTTTATGCGGCGATAGAATGGAACACCAAAACCGCTTAGTCAAAACACATATCCTTAGTGTCCCTCATTCCTCCTCAGTGCCTTTGTGGTTAATACTCCTCGATATGCAGCCCCTTGTTAATCCGCAGCCTGGATATTTCCTGAACCTGCCACGCTCTGTTTGATATCAGCGGGCTTGCCTTTGTAAAACACATCGCCGCTGCCGGCAATAGATATATTCAGTTTTGTGCTGGCATAAACATGGGCTTTGCCGCTGCCCGCAATGCTAATTTTCACTTCTTCCGCCAATAGTTCATCACCGAGGTAATCCCCGCTGCCTGCAATGTCAATTTCGCTGGTGCGTGTTTGACCCGAAGCGTTGATGCTGCCGCTGCCGGCAATTTCAAACTTTGTTTCAGGGCAACTGAAAGCGCCTTCAAAACTGGCACTGCCCGCCATGGAAATATTTACTTTTTCATCGTTGCGAATTGTGCCATTTACATGAAATGTGCCGCTGCCTGCAAAATCAACGGCATCTGTTCTCGGCATGCTGATTTTTATTTTGATGCCATTGCGGCTGCGGATATTCACGCCTTCGCGAACCTTTATTTTCAGCCGGCTACCATCCTTATCTACATTGATGTATTCCATCAGGTTCTCATCGGTTTCAATGCTCACAGCATATTCCTCACCCGGGGTGAGTTCCACATCGAAAGGCCCTGCCAGAGAAACTTTGGAGAAACCAGCCACTGAACGCTTTTCGGAAATCACATGGTTGTTGCCATTCACCGTACCCATCCACCAACCATGGCAAGACGGCAGTGTAACGAACAGAAGAAGTATAGCAATAGAGCCGCTAATCGTTTTCATGAGCATGCATTTAGATAATCAAATTTCAGAGTTGAAAACGGTAAAACTCCTGTGCCAATTGGCGGGCGGCAGCAGTGGTGGTTGAATGGTGGAGGAGATTGACCAAAAATGCCACCGCGCAGTAGCCCAATACCATGTGAATTGCCAACAAACCCTTTTTCACCCAAAACCATGACCTGCATTTGCATAAATTTATAAGGTTGCCACTGCGCATTCAACTAATAAAATCCATTGACCATAAAAACAAACGCCATGAAACCAATGCTTGCTTTGTGGGTAATTATTGCAACCTCCGCATCAGCTTTTTCGCAACAGCCTTCTGTTGATTTTGCATCGCTTGCCAAAATCAAAACAGATGTAAAATCAAAGCACGTAAGCAGCCACGACTCCACCGGTGGCAATGCCGACCGCTGGGTGGTGAAGAAGGGTGAAAAGGCAACGATTCTGGATGTGAAAGGCGCAGGTATCATCAACCGCATCTGGATTACTATTGCACCCACGCATGAAACATTATCCCGCAACGATATTGTGATTCGCATGTATTGGGATGGCAACAGCTTCCCCTCTGTAGAAGCCCCTGTTGGCCCATTTTTCGGACAAGGTTGGGATGAAAGTTATCATTTCATCTCCGCTCCCCTTGCCGCAGCGCCAAGGGATGGAAATGCATTGGTCAGTTATTTCGCCATGCCCTTTGCAAAAGGTGCACGCATAGAAATAGAAAACCAGGCCGGCATCGACATGGGCGCTCTGTACTTCAACATTGACTATACCGAGATGAAACAATTGCCTCCCGATTTAGGCCGCTTTCATGCCTGGTACAATTACAAGGTGACCAATGCAAATCCCGATGGTGAAAACGAATGGGGCGTGTTGGGTGAACAGGGAAAGAATAACGACGGCAAAAACAATTACCTGATTGCCGACATAAAAGGCAAAGGACAATTTGTTGGCGTGAATTATTATGTGAACTCACCCACGCCCATGTGGTATGGTGAAGGCGATGAAATGGTTTTTATAGATGGCGAGCAAATGCCATCTATGATTGGAACCGGCACAGAAGATTTTTTCAATGCATCGTGGAGCCCCAAAGAAATTTATATGCATCCCTACTTTGGTTATCCTCGGGTAAATGCAGGTGAAACAGGCTGGTTGGGTCGCACCCATTGCTACCGTTTCTTCATCACCGACCCGGTGTATTTCGATAAATCGTGCATGTTTACGATTGAACATGGCCACAACAACTGCCTCACACTTGAACTATCAACAGTAGCCTATTGGTACCAAAGCGAAGCGACCAGAGTGCCGGCCATTACAGGTGTAAACGAACGGAAACCCAAACCGGTAATTGGCGTGGTAGAAATGCACAAGTGGCGCGATGCCTGGAGAAAAGCCAACGGCAACAGCCCCACGCTTTGGGGAAATGAAAAGTAAGCAAGTGAGGCATTTCTCTACTAGCATTTTAATGCACAGGATTAAACCACAGCGGCACCGCGTTGTATTTGCAAAACTGTTTTGCTATTGCGCAATTTGGCATTGGCGATCTATTGCTGTGGCTTTACAAAAGGTTGCGTGATAGAAAGAAGGCAAAAACTTTCGATTATTTTTAAGTTAGCGGTCATTGAATGAAGGCAACAACAAACTTTAGACAATAAAACCAAAACGCTATGAGAAAAATAATCTCATTCATGCACATATCGCTTGACGGTTTTGTAGCAGGTCCGAACGGAGAAATGGACTGGATTAAGGTTGATGAAGAAATTTTTGATCATGTCGGTAAGCGGATAAGCGAAAGCGACACTGCATTGTATGGACGTGTAACATACCAGATGATGGAAAATTACTGGCCTACCGCAGCTGAAAAGCCGAATGCAACCAGGCACGACATAGAACATTCAAAGTGGTATAGTAAAGTTCACAAAATTGTTTTGTCAAGAACAATGAAACCCGATAGCTATCGGGATGAAGGTTTGGGTAACACAACAATTATTAGTGACAACCTTGCGCAAAGTATACACGAAATAAAACAATCCCGTTCCGCACCAGGTGAAAACGAGAGTAAAGAAATCCTGCTTTTTGGTAGCCCTACAGCAACACATTCTCTTATTCAACTGAACTTGATTGACGGCTACTGGCTATTTGTCAATTCAATTATTCTTGGCCGGGGCATTCCATTGTTTGCAGGCATCAAAGAAAAAATAAAACTGAAACTGTTGACAACGCGACAATTCAATTGCGGGGTAACTGAACTGAATTACGCAGTGGACAGGCAATAAAAATAAACCGCTTATCGGGTATCCTATATTTAATGCCCGCACAATCAGGCAACGATGAACAAAGAGATTCATACATATAACAACAAACAGCATGCGGAGGACAAAGCTATCTGCCATCTGCTGGCTCAGGCTATTGAAAACGAATTGACCGAAGCTGAGAGCAAAATTTGGCACGCCCATCCTGTTTGGTTTTTAGACGGCAACCCTATTGTTGGCTACATCAAGCAGAAAGCCGGCTGGCGTTTGATGTTTTGGAGTGGTGCTGACTTTGAAGAAGAGGACCTAAAGATTAAAGGAGGCAAGTTTAAAGATGCTTCCATTTTCTTCATCACCATTGAACAGATTAATTTAACTGACCTTAATCGTTGGCTGAAAAAATCAAGGGATATTCAGTGGGACTATAAAAACATAGTCAAAAGAAAAGGACAATTGGAAAGGCTGAAATAAATGGAGAAATTGACATAATTGCAGGAACCATGAACAACACAAACATGCACGATGAGCGTATTGCAAAGATGACATTCGCCTCAGTATATCCGCACTATCTCAACAAGGTTGAGAAGAAAGGCAGAACAAAGGCTGAATTGCAACAAGTAATTGAGTGGCTTACTGGTTATGATGAAAAGATGCTGGAAAAACTAATCGAAGAAAAAGTGACTTTCGAAAAGTTTTTTCATAACGCTGCATTAAACCCGAATGCGCACCTTATCACAGGAGTAATCTGTGGCTATCGGGTAGAAGAAATCGAAAATTCTTTGACACAACAGGTAAGGTATTTGGACAAGTTGGTGGACGAGTTGGCCAAAGGACGTAAAATGGACAAGATTTTGCGGGTTACATAGAACAAGCGGAGTTCAATTGGTAGAATTATGAAGAACAAGAGACTCATCATCATTGTGCTGGCAGTCGCACTACTCTTGCTGGCGCCATTCATAGCCATGCAGTTCACAGATGAAGTGAATTGGAAACCGTTCGATTTTGTATTGGCTGGTGTCTTGTTGCTGGGCACAGGCCTGTTGTGCGAACTGGTCATGCGGAAGGTAAAAAATAGCAGGCTCCGCATTGCCATTTGCATTGCACTGCTCGTCATGCTTTTCCTCATTTGGGCAGAACTCGCAGTAGGTATTTTTGGGTCACCACTCAGCGGGCAATAGAATGAAAAGATTGTATTGGGTTATGAGCCTATACGTTTTCTTATTTTGAAAACTCCCCGGTTTTGAAAGGACTTGTTATCGGAATGCATATACAATTTCAAAACAGAACTGCTGCTATTTGTTACCTGGGAGGTACGGTTAATGTAAAATGTTTCGTAATCCTTTCGCTGCAGGTATTGCTGCATGGTGTTCTGGTTTTCAAATATTATTTCAGCTGAATCAATATAGGTTCCTGTAACAGATACATCGGCTATAAATTTCACCTCATACTGGCCTGGTGTAGTAATAAAGCGTGACAGGTCAAGCATAAGCGTGTCTTTTCCGTCCTTAAACGTTTTGGTATTCCATTCGCCGCAATTCTTCCATTCATTGCCTTCGGTAGCTCCCGGCTGGTATACGTAATCATTTACATTAAAAACACTAAAGGACCTAATCAATGGAGTGTCTGCAAATTTGGTAACTGTCAATCGCACTGCGTCAACAGTTTTATTGGGGAAGGCGTCAATCTTTTTACGCCCAACCGAAATGCCTTCGCTGAGCACTATCCATTTCCCATTCACTTTTCCTTCTGTTTTGTACGCTCTAATTCTGTGGCCCTTACGGTAATCTTCTTGTATGATGATATGATTTATCGAAGACGGTTTACTGAATTGGATAAGAGCTGAATTAGCACGAATATTATTTATTGCTTTCAGCGGCTTATTAAAGCGGCGGCCTATTTCATTTCCAAAAGCCATATAAGTTTCACGGTCACCCTCACTTACACGTCCCATAGTATCGGGTGAACAATTCAGCAGCATTACACCACCATAGCCTGCCGATTTGTAATACATATCCATCAGTTCCGTAACCGACTTTCTTTTTTGTTCGTTTTGTTTGTTCCAGAACCAGTAGTGGGAATAAAGTGGGGCGTCCGATTCAAGCGGTGCCCAGGCATCACCATCGGGATCGTCATCATATTGTGTGGCAAGGCCTGTTTTTAGTGTGGCAGATGAAAGGCTGTTCCATGCAGGATATGCAAGGCGTCCCGACTCAGTTCCCGGCCATCGGATTGTTGCATTTGTGCTTTGAAAGATGACAGCATTTTTAGCGTATTGCTGAAGGATGTCCGAAACATCAATAACACAATTACCATCGAACCAAACTTCTATCATTGAACCATACCTGGTAAGCACTTCAGTAAGTTGTTGGCGGAATTTCTTGCTGTATTCCTCCTGCAAGGCGGGGTCAGTTGTTTTGCCGCCGCTGCCAATTCCTGCGCCGTATTTTACATCGCCGGGATAGATATAAACGCCGAGGTTAATGCCGAATTTCTTACACGATGCAGCCAAATCGGCAAACAGGTCGCCCTTTCCATTTTTCCAGGGAATATTTCTAACGCAATATTCCGTAGTGGAAGTTGGCCACCAGCAAAACCCTCCCACATGTTTGGCCACAAACAAAATCTCCTTTGCCCCCCATGATAAGGCTGTTTTACACCATTCATCGGTATTGAGAGAACCTGGGTTCATACGGGTGAGATCAAAATTTCCCTTTTCATCGTATTCCGAACCCAGCCAGGTAGCTACACCAAAAGTTACGAACATGATCCTTTCTTGCTCATGCCATTTGTACTGCACGCCAGAAGGTTTTGCAAGTGCTGCTTTCTGTGCATTAATGGTGCCTGCATTTATCATAAATGCAAAAGTTGAGCAGGCGATTGTTAAACGAAAAATGGCCTTGATAGTCTTCATAATGATGCAGCATTAGCGACGGTGAAGAAAGACGCCCATAACGAAAATCAATAAATAATGCTGTAATCTATTACTTGAATTTTACTGATCGTTCAAATCTCAGATAATGATTTTTTTTAGTTAGTGGAGTCACTAAATAACCAACCTTTCTTTACACACAAGAACAAGATAAATTCCCATTTTTCATTAGTATTTTCTCACCAAAAAACCGGAATAACTCCGCTGAAATGAAAGCATCTCCATAATTTTCAATGCCTGGGATTAGTAAACAAACCAGGAATGCTGACAGCAATTTTCCCATATAATTTAAATGGCCAGAAAAATCAGGATATGGTTAGAATGTCGTTGACCTGTGCGTTTTTTTTGATCGGGCTTCTGGCCATGGCGCAGCAAACCCGGTTCGATAAGAAGGGCTGGCTGCTTTCGATGGATGAGGTAGACCTGTTTTCGATGGTTCAACCCATACCGCCAAGCAACATTTTTGCCGACAGCGTTTACAACATTTGGTGCGGCTCGGTAATAAAAGGAAAAAACGGCAGGTTCTACATGTACTACAGCCGCTGGCCAAGGGCTGCAGTACACGAAGCTTGGATTACCCATTCGGAAATTGCCCTGGCCGTCTCGGACCATGCAGGCGGGCCATACAGGCATTTGAAAGTGGTATTTCCTGCCCGTGGCACGCAGTATTGGGATGGTGTGTGTACACACAACCCTGCTGTTATCGAGTACAAGGGCAAGTATTACCTGTTCTACATGGGCGCATCGGGCATGTCGAATGTGAAGCCGCATACTTCATATGAAAATCCCGCATGGTGGGAGCACCGCAACAGCCAGCGGATAGGTGTGGCCGTTGCTGATAATCCTGAAGGCCCCTGGTCGCGGTTCGATAAGCCTGTACTCGATGTGGGCAAGGATTCAACTGCCTACGATGCACTCCTTGTTTCTAATCCTGCTGTTGCGGTGGATGCAGATGGCAAGGTGGTTCTGGTGTACAAGCAAGTTGGAAAAAATGGAACTATGCAGGGAGGAAAGGTGCGCTTTGGCGTGGCTTTTGCCAACTCGCCACTTGGGCACTTTACAAAGCATAAAGAACCTGTATTTGAGGCAGCTACAAAAAACCGGGACAGTGTATGGATGGTGGCCGAAGACCCTTACCTGTGGTATTATAAAGGCTCTTTCTATGCCATTGTAACCGATGTGGTTGGCTACTTCACCAACAGGCAGGCTGCCCTGGCATTACTTAGCTCCGGCGACGGCATTCACTGGCAACCCGCCCCATACCCAAAGGTTGTGCCCACACGACTGAAGTTTGAAGACAGCAGCGAAGCAGATGATAAACTCGAAAGACCCTGCCTGTACACAGAAAAAGGGATGCCTGTATTGCTTTTTGGCGCAATGGGACGTAATAAAAGAGCCTGGTCGGTGAATGTAGCTGTACCGCTTAAAGCTGGCAATTTGCAACATTAATCCATGCATCCTTTGTATCATAATGTGCAAATGGCATCCCTAAGAAAATACGATTTGTAAAGAGCCTGCTCCAGGCCCTGGCGTCAATTCTTCACAATCCATTTCTGCGACCAAAAGAAAAGGCCTTCTACCATCACGAACTGCAGTGTATATGTTCCAGCACTAAGTGGTTTGAATGCAAAATCCGCAGTCTCTCCCACG
>JBBIOQ010000026.1:0-11216 GCA_037443285.1 Sphingobacteriales bacterium | reverse complement strand
TTGGCTATGAACCTAATCAGAATAGGTGTACTGTCCTTTAGCACTCTCACCATCACATCGCCGGCGGGTGCTATGTTAATGAACCGAATGCGGTGCGTTTCGCGAACTTTTGCATGCATATCGGGCTGCGCATAGCTCCCATTCAATTCCATTTCCTCCATTGACTGAGGATTCACATTCTTCCACGCAGCCACATAATAATGATCCAATGCAGGATTATAGGTTTCTTCGGGCTTCAGCACAATAATGGGGCCATAGAGCCCGCTGGCAATCTGGTTCAAATCATTCAGGTGACTGTGGTAGATATAAGTACCCGGCCGCATCAGCGAAAGCTTATAGGTAAACTTTTCTCCAGGCTTTATGGATGGTGACACCATGCCATCCGAAGAGCTGAAATCCGGCACCCCATCAGACCAACTATCAAGGTCTAAACCATGCCAATGCACACTGGTAGGTACTGGCAGGTTGTTGGTTACAGTCACATAAGTAGTTTGGTATTGTTTCAGCAACAACAATGGCCCCGGGGCATTCCGTGTGTTGGTATCTGCTTTACTATCCTGGCTAAAAGAAAACCCATTGCGTTTCCATTTCCCCGGCGCATATTCATTCGCAAACATGTTGATGGATCTCGGAGGCCCGATTGCTTTCAAATCGCTTGGTCCGGGTTTAACATAAATACCCAGCACCAGCCCTGCCATATGTGACTGCTGGCCCGGCGGGTCGAGCAATGCTGAACCCGGCAGTCGAACTTCGGGGGTAACGTGAAAGCTAAGGTGACAATGAAACAACCAGTTACCAGGTCGGCTTGCTATCCATTGCATGCTCATGGTAGTTTGTGGCAGCATGTTCTGGGTGACCACTGCAGGTTGATACCCGCGTTTGAAAATGCTATCCTTCAGCACAGTACCCATCGACAATTCGTGGTAATTGAACCCGTGCAGGTGCATGGGATGTTCACGCAGCGAACCATTGATAATGCGCCAGCGCAAAGTATCGCCTACCGAAGGCGTGATGCGCTCTGTAAATGGCCACGAACGCCCATTGATTGTCAAGGCTTCCAGGTAACCATTTGAAAAAAGGGCTGTATCTATGGGGCTGCTGAATACATTCACTACAAATACGCGGTCTGCCGGTGAGCCCCCTTTGGGATCAATGATAAATGCGCCTGCCAGTTGCTGCTCCTCATTTACATCGTTGGCTACGCGGCTGCACAATTTCATCCAGTACATATAGGTTCCTGCTTCGCCCGATTCAAACGTCACCTCCTTTGTTTCTCCCGGTTCCACTATCAGGATATCCGTACAATTAGCCGGGCGTTTTTGTAATCCATATACCGTGATGGTGGAGTCGGAAAGTGTGTTATGAATAACCACATGAATGTTGGTACCTGTTTCCACCCGTATCAGTGGAGCAGGCACTGTTGGTGCTTTTCCTTTTTCAGCAATGGTTGCCATTCGCAGACCGGGGTGCTCCTTCGATTCAAAATAGAAATCACTCCATACCACTTCCAGGCTGAGTTCGAGCACATTTCCCTTTAGTTGACCTGCTGCCACCCTGTTGTCATTGGACTGCACTTGCGGAAGACTGGATGCATCGTCGGGGTATATGAGACGCGGATGATTTATCCTGGGCAAATCCTCGAGGGCGAGGCCACCACCCGCGCCGCAGGATATTACCTTGCGCTCAAAAGGCTCGTTGATGTTGAAGACTGAATCGGAGCTAAAGCTCACAATCAAAACAAATGCCAGCAAGGCAGGAAGAAGGTGGACTCTTAGCATGGAGAGTTTAGGTCTTGCTCTAATATAATATTTTAAAATTCAGAGCAGGCAAGTATTATTTTGTGAGCGGGTGACTAATGCCAGGCATCAGGATTATTTCTTATGCAGCAATCAGCAAGCAAAGTAGTTGCATCCCTGTTGTGAAGTTGACAAAAGCTTTAGCCACCATACAAAAAGCAAAATCGGGGAAAATGTACTAACGACAACCTGCCTGCCGGCTGGAAGGCATAAAAAGTATAACGCCAACTAAACGATTTGCAATTCACCTAAATTTGAAGAGGTAGCGTGTAATAACATAAATGAACACGTTAGCTAGGATTTTAAGAATGACAATACATATAACGAAATGACAAAAAAAATAGTAATAGGAATATTGCCAATTATTCTAGGCGGACTCATTTATCTGATATACAGAACTGACACTTTAATAATGTTCGGTTGGTTCAAAAAAATTGGGCTTTCTGACTCGGTTGACTTTTTACGTGCAAATCAATTTCTACAAAAATTGACAATCCCAGGTTGGATAAAATTTAGCCTGCCTGATGCGTTATGGCTTTTTTCATTCAACTATATTCTGTTGGCATTGTGGAATTTCAAAATAAACCGACAATCAGCTTTTTGGTTATTCATAGCACCGACAATTGGGATTTTTTCAGAAATCGGACAATCAATAGAAGTAGTCCCAGGAACATTTGACTTAGTAGACTTAGCATTACTTATAATAGCGTCACTGATTTCATTTCTTATAGGAACCAATTCAAAATCAATAAAAATAAATTTCGTATGAAGACAAAAAAAATGACTGTTCATTTTCTTTCTGCATTAGCAGTAGCTTTTTTTATTTTCATAGCTATAGCTAGTGGAAACTCAGAGAAACCAGTGGAGAATGAAGGAAATAAGAAAGCCTTAGAAGCAATAAGAAAAGAACCCAAAGTATTAGAGGCAATCATTACTGATGCCAATGTATTATATGTCAGTGTCAAAAGTGATGGGACTAAAAGAAATGGATACGCGATTTATTTATGTCAAATTTTGAGAGAAAACAATGCTTCCTGCAAGTGGGTTAAAGTAGTTGAAGCTGGCACCACAAATCATCCAAAAGCAGACAATGCATATGGAATACTTCTAGGAGAATCTAAATGTGATTAATAACTTCAGGTCACATATAGATTGGGGTTCGTCGTCATTGTATAGCGCTACCCTTCCCTCAGACATTTGAAATAAGAAACAGAAGAATAGCCTAAAAAATTTGAACTAATTTGACAATGCTGAAACAATTCAATAGGATTATCCTAACATCATGAAATAATAAGGTAGACTTGAATAATTAAAATAAAAATTATGGCCTCAATCAATCCTTACATTCATTTTAATGGAAATGCAGAAGAAGCATTTACATTCTACAAATCAGTCTTTGGTGGCGACTTCGCTAGAATCGTTCGCTTTAAGGACATGAATTTTGAAGGTGCTCCCAATTTTGAAAAGGAAGCTGAAAAAATTATGCATGTCGCCTTGCCTATTGGAAAACACAATGTGTTAATGGGAAGCGACACACCAGAACAAATGGGAAAACATAACGAAATGGAAACTCGAAGCAAAATTTCAATCAGTGCCCAAAGCAAAGAGGAAGCCGACAAATTATTCAGCGGACTTTCAGCAGGCGGACAAATTGAAATGCCCATTGCCGACAGCCCCTGGGGTTCATACTTTGGTATGTTCAGAGACAAATATGGCATTGAATGGATGGTAGATTTTGATACGAATTATCAAGGCAAAATTTAACCGAACCGAAAACAACGAACGCCTAATCGGTCAGACTGCCACACCGCTTGCAAGCAACCACGTTTTCACAGGATGTAAATTACTGTGGCGTTTATAGCCCTTTGCCTGATTTTTTTTTCACTGCCGGTACCGAAAAGCCAAGGAACATTCCATGACGGCATGTTTTAAATTTCCCGCCTGCATTGCATAGCGTTAACTTTAGCGAAACAACGGGTGAGTTGTTGCTGCACCCATAACCAGGAACGCAAAACCCAACAAAATCAAGCATCATGTCAATATTCATGCAAATTGGAATCGTCTTTATCGCCATACTGCTTTCAGGCTTTCGCATCGCACAGGAATACCAGCGTGCCATTGTATTCCGCCTGGGCCGTTTTCAATCGGTGAGGGGCCCCGGCCTTTATTGGCTCATTCCTTTTATTGAGCGTCAGCAAAAAGTAGACATCAGAACCAAAACAGTTGACCTGGAACAGCAGGAAACCATTACAAAAGACAGCGTCACTATTAAAGTGAATGCCGTGCTATGGTTTAAAATCACCAACCCCGAAGATGCCATCATTAAAGTGGCCGATTACAACAAAGCTGTTTACCAATTTTCAGTTACCGTACTGCGAAACATTATTGGCCAACATTCGCTGGATGAAGTGCTGCGGGAAAGGGAACAGATAAACGGCATGCTTCAAAAAATTGTGGACAGCACCACCGAACCATGGGGCATTAAAATTGAAATGGTGGAAATGAAGGATGTGGAAATACCGGAAGCGATGCAAAGAGCCATGGCAAGAGAAGCCGAAGCCATCAGGGAAAAGCGGGCAAGGATTGTGAAGGCTGAAGCCGAACTGGAGGCCTCCATCAAATTGACACAGGGCGCCAAAGTAATGGAAGGAAGTCCCATTGCCCTGGAGCTAAGGCGTATGCAAATGCTGTCGGAAATTGGCATTGACAACAACACAACTACGGTCATCCTGATGCCTTCGGAATTCACCAATGCTGCCAAATCCTTTGCAGACCTGGTAGGTAAAAAGAAAATTGAAGATGCTCCCGCATCCACCAGCCCTCCTGTTGCCTGATAAATAAATAAGGAACTCAGCGCATTTGAATTGCTTATTGCGGTCAGTACTCATTCGCCCCAGCGATAAGTATGCTGCTGCAAACCCATGAGGTCCACAATGCGGTCGGTAACGGTGGCTGCCAATTGCTCTACTGTTTGAGGTTTGCTGTAATACGAAGGTGTGGCCGGGCAGATAATGCCGCCAGCCAGCGTAACCTGCTCCATGTTGCGGATGTGGATGAGGTTGTAGGGCGTATCACGCACAGCAAGAATGAGTTTGCGTCTTTCTTTCAGTATCACATCGGCAGCCCTTGAAATGAGGTCGGTGCTGATGCCATTGGCAATGCGGCCCAATGTGCCCATACTGCACGGAACTATCACCATCGTGTTGTACCTGCCCGAACCGCTGGCAAAGGGTGCTGTGAAATCATTTTGCCCGAAATATTTAACAGGGTATTTCAGCAGCTGGTCATCTTCCAATTCATGCCTCGCCACATCCACTGCGTTGCTTGAGAACACTACCGATACCTCATCGGTTTGGTCCCGCAAAGTCATTAGTTTGTCGAGTAATAATTTTGCGTACAGCGAGCCGCTGGCGCCTGTAACAGCTATAACAATTTTGTGCATGCCGGATGATTAGCTTTGTCAATATTACAAACAGTAAACAATGGTGAAGGTTTTAACTGGTGTGGTGGTTGTCATTGGAATCTTTTTTGCGTTTGGCAGTGCAAAAGGAGAATACAAGGAGAGCAAATCTAATGTAGCCTGGCAAAAGCCCGATTCCATTGAGGCAATGATGCTGGCCGAAGGAAGACCGGTGATTGTTGATGTATATACCGATTGGTGTTACTACTGCAAGGTAATGGATGCCACAACCTGGCGCAATGATTCGGTAGTGAACTACCTGCACCAGAATTTTTACGCCGCCAAACTAGATGCTGAAACCAAGGAAACGGTGAAATGGTTTGGCAGGGAATATGCATACAAGCCTCAGTACAAACTCAATACACTGGCAATAGAATTGTTGCGGGGAAACATTGTATACCCTTCCACAGTCATCATACCCCAAAAAGGTGAATGGCAGGTGATACCCGGCGCCATGAAACCTTCAGAAATTGAATTGGTGCTGAAATACTTCGGAAGCAGAGCCAATGAAAAAATGGATTTTGGAGAATTCCAGAAACATTTCAGGTCCAGGTGGAAATAATTCCTGTCCGACCCAAATTCCCAAACAAAAACGGATATCATTTTTAGTTTGAAGGACTGCCGGGAATACAGACTGAACAATAGTATTGTGTGACTTTGCTGTTTTCTAAAAATTATTATTTAGAAAATTCTTGGTCTTTCGAAATCTTATTCCCGATATTAGCGGTGAATTTTCATAGGATAAGGTTTAATGGTTAATGGTTTTGATTAAGAAAGTCCCGCAATGCGGGACTTTTTTTGTTGTATCAGGGCGGGTATCAATTGCCCAATTACCAATTACCATTAGGTTTGATTTAAACTTCACCGTTTGGCACACCTTCAGCGCAGGCTCAATCTTTTGCAGGCCACTGCTATCAATATGACCGACATGGTGGGCATCGGGACGTTTGTCACACTGCCGGTTGTCATCAGCTACATGCATGGCTCGGGCTACCTGTGGGCATGGATTGCAGGTGCATTGCTGAGTTTCACTGATGCCATGATATGGTCAGAGTTAGGCGCGGCTTTCCCCAAGGCAGGTGGCAGCTATCACTTTCTGCGTGAAGCTTACGGCCCTACCAGAATGGGCAAAATGATGCCCTTCCTGTTTGTTTGGCAAACATGCATCCAGGCCCCGTTGGTAATAGCCTCTGCGGCTATTGGGTTTTCCCAATACTTTCAATACCTCGTTCACCTGAGCACCTGGCAAAGCAAAGTGCTTTCGGGTGCTGTCGTCATCGGCATTGTTTTACTGCTTTACCGGAAAATTGAGGCCATAGGCAAAATCACCGTGATGCTTTGGGTGGGTGTGCTGGTAACCATGTGCTGGATAATTGCAGGAGGCTTCCTACATGGAAATATGAGTGCCCCTGTGCAGCACCTCAACGATGGAGTGACATGGGACAAGCCCTTTTTCACAGTACTGGGATTTGCAACCGTAAAAACTGTTTATAGTTACCTGGGCTACTACAACGTTTGCCACCTGGGCGGCGAACTGAAACGTCCTGAAAGAAATATTCCCCTGAGTATGTTCATTTCCATTGTTGGCATTACCCTGCTTTATTTTGGATTGAACGTTGCAGTGACCAGTGTAGTTCCAATATCCGAATCAATTGGAAATCATCAAGTTGTTAGCCTTTACTTTGAAAAGATTGCTGGTCCGTTTTGGGCCATGATAGGCACAGGCCTGATACTTTGGGTGGCTTTCGCTTCTGTGTTTTCGGCCACTCTTGGCTATAGTCGCATACCCTATGCCGCCGCCGCCGATGGCAGTTTCTTTCCGGTGTTTGCAAGGCTCCACCCCACCAAGAACTTCCCACATATTTCGCTGCTAACCCTTGGAAGCATAGCCTTTGTATTCAGCCTGCTTTTCAGAATTGAGCAGGTTATCAGCGCTATCCTCGCCATGCGGATACTAGTTCAGTTTGTAGGCCAGGCAGTTGGAGTGGTGCTTCTGCGTAAGCGAAATGGCAGTGCAGAATTGCCATTCAAAATGCCGTTTTACCCCATACCGGTGGTGGTTGCCATCATTATTTGGCTCTATGTATTTGTAAGCACCGGAATATGGTTTATGCTTGGTGGGCTGGCCGTACTTGGAGGTGGCATAGTTGCATGGTTCATTCTTCAAAGCCTCTCAAGAAACCAGAAAGAAACAAATCAGACTTCGAATACAATACCATAAAACTAAAAAAGAGACTGTAAATCAGTCTCTTTTGAATATTACCTAAAAAATAATTTAGTTCTATTTTGAAGATACTTCTGCCATATCTGGCACTTCAGCTACTCTGTATTCGCCGGAATCAAGCCTTTTCTTGGTAGAACTGAAAGCCTTCAAAGTCAGGTCAATGTCCTCATCATTATGAGCCGCCGAAGGAATAAGGCGGAAAATGATATGGCCCTTGGGGATAACCGGGTAAACCACAATCGATGCGAACACATTATAGTTTTCCCTGAGGTCCATTACCATAGCCGTTGCTTCTTCTACCCCACCTTTCATGTACACTGGCGTAACTACCGAATCGGTCTTGCCGATATCAAAGCCATTTTCCTTCAGGCCCTGTTGCAGTTTTCTCGCGTTAGCCCACAGTTTGGCTTTCAGTTCGGGTTTGGTACGCAGCAATTCGAGGCGCTTGAGGTTGCCAATCACAAATGGCATTGGCAGACTTTTGGCAAAAATCTGGCTGCGGATATTGTAGCGGATGTAATCAATTATTGACTTAGGTCCGGCAAGGAATGCACCTATACTGGCCATTGATTTGGCAAAAGTGCTGAAGTAAAGGTCTATGTGATCCTGGCACCCCTGCTCTTCGCCGGCACCGGCGCCACGCTGGCCAAGTGTGCCGAAACCGTGTGCATCATCCACCAACAGGCGGAAATCATATTTTTCCTTGAAGGCACAAATTTCTTTCAACTTACCCTGGTCGCCGGCCATACCAAACACTCCTTCAGTAATTACCAGGATACCGCCGGTAGCTTGCCTTTCTATAAGGGCGCTGGCTCGCTGCATCTGTTTTTCAAAATCGGCCATGTCGTTGTGCTTGAACACATAGCGATGACCAGGGTGCAGGCGCAGGCCGTCAATGATACATGCATGGCTTTCCGCATCATAGACTATCACGTCATGACGACCGCAAAGCGCATCAATAGCACTCATAATACCTTGGTAACCATAGTTTAAGAGTATGGCATCTTCCTTTTCTTCGAAGGCTGCCAGTTCCCTTTCCAATTGTTCGTGGTACACACTATTGCCGCTCATCATGCGGGCTCCCATGGGGTAGGCAAGACCAAATTCTGCGGTGGCATCGGTATCGGCTTTCCTTACATCGGGATGGTTAGCCAACCCCAGGTAATTATTCAGGCTCCAAACAATCATCTCTTTTCCCCTGAATTTCATGCGTGGCCCAATGGGTCCTTCCAGTTTGGGAAATGCGAAATAGCCGTGTGCCCTTTCGCGATGCTGGCCTAGCGGGCCATAATTCTTCAACAGTTTTTCAAATATGTCGGCCATGTTTAAAAAGTTTTTGTTTAAAATAATGATGGCAGATGAGGATTTTTTTTACACGGCCGCAAATGTACGCCTTACCCTTGGGTGCACAAAAGCGCATCCTGGAATCGGGGCTGCCAATTTGCAGGTATAAGGTTAAATATTAACGAATATGTATTGAATACCGGAGGTGCTGCCATCACTGCACCTAACCACCGTACGCTTACCTTTGCAACCCTAATTATTGACAATGAACAACCAGTTTCCGCAACGGATTGCCGCATTTCACGCCATTTTCATTTTTTGCCTCATAATTTTTTCAACCGGTATTTCAGCCCAGCCTTTTGATGGCAAGCGCCCCAAACTGGTGGTTGGAGTAGTGGTCGACCAAATGCGATGGGATTACCTCTATCGCTATTATGACCGCTACTCAGCAGGCGGATTCAAACGGCTTATCGGGCAAGGATTCAGTTCTGAAAATACTTTTATCCCTTATGCCCAAACCGTGACAGCAGCCGGCCATGCAAGTATCTATACAGGTTCGGTTCCTGTCATCAATGGAATTTTGGGCAACGAATGGTACGATAGGCAACTTGGGCGACTTGTGTATTGTGTAGAAGACGACAGCGCAAAAGTTGTTGGAGGAACAGCCAAATCAGACCCTATGTCACCTAAAAATCTATTTACCACTACTATCTCCGATGAAATGAGGCTCGCCTCAAATTTTAAAGCCAAAGTGGTAGGCGTTTCAATCAAAGACCGTGGAGCCATTCTGCCTGCGGGCCATACCGGTACTGCCTACTGGTACGAGTCGGACAACGGTAGTTGGATAACCAGTTCTTATTATATGAATAGTCTTCCTAAATGGGTGAATGATTTCAATAGCAGGAAATTGGTGGATACTTTTTATAGCAGGAACTGGAATACGATGTATCCTATCAACACTTACACACAAAGCGATGCGGATACAGTATCCTACGAAGGCAAAAGTGGCCCGGATAAATTTCCTGTTTTTCCGCACAACCTCACTTCGCTCATGGGTAAAAACTACAGTCTTATCAGGTCTACTCCATATGGCAATAGTTTCACGCTGGAGTTTGCTAAAGCAGCCCTTCAGTCGGAGCAATTGGGTGCTGATAATGTAACGGATATGCTGGCAATCAGTCTTTCTTCTACAGACTATGTAGGTCATCAATACGGCCCTAACTCCGTGGAAATTGAAGATACATACCTGCGCCTTGACAAAGACCTCGAAGACTTCTTCAACTTCCTGGATGCCAAAGTTGGCAAAGGCCAATACGTATTCTTTTTGACGGCTGACCATGGCGCAGCACACGTGCCCGCTTTTCTCAACAAGAACAAGATTGATGGCAAGGCTATCAACTCCAATATTGATTCTCTTAATGCCATGATTCGTGCCAGGTTTGGAGTTTACCCGGGCATTATTGAATTTGCCAATTACCAGTTGTATCTCAACAAACCTAAAATTGACAGTGCAGGTAAAAGCGTTGCTGACATCAGCAATTTTGTTATCGATGAATTGAAAAAATTGCCACATGTGCTCACTGCATTTTCTTACGACAACATGGCCAATGCAGTTGTGGCACCTGAAATCAAGGAAATGTTTTCGCGGGGCTACAATGCAAAACTGGCAGGTGATATTGAGGTGGTTCTCAAATCGGGTTATTTCTATGGAAGCCAAACAGGAACAACGCATGGGTCCTGGTATCCGTATGATTCACACATTCCCCTGGTATTCATGGGTTGGAATATTACACCAGGCAGAACAAACCGAAAAGTTTACATGACGGACATTGCTGCAACTATTGCGGCTATGCTGCACATTCAAATGCCTAGTGGATGCATTGGTACACCTATCACAGAAATACTACCCATGCGCTAAGTAATACCCTGCTTTTGCAGTTGATGTGTATAAACTATTTTGGAATGAGGGTATTGTGCGGAGAATTTTATGCACGCAAAACTGAATTGCAAGTGCCATGAGCGTACGCGAAAGTGAGATTAATGCTTTGCTGACCCTGCTGGACGATCCTGACCAGGAAGTATTTGTAACCGTAGAGCAACGACTGCTGAGCTATGGACAAAGTGTTATTCCGAACCTGGAAAACTTCTGGGAACAATCAATAGACGATGAATTGCAAACGAGGATCGAAATGATCATCCATCGCATTCATTACAAAAACCTGACACAGGAATTCACGAACTGGCTGAATGGCGAAACAGATTTGTTGTATGGGGCTTTCCTGGTAGCAAAATACCAGTACCCTGAAATGCAAAGTGTACAGACACTCCAGGAAATTGAAAGGATGAGGCGCAACATTTGGCTGGAGATGAACAGCTACCTCACGCCGTTGGAACAAATCAAAATTGTGGAGAGCATTTTGTACAACTTCTACAAACTACGTGGCGGCGAACT
>JBBIOQ010000025.1:2864-41178 GCA_037443285.1 Sphingobacteriales bacterium | reverse complement strand
TTGTCAATGAAACTCTGGAAAAATATTATAAGAAAGCCAACCTGATCATTCCTTTCTGGCATGCCTCCGCCGGATTCCGGCACTTAGCAAATCGTCTTTTTCATAATTACCCGAAATACAGTAAAGCCGCAACCTGTGGCACATGCTGTTATTCGTGGCTTTCTTTCAATTCCTTTTATATTCTTATGAAGACTATCATTGAGCCATTTAGAATAAAATCGGTAGAGCCTATTTATTTTAATACCAAAGAAGAGCGGCAAAACATTCTCGAAGAATCCTTTTACAATGCCTTCCTAATACATTCCAAAGATGTGTTGATTGACCTGCTGACTGACAGTGGGACGAGTGCAATGAGCAGCCACCAATGGGCTGGCATCATGCAGGGAGATGAATCGTACGCCGGCAGCCCCAGTTATTTTCATTTCAAAGATGCCGTGCAGGACATCACGCATTTTCCAGAAGTAATACCAACGCACCAGGGAAGAGCTTCTGAGAAAATTCTATTCAGTATTGTTGGAGGTAAAGGCAAATACATTGTCAGTAACACATTATTCGATACAACCCGTGCCAATATTGAGTTTTCGGGTGCAGAAGGCATTGACCTCCTTTGCCCCGAAGGAAAGAAAACAGGTGTACCGGCACCTTTCAAAGGAAATATGGACACCGAAGCGCTGCAACATTTTATCCGGGAAAAAGGCGCTGAAAATATCCCGCTTTGTGTACTTACGATCACCAACAACTCTGGCGGTGGTCAGCCGGTGAGCATGAAGAATATCAGGGAAGTGAAAGAAATATGCTCAAAGCATGGCATTCCGCTTTTTATTGATGCCTGTAGGTTTGCCGAAAACAGTTATTTCATCAAACTGCGTGAAGAAGGTTATGCCAACAAATCGGTGAAAGAAATTGCCAATGAAATTTTTTCGTATGCCGATGGATGCACTATGAGTGCCAAGAAGGATGCATTTGCCAACATCGGAGGATTTCTTGCCATGAAGGATGCAAAACTTGCACAGCAATGCCGCAACCTGCTCATTATTACCGAAGGCTTTCCCACTTATGGTGGACTTGCCGGCCGCGACCTCGAAGCAATTGCCATTGGACTTGAGGAAGTATTGGATGAGCATTACCTGCAATACCGCATTCGCAGCATTGAATACCTCACCAACAAACTAATTGCAGCCGGTGTACCGGTGATGCAACCTGCCGGAGGTCATGCCGTGTACATTGATGCAAAGGAATTCCTGCCGCACATTCCTGTAAACCATTACCCGGGACAGGCATTGGTTGGAGCATTATATGTAGAAGGCGGTATCCGCAGTGTTGAAATCGGCTCGCTGATGTTTGGAAAATATGATACCAATGGTGCTTTGATTCCGGCGCAAATGGAACTGGTACGACTGGCCATTCCTCGAAGAGTGTATACACAAAGCCATATTGATTATGTAGCCGAAGTAATCATTGAAGTATTCAACAACAAGCATGCAATTGGCGGGCTTCAAATCTTAGAAGAAGCGCCAATGCTCAGGCATTTCACAGCAAAGCTGAAACCAATAAATTAATTCAATAAAAACTCGATTATATGAAAACGAAGCATAAAAGAAGTTGGGCCGAACCCTATAAAATAAAAATGGTGGAACTCATCAGAATGACTACACCATCTCAAAGAAAAAAAGCTTTGAAAGAAGCAGGCTTCAACACATTCCTGCTGCGCTCCGAAGATGTATATATTGATTTACTCACCGATAGTGGCACTAGTGCCATGAGCGACCGCCAATGGTCGGGCCTTATGCTGGGCGATGAGGCTTATGCAGGCAGCCGGAATTTTTACCACCTTGAAGAAACAGTGCAAAGCATTTACGGTTACAAATACCTGGTACCTACCCACCAGGGCCGTGGCGCTGAAAACATTATTTCAAAAGTGCTTATCAAAAAAGGCGACATCATTCCCGGCAACATGTACTTTACCACTACACGCCTGCACCAGGAGCTTGCAGGCGGAAAGTTTGAGGATGTGATCATTGATGAAGCTCACGACCCTGAAAACGAGTTCCCTTTCAAAGGCAATATTGACATTGCAAAACTGGACAGACTGGTGAAAAAACACGGTGCCGAAAAAATTCCTTATGTGAGTATGGCTACCAGTGTGAACATGGCGGGTGGCCAACCCATCAGCATGCAAAACCTGAAAGACGTAAGAGCCTACACAAAAAAGCATGGCATTCGCATCATTCACGACATGACTCGTGTAGCAGAAAATGCATACTTCATTCAGCAAAGAGAGAAGGGATATGAGCACAAGACAATTCGTGAAATTGTTAAAGAAATTAATTCATACACGGATGGCGCAACCATGAGTGCCAAAAAAGATGCGTTGGTCAATATTGGTGGTTTTCTTGCTATTAATGATTGGGATGTGTTTGAAGAAGCCCGCAACCTGGTGGTTGTATACGAAGGCCTGCACACTTACGGCGGCCTTGCAGGACGCGATATGGAAGCCATGGCCATTGGCATCCACGAAAGTGTGGATGACGACCACATTCATGCCCGTGTTGGCCAGGTCATTTACCTGGGCGAGAAAATGATTGAATTCGGCGTACCAATTGTGAAGCCTATTGGCGGCCACGGCATATTTGTGGATGCCAAAAAATTCCTACCGCATATTGTGCAGGATGAATACCCTGCACAAACGCTGGCTGCAGAAGTGTATCTCGATTCAGGTGTTCGCACCATGGAAAGAGGTGTTGTATCCGCTGGAAGAAAGCCCAACGGCGAAAATTACTATCCCAAACTCGAGTTGGTACGCTTCACCATTCCCCGCCGTGTGTACACGCAGGCACACATGGATGTGATTGCCGAAAGTGTGGCACGTGTTTATGACAGGCGTGAAAAAATCAGGGGACTGAAAATGATTTACGAACCCAAATACCTGCGGTTCTTCCAGGCCAGGTTTGAACAGTTGAAATAGAAATAGAATAAGGCATTCATGCCTGACGATTTATGACGGTTGCAGCTATGCAGTGGCGATGGAGGTGCAGCAATGCTGCCGTTTCCATCGCACTGCTTTTTTTAAGAAATGCCTGATGGAATGATTTCGGTATTTTGCCTTGCAATCGTTTTATCATGAAGCATCATTTTTTCCTTGTTTCACTCTTTTGTTTTGTTGTAGCCCAAAATGGATTGGCAGGAGTTACAGATTCTATTGCTTGCGGCGATGCTATGATCAGATTTCAAACCAAATGCGGACAACCTCAAACTGGTATCCGTTGGGTGCATGTGCACGAAAATGAAACCACTGCTGTGCAAACAGCCTATGCGATTATAGACAGCCTGAACCTTGGATGTTTTGTGAGCTGGCAATGTGAAGCCGACAGGTATGTCACCTACAAACTGCAGGGAAAAACCTTCAAATTCGACCCAAATCGTATTTACACTTCCAAAGGATTGGAAGCCAGCCTGCGTACGAATGGTGAATGGTCTAAACCTGGTTTCAGGGCAGCTAAAAAGGTGGCCGACACTTTTATTTCACATTACATCAATGGCAACAAACTGATTATTGCCATGCACAACAATACCGACAGCGGAGGCCTGCAAATCAAGGCCTACCAGCAAGGCGGCGAATATGCAAATGATGCTGCAGAGGTAAACATATCTCCTACTGAAGACATCGATGATTTTTTTTACACTACCGACAAACGCATTTATGATTATCTCGCTGCAAAAGGATTCAACATCTTATTGCAGAACAATGCAACGGTTACAGACGATGGTTCACTTTCGGTGTATTGTGGCTACCAAGGCATCACCTATCTCAACATTGAAGCGCAACACGGCCATTTGGAACAACAGAAACGCATGATGCTGGCTGTGTACCAGATGATAAGCGAGTTGTTCCCTTAAAAGGCGAAGCCATTATGGCTTTCACCACAATGGCTCCATCAGTGCTACCGGTTGCATAAGCCGGATTCTGTATCTCCGCTAAAGCGGTTTAGCTACCATTTATCTACGACAGTCATTGCTGACTGCCTGCATCTGCCTACCCTGGAACGTTTCCGCTTTGCAGCGAAATCAGGCGGGCCGCCTTCAACCGTTCCTATACATGGCATTTCAGCACCCAAGGTTTACCCGCAATGCACCTTGCGATGCACTACCGGGAGCTCTTACCTCCCGTTTTCACCCTTACCCCACCAAAGCGAGGCGGTAATTTTCTGTGGCACTGTCTCGCTCCCGCATTGCTGCAGGAGGTCCCGCCGTTAGCGGGATGGGTCGTCCTGCGCTGTCCGGACTTTCCTCTCCTGCTTTACAGCAGCAGCGATAGCCTTCGCCGATAGCAGAGCGAAGATACAAACCAGCAAATGATTGGCAGGGCAATAAAAATTTTCAGAGCAGAATCAAGCAAAAACCACCGTGCATTTTCTATTTCAAAAAAATCTCCGTGGCTCCGTGCCCATACCAGGGATGGTATTGAGCAATAAAATTTTTCACATCGTGGCGAAGCTTCAGCACTTCATGCACTTCATCCCGCAGGCGACCACTGCCAACTCCATGTATCACCCAAAGGTGCTTCATGTAATGCAGTTCAGCCTTGTCGAGCCATTTTTCAAACTCACGCAATTGAAGCATTAGTTTTTCATGAGCTGTCATACTGCCGTAGGAGTCAGTGAGTTTTTCAATATGCAAATCAATCACAGATGGAGGTGGCGGGTCGTTATCAACACGCTTGCCTGCTATTACTTTAAAGCCGGCTTTGCTCAGTTTCGAAAAAGGTTCGGAATCGGCAAATTCCTTGGCCAGCTTCACTTTGTCGGGGTACTGCTGAAAAAGTTGTACAGAAAAGAATGCTTCACTTTTTTGTTTCAGCGTCTCTATTTGCTTGAACACCTGCTTAGCCTTTGGCTTGTAAGATGTTTCGAAATAATCATTCTTCCTGGCATCAGGTGTAATAAGGCTGAATTCAAAATCGAAAACCGGGTTATCGTTCAGGTCTTCAAATGGGATGTTCATGAGGTAGAAATCCTGCAAAGCATACACCTCGTTCTGAATTTCCATTTCTGCACCTCCTGCAAAATTCAGCCAGAAGTGAAACTTCATTCCATGGTCAGTCTGATTCACCAGGTAAAGCTTTAATTCTTCCACTACATCATCCTCAAAAACATCTTTGCTGAACACCGGAAAAAACAATAGCCAAACCCCTTCAGCTACTTTGTATTTCGGTGCGTTCTTTTCACGTTTTAAATCTTCAATATACTTCTTCGATGGCTTCTTTTCTTCAAACAACTTCTTACTGCTGAACTGTTTAAAATATGGAAAATCAAGTTGGTCGGTATATGCCGGAAAACGTACTCCGCGAACTTCAACCAGCACCATTTTGTCTGCAAGGATTTCTACAACCTTTCCATCTTCGTTGCTGTGCTTTACCACCACTTTGTCGCCTACTTCAAATTTCATTGCACTTAGAGTTTTGTAAGATTTCAAACAATCAGTTGTTGCATTTTGCCTTGCATATGCTGGCCTGAACTAAACAACTCTTTGCTCCTCCATTGCCAGCTTCGATTTACGATAGCCATATACAAAATAAAATGACAGGCCAAATGCCATCCAGATGAAGAATACCATCCAGCTTTTGCTTGGAATTTCAATCATAAGGTAGAGGCAGCATAGCATGCCCAGAACTGGTATGAGCGAATACCTGCGCAGAAAAGAAAAAACAGCGATTACGATAGCCATGCCAATGAAAACAAGAAACAAAACCTCCTGGTATCCTTCGGTATTGAAATTTGAAACCGCATCGCTGATTCGTTGCCAAAGCATCACTATAAAACCGATGGTTAGTAATGGTACAATGAAACGTCCATTAATGTAAGGCAGGTTAAACTTTCCTTCACCTTTTTCAATGCGTGGCAGCATAAGCACACCGCCACAAACCAGTACAAATGCAAACAAGGTTCCGATACTTGTCAAATCAGTCATCAACTTATCATCCACTACCAATACCGGCAGCCCAACCAGCAAGCCGGTCATGATGGTAGCAAACCATGGGGTGTGAAACCTGCTGTGAATCTTTCCAAATGCCTTTGGCATCAGTCCATCGCGGCTCATGCTCATCCATATGCGAGGCTGACCAATCTGAAAAACAATCAGCACGCTTGTGGCCGCCACTACTGCACTTATGGAAACAAAAGTGCCAAACTTGCGCATGTTTATCTTATCGAATACGAACGCCAATGGGTCAGCTACACCTTCAAACTGTTTGTAATTAACAAGCCCTGTAATAACCAACGTAGTGATAACATAAATAACAGTGCAGAGTATAAGTGAGTAAATCATTCCTCGAGGCAAATCACGCTGTGGATTTTTGCATTCTTCTGCTGTAGTGCTGATGGCGTCAAAACCAATGTAGGCAAAGAATACAGCCGAAACGCCTTTGAGCACGCCTGTCATGCCATTGGGCATAAATGGAACCCAGTTGGTTGTGTTGCCTGTAGAAAAAATCACCCAGCCACCAACAAGTGCCACCAGGATGAGTACCACTATTTTCAAGGCTACCATGAAGTTGGCAGTACGCTTACTTTCTTTGATGCCCACATATGCAAGCATAGTAACCAAAATAACAATGATAAAAGCAGGAAGGTTGATGATGAATGGAATGCCTGCAATTTTTGGGGCTGTTTCATACACAAGACCTGCGGTTGGCTGACCTGATGCAATTGCAGCTTTCCACACCTGGTGAGCCGTTTCGTAACCTGTGGTTAAATACGCCGGCAAATCAAACCCAAAAACGTTATGAAGAATATTGTTGAAATAAGCACTCCAACTTATAGCCACTACAATGTTGCCAATGCTGTACTCCAGTATCAAAGCCCATCCTAATATCCATGCAATAACCTCCCCAAATGTCACATAGGAATATGTGTATGCACTGCCGGAAACCGGCACTCTTGAAGAAAACTCGGCATAGCACAACGCCGTGAATCCACAGGTTATAGCGGTGATGATGAATAGAAAAATTACACCCGGGCCACCATTGAAAGATGCTGAACCAATGGTCGAAAAAATTCCTGCCCCAATTACTGCCGCTACACCCATCATGGTAAGGTCACGCACCGTGAGTACCTTGTTCATGTGCGCATGGTGCGAATCGGCCTCATCGGTTTTGTATTCACGAATGATGCGCTCAATTGATTTTTTTCGGAGAACTGACATGGCATATTTTTAAACAACCTTCAGATGATAATACAGTTGAAAATTAATAATCTCTTTGAAGCAGGTACGATGCCAATTCTTCCAAAACACCTTTGCGGTTACGCAACACAGCTACGGCCTCCAGGTGTTCCATGGCTTTGTCATAATACTTTTGCTTTAGTTCACGTGCCCATGCATCTACACCGCATGCTTTCATGATACCCAGCACCTGCGCTACTTTGTCAGCAGGATTCTCAATAGCTAATTGCTGTAGTTGTTTTCGCTGCTCATCACTAGCCACTTCGTGGGTATAAATAGCAAGAAAAGTTTTCTTGTTTTGCCGGATATCACCACCGGGTTCCTTCCCGAATTTTTCCGGGTCTCCAAATGCATCGAGGTAATCGTCCTGCACCTGGAAAGCAATGCCAAGGTTTTCGCCAAATGCATACAAATGCCCCTGGTTGCCTAGACCTGCCCCGCCGATAATGGCGCCCATTTTTAATGCAGCAGCCAGCAATACCGAAGTTTTCAATCGAATCATTTGCAGGTAGTCATCAAAACTTACCTGCGACAACAATTCAAAGTCCATATCCAGTTGCTGCCCCTCGCAAACCTCAGATGCTGTGCGATTGAACAACGTCACAATGGGGCGGCTTATATCCCGGCTCACTAGGTTGAGGTAATCATAAGCCTTAACCAACATCACATCGCCTGCAAGAATGGCCGTGTTTTGGCCGTATTTGTGGTGAACTGTTGCCATGCCCCTTCTTAATGCGGCGGCATCCATAATATCATCGTGAATGAGTGTAAAATTGTGAAACAGCTCGATGGCATTGGCAACAGCCCATGCGTCTTCTTTCAGTTCATCAAACAACTCATTTCCCAATAAAACCATCAATGGCCGAATGCGTTTTCCGCCAAGTGAAAGGAAATACCGGTTGGGGTCGTAAAGTGTTGCCGGTTGTTCCGGAAAATGATTGATGCCAAATTTATCTGCGAAAAGCGTGGATAATTGATTGATTGTATGCATAGCAGTGACTGACTTTGTTTGGCAACGCATTTAAATTGATGGTTCAGCGAATTGCCAATGTCGCAAAATAATTGTTTGAATTGAAACGCGGCTTCCTAAATAAGCACAGCCACAAGGGCTGCCAATCCCCAACTATAGAAAAATTTGAATAATTGATGGGGCACAAATAATTTTAGAAACACTAATTGCTTCAAAATGAAAACTTTTGCACGGATTGCAGCAGTGATATTTTCCATGAGTCCCTTGACCATTTTTGCACAATTTGGTTCGTTTGCCAGCGCCATTCACCTTTCGAAAGATGGTGGCACAAACAAGGATTTTTACAACACCTACAAATTAGTGGGCGATGTAAACGCCATTGGCCCTTACAACTTCACTGGCGACTTGGGCACGTTTTCACAAAACGGCCATAAACTGATCATCAGCGGAGGCGAGGTAAAAACCTACCGTGGCAGCGGCGACAATGTTTGTTCTGCTACTTTGTATTACAGAATTTACCCGGCGGGATCGCCCGGTGGCTCCTTCACGGCTATCAACCTTCCTTTTTTCGCCAACTGCAGCGGTGGTGTATTTACCGACGGAAAGGGACCATGCAGCCCTACCGATCAAAAATGGCAAACGGTTGCGCAAAACATTGATATCACCGGATTGTCACTTGGCTCATACGTGCTTGATTTGTATTTTGACATTAAGGGAAAAGTGAATAGTTCAACCGGATGCGACGAAACAGTTTATGATAGTAACAACAGCAACAACTACTCTGCAACATTTACTATTGGGCCGGCACTTCCTGTAAAACTTATCGATTTCAATGCATCAAACCGCCAGGGAAAAGTGATGCTCAACTGGAGCTCAACCAACGAGGAAAATTTTTCAAAATTTGTAGTAGAGAAATCTACTGATGGCAGCAGTTTTGTTGAAATTGGTACAGTACGTGGCAAAGGAAACCCTGCAAGCAAGAACAACTATGAATTTGTTGATGTTAATGCTAAAGCTAACATCAATTATTACAGACTCAGCCAGGTTGATATTGACGGAAGAAGCAGTTATTCTGGCATTGTGAAAGTGAATACACTGCTCACAAGTGCAGTTTCATTACAACCCAATCCTGCAAAAGACCATATTACACTCCAAGGCATAAACACGGGAGCAAAAATTTCAATTGCAGACATTACAGGAAGGACATTAGCAAAATATACCGCCACTTCATCTGCATTTTCTATTCCTGTACAATCGCTTAATGCAGGCAGGTATTTTGTAACCATTTCCGATGCTTCAGGAACTTCAAGTCTTCCGTTTGTGAAGGAATAAATGAAGTTCTTCTGAACAGCTATAATTGCTGAACAGAAACTACTGCGGATAAATTAATGGGGCCATAGACATGAGGAAATTTCTCACCAATGTTTGTGGCCTCTTCGTATTTCAATGGTGAAGCAAGCTTTGAGGAATCAATAACTAGTTTGACGAGCCCTTGCTGTCCTGCATAAAATCTATCGAGTACACCTTGTACCTGGTGAGCACTGCTAAGGTGAATAAATCCTTCAGTGTGCAGCGATGGTGCAGCATAAAATCCCTGTTGCCTGGCGTTTTCCCATTCGGTTGCTGAGGTGATGTGATAAATCTTTTCATGGTAAATGCGTAGCACCCTGTTTTCACGCATCATGAGGTCAGCCAATACCATTGCGGTTACTGCCTCCAACACTGGAGGTACACGCAAGGCAATACATAGGTCGTGTCTGCCTTTTACCGAAAATGTTTCGAGTTCATTGGTTTCCCAATTCAAAGTCAGCTGCTCCTTTGGTGTAGACGAAGTTGGCTTGATGGCTATTCTGAACACGAGTTCGTTGCCATTAGTTATTCCACCTACCACACCACCTGCATGGTTGGTACGTGTGTTGCCTTCAGCATTCAGAATAGCATCGTTGTGGTCTGCGCCAAACATTTTGGCTGCACCAAATCCGGTTCCGAATTCAATGCCGCGAACAGCCGGAATAGCAAATACAGCATGACTGATCAGCGATTCAACGGAGTCCCAGAATGGTTCGCCCAAACCCGCAGGCAATCCTCGCACAATACATTCTACAATACCACCCACCGAATCCTTTTCTGCAATGGCTTTTTCCAAACCTTTTTCTAGGTCTGTTTCACCCCCAATTTCAAGGATGGTAGCATTCACTACTATTTCACCCAACAATTTTTTTGCAATGACACCAGCTGCCACCACGCTTGCAGTTAGCCTGCCGCTGAAATGTCCGCCTCCTCTGAAATCTTCGAAGCCACCAAATTTCTTATTGGCTGTCCAGTCGGCATGTCCGGGACGCGGCACCGAACGCTGTTTCTGGTAATCGCCCGAACGGGTGTTTTTGTTTTCGAAAATTATGGTAAGCGGTGCGCCTGTTGTTCTTCCCTGAAACAACCCGGTAAGGAAAACAGGTACATCATCTTCCTGCCTTGGTGTCACGCCTTTTTGAGTGCCACCTTTCCTGCGTTCCATATCGTGAAGAAAATCTTCCATTGATAATGGCAGGCCCGCCGGCAAGCCGTCTACCGTAAGGCCAACACAATTGCCATGCGATTCCCCAAATATTGAAACACGATATTGCTGACCAAATTGGTTCATACTCTATGTTTATGCTTTCAGCGATTCAGATTCCTGTGTTATGTTGATGCCGGCCTCCTGAAGATGCTTCCAGAAATCAGGATATGATTTATTGATTGCATCGGCATTGCGAATGGTTACCCCAAAATCAGCATTGATGGCTGCTACAGCACATGCCATTGCAATGCGGTGATCGTGGTGCGAATTCAATGTGAAATTGTTCACCCTTATGTTACCATCACTGTGCACCAGCATGGTGTCATCGTTCAGATCAATACGGATTCCAAACTTGGCAAACTCTTCTTTCAGTGTCACCCCCCTATCGCTTTCCTTGTGTTTCAACCTCCGCAAGCCTTTGATTGCAGTGACGCCATTGCAATTTGCCGCAAGTGCCACCAGCGGAGGAAACAAATCAGGGCAATTTGTGGCATCAAAATGAAAGGCCTCAAGTTTGTCCTTCTTTACAACTACACTTTCGGGCTCAACCGTCACATGGGCTCCCGCGTCAAGAATGGCATCAATTATTTTCTTGTCAGCCTGTCGTGAAGTATTAAAAATTCCTTTCACTTCAATTTGGTGGGAGACGGCACCAGCTACCAATAAAAAAGCAGCACCACTCCAGTCGCCTTCTACCACAAACTCATCAGCCGGGCTTGTTTTCGCAGCCGAATCATTTCCAAACTCAAATCGTTCGAATGCACTGTTGTAAGGGACTTTCAACCCGAAAGCAGCCATGACCTGTAGTGTCAAATCAATGTATGGTTTGCTCTTGAGGTCGTTCACGGTAATAGTAACATCGGTTGCTCCGGCAGCAGCATAAGCCATCAATAACCCGGTGAGAAATTGGGAACTCAGCGAGCCGTCAACAGTAATGTTCTTAGGCTTCAATGGACCGCAAACCTGCAGGGGAACCTTGCCCTCGTTTGATTTAACCTCAACATCTAATTGCGGAAGCACTTCCTCGAAAAAATTCATGGGACGCACTGCCAGGCTTCCTTCGCCTGTGATAATGACCGGCATTTCGGCAAGCGCAGCAATTGGTGTAAACATGCGGATGCTCAGACCACTTTCACTACAGTGAATACGTGCCTTTTGAGAATCATTCATGGCATCAAACGGTGTCCCATTTCCTGAAATTCTCAAAGCGTTTTTTTCCGGTTGTGCAATCACGATGGCCCCCATCGCTTTGATGATTTCAATTGCCGCGAGATCGTCGTTTGAATTGCCCGGATTAATTATTTGCGTTTGGCCCTTTTTAAGCAATGCAGCAGCACATGCACGTTGCATTGCACTTTTGCTGGCATTGGCAGTTATGCTGCCATTTATTTTTCCAGGTTGAACATTTACATTCATGAAAGAAACAATTCAGTAATCAGCAGCCAGATGCTGTTCGAGTTTTTTAAATGAAATAGGGTGAACAACAGCCTTACCAATTTTTTCGAGCAACACAAAATGAACACTGTCACGCTGCCGCTTCTTATCGTGCTTCATGTTTTGCATCGCCTTCTTTATGTCGAACGATGCATGTGTAGGTAATCCGTACTGTTCAATGGTATTAATGAGTCGAACAGTTTCAGGAAAGCCTGTAATCTTATGGGACAAATCCGCTGCATATACCATGCCTACTGCCACAGCGTTTCCATGAGCCAGTTTGTTATCATTTTCTATGGCATGCCCTAGTGTGTGCCCAAAGTTCAGCAATTTACGATCTCCTCTTTCCGTTGGATCCTTTCGCACTACGCTTGTTTTAAGCAAGGCATTACGCATCACCAATTCACTGAAAGGCAATTGATACTTCATGTAAAATTCAAGATCCAACTTCTCGAGCTGGCGAAACATAACGGCATCCTTAATGGCTGCATGTTTAATTATTTCCGCAAAGCCATTTTGCCATTCATCAACAGGTAATGATTTGAGCAAGTTGATATCGTACAATAAAAATGAAGGTTGTCGGATGGTTCCTACGAGGTTCTTGTAGATGCCAGCATCCACTCCATTTTTTCCGCCAATGGCAGCATCCACCATAGCCAGCAAAGTAGTTGGAACAAACCCAACTTTAATGCCCCGCATGTAAATAGCCGCTGCATAACCTGCAATATCTGTAACCACCCCGCCACCAACACCAACGAGCATTGTGCTTCGGTCTGCTTCCAACTCAATCAGTTGCGCTATCACCTTATCAACAGCTGCCTGTTGCTTGTACTCCTCTCCTGCTTTTATAACAATTGTCTTCCAACCTTTGAATAACGCAGGCTGCGCGGCCAATACATTTTCGTCAGTAATTAAAACTGTTGACGACTTGTCGCAGACTTTAGACAATTGTTTAAAACCGGCATTAAAAATGTATTGAACTTTGCTTCCAGCAATATTTATTTCCTGCTGAATCATCTGTGATATTTGAAATTCTGAACACTTCCGGTTGCTGCAAAAGCAATCAGCTATTCATTATTTTGTTTTGATGGTTGATGCTTTCCATATGCACTGCATCAAGATAACGAGTCACAAATTCTTTGCTGAGGCCAAACTTGTCGCCCTTTCCGTATGCCTTTTCAAGAATTTCGTTCCAACGGCTTGTTTGCAAAATGGTTACTGCATTTTCTTTTTTATACTGTCCTATTTTGTCAGCAATCTTCATGCGCTGACCAAGCAGTTGCATTAGTTCATCATCGAGATGATTGATTTGTTGGCGTAGCTTTTCAAGCACAGTATGAAAATCTGCAGAATCAACATCTTCTTTCCTCCAAACAATCTGGCTCAATAAATCAGCAAATTCTTCAGGAGTTATTTGTTGCTTGGCATCACTCCATGCATTATCAGGGTCAATATGCGTTTCTACCATCAATCCATCGAAATCGAGGTCTATTGCTTTTTGAGCTACATCGTGCAAAATATCACGACGGCCGCAGATGTGTGATGGGTCGTTGATCAGCATCATGCTTGGATTTCGGCGTTTCATTTCAATGGCGAGGTGCCACATGGGTGCATTGCGGTATTCAGTGTTACCATAATTGCTGAAGCCCCTATGAATAAGCCCGATGTTCTTAATACCGCTTTTGGCTACCCTTTCCATAGCACCTGTCCACAATTCCAGGTCGGGGTTAATTGGATTTTTTATAAGCACAGGCACATCAGCACCACGCAACGCATCAGCTACTTCCTGCACACTGAATGGGTTCACTGTTGTACGTGCACCAATCCAAAGGATATCGACGTCAAAGTGAAGTGCGTCTTCCACCTGCTTGCCGGTAGCTACCTCAATGGCTGTTGGCAGTCCGGTGATTTTTTTGGCTTGTTGCAGCCACGGCAGGCCTTTGGTTCCCACACCTTCAAAACTTCCTGGGCGTGTGCGGGGTTTCCAGATACCGGCACGCAGGGCATCTACACGACCTGTGGCCGCAAGACGCTGAGCAGTAGCGATGAGTTGTTCTTCCGTTTCGGCACTGCAAGGCCCGCTGATAATAAGCGGACGCTTGTTCCATACTTTCATCGCCGCATTTTCTTGTTCAATTGCTTGAGTATTCATGTTAGTAGGTTTTTCAAAATGATGGAAAGATATTTTTACGCCTCGTTCATTCTTATTTTTCTGCCTTTGAAGGTGCGGCCATCAATGGCTTTGAGCATCTTGTTGGCATATTGTTTGTCCACCTCAATAAAACTGTTGAGATTCTTCATATCAATTTTTCCAAGCACATCCTTTTTCAGGTCGCTCAAATCAAGTATGTACTGCAGGAAACTTGCTTTGTAAAAACCATCCTTAATTCCAAGATTTACAAAAAGTCTCTTGAATTGAACGCCACCGGCGCTTTCAAACCTGCTGCTTTCACGCCTGCCGCCAGTATCACTCACCCTACGGTCAGAAATCTTGATGTTTAGATTTTCAGAATTCTCATAATACTTGAGGAACCTGTCGAATTCAAGTGCAGCTACGCGTTGTAGCACTTCTTCTTTGGTAATGTTTTCAAACTTCTCGCGGAGCAAAGGAATGTACGTTTCATAATCACCATGGCTGATGTCAGCCTCCAGCAGGCGATCCATGAAATGAAAAAACTGTTTCCGGCACACATCCTTCCCCGTTGGAATCTCAAAGCGATTCATCTTCGCTTTGATCATCTGCTCAGTTTCCTTGATGCGTCTCAACTCTCGTGATGTGATGATCGAAAGGCACATACCTGTTTTGCCTGCTCTTCCTGTACGTCCACTTCTGTGTGTGTACACCTCCACATCATCGGGCAATTCAAAATTGATAACGTGGGTAATTCCCGCTACATCAATTCCGCGGGCAGCCACATCGGTAGCTATAATGAGTTGCAGTGTTTTATTGCGGAAAGCATTCATCACCCTGTCGCGCTGTTGTTGGTTTAGGTCGCCATGCAATGCATCAGCATTATATCCTTCGCGGGTAAGTCTTTCAGCAATTTCCTGTGCGTCCACTTTGGTGCGGGTGAAAACAATACCGTAAATATTCGGATTGAAATCAATGAGGCGTTTCAGGGTTTCATAGCGGTGCTGATGCGATGTAACAAAATACTGGTGATCAATATTCTGGTTGGTAGTATTCACTTTACCAACGGATACTTCAACCGGGTTCTTCATGAACTTTTTTGAAACACTTCGTATTTCCGGTGGCATGGTAGCGCTGAACAGCCACATGCTATTTCTATTCACCGCGTATTCAAGAATGCATTCAATGTCTTCCTTGAATCCCATGTTCAACATTTCATCAGCTTCATCCAGCACTACATAACTCACTTTCGACAAATCAATGGCCTTTCTTTCGATCATATCAATCAGTCGGCCGGGAGTGGCTACAACAATTTGCACTCCTTGCTTAATATCCCGTATTTGCAGTGAAATAGAAGTGCCTCCATAAACGGCCAGCACTTTTGCATTCTTGTCAAACTTGCTGAAGTTTTCGAGGTCTTTCACAATCTGAATGCATAGTTCCCTGGTAGGGCAAACCACTAAAGCCTGCGGAAACCTTTGCTCCGGATTCAGCAGTTGCAGCAAGGGCAAGCCAAATGCTGCCGTTTTTCCTGTACCTGTTTGTGCAAGGCCTGCAAAATCACGTGTGCCCTGTAGGAGCAGCGGTATAGATTTTTCTTGAATTTCGGTTGGGGTGGTAAAACCCAATTTGGTAATACCTGCCAGCAGTTGGTCACTCAGGCCTAATGTTTTAAAATCACTCATACTATTTGTTTAACCTGTTTGAACCTCTGTTCTGCAGGTAATTAAAAATCCTATTTCAATATTTTACTGATGTTGTTAGCCTGCATAATCAATTCACGCAGGTAATCCCAGTTTTCTTTTTCCAGACATGCTTTGAACTTTCGCAATTGGGTAATGTGTTCATTCAAAACATCAAGCACATTTTCCCTGTTTTGCCTGAAAATAGGCACCCACATTTCAGGATTGCTTTTTGCCAAACGAACTGTGCTTTCAAAACCTGCACTTGCAAGTTCGAAAATGGCACTCTCCTCTCTTTCTTTTTCCAACACTGTGTTGGCAAGCGCAAAGGAAGTGATGTGTGAAATGTGGCTGATGTAGGCTGTATGTACATCATGGTCTTTCGCATTCATATATACAATGTGCATGCCCATATTCTTAAAAATATGCTTCGCAGTTTCAAGTGCATCTTCATCCGATTCTTCCTGGTTGCAAACAACTGCAGCTTTACCTGCATAAGCATACACCGAAGCAGCTTCAGGGCCACTGAACTCGGTACCCCACATGGGGTGTGCCGCCACAAACCTGCCACGTTTCGGATGGTCTTTCACAGCTTCCAGAATATACTCCTTGGTAGAACCCATGTCCATTACCACCTGGTTATTTACTTCATTCAGCACTTGCAGCATTACTTCGGTCGACTTATCAACGGGCACTGCAACCAGCAACAATTCAGATTGTGTCACTACATCCTTCAAGGGCAAAGCTTCGTCCACAATTCCTAACTCAACGGCCCTTTGCTGGTGTTTATCACTGACGTCAAACCCAACTACGTGGGTGGCCACTCCTTTTTCCCGAAGCACAAGTGCAGCTGAACCTCCTATTAATCCCAATCCGATAACACCAATTTTCATAACACTGCTTTGATTCGCTCAACAGATTCCCTGAATTTCTCTTCGGGGCTACACAGGCTAATGCGGATGTAATGGTTGCCCGCCGAACCGAATATTCCTCCCGGTGTTAGGAACACCCTTGCAAGTTTCAGATATTTATCGCTCAGTGCAAATCCATCTGCAAAGCCATGTGGTATTTTAGCCCAAAGGAACATTCCAACCTGGTTTTTATCATAGGTACACCCCAGCATATCCAGCAATTCATAGCCAAGAGTTCGCCTGAGGCGATATTCGGCGTTAACAGTTTCGTACCACGATTGGTCGACCTGCAATGCTCTTGCAGCTGCAAGTTGCAAAGGCAGGTACATGCCACTATCCATATTGCTTTTAAAACGCAGCACTTCATTAATCCTGGCTTCTGCTCCGCAAAGCATACCTACCCGCCAGCCAGCCATATTATGACTTTTGCTTAGAGAGTTCAATTCAAGCACTACTTCCCTTGCACCTTCAGTATTCAAAAGGCTTTCTGGATTTTCATTTAAAATGAAACTATAAGGATTGTCGTGGCAAATAAGAATATCATGCTTATTTGCAAACGCCACCAGTTTATCAAACACAGTTGGGTCGGGCAACTGACCAGTTGGCATTTGGGGATAATTTACCCACATCAACTTCACTTTGCTTAGGTCAAGTTTTTCCAAAGCATCAAAGTCGGGTTGCCAGTTATTTGCTTCTGTAAGTTCATAATCGATGCAAGTACCTCCCGCCAACTTAACCGCACTGCGATAAGTAGGATAACCAGGATTGGGTACCAAAGCGGCATCCCCTTCGTTAAGGTAGGTCATACAAATGTGCATGATGCCCTCCTTTGAACCAATGAGTGGCAAGATTTCAGTGTCGGGATTCAATTCAACATTATACCAACTCATATACCATGCGGCAATTGCTTTGCGCAAAACAGGTGAGCCTTTGTAACTCTGGTATGCATGAACATTGGGCTTTGCACTTTCTTCTTGCAGCACTTTAATTACATCGGGATGTGGCGGCAAATCGGGGCTGCCTATGCCTAGATTAATGACAGGACTGCCCTCTCTGTTCATTTGGTCTATTTCACGCAGCTTTTGAGAGAAATAATATTCACCAATTCCATCGAGTCGCTTTGCCAGTTGCATATCAAATGTTTTTTCCGTTTTTATATACACCAAAAACTTTTATTTCTTCTGTGGCCTGCTTTAATTTATTCATGACAGTATTGAATTGCTGCAATTCGTCAAACTCCATATCGGCATGAAAAGCATATTTGAAATTGGTACCTGGTATGGGCATGCTTTGCAGTTTGCTCAGGTTCACGCCTTCGTCGGCAATAATGGCAAGTGCTTTTGCAAGACTGCCTCTTGAGTGATCCGTGGCAAAACGAACTGAAGCCTTGTCTGCAGCGTCTACAGGCAATGCATCTTTTTCATGCTGTAGCACCAAAAACCTGGTGTAGTTCGTTTTTTGCGTGTGAATATTCGGAACCAATATTTCAAGGCCGTACAATTCGGCAGCAAGTTTGCCTGCAATGGCAGCGTGGTGCCTGCTTTTGTGCTGCTGCAAATGTTTTGCGCTTAATGCAGTATCTTCTGATTCAACCAGTTTGAATTGAGGTTGTGTTTCCAGGTATTCCATGCATTGCAGAATGGCCATGGGATGCGAATGGACTTCCCTGATATTCTCAATCGTTACTCCCGGGTTCACCAGCAGGTGTTGCTTAATCGTCAGGTAAACTTCACCAATAATTTTTACAGGATTTTTTTGCAGCAAAGTGTAGTTCGGCAAAATGCTTCCAGCAATAGAGTTTTCAATTGCCATTACAGCACCTGTGGCTTCTTGCCGCTGCACAGTATGCGTTAGTACCTGCCTGAAAGTATCGCAGGGAATGACCTGTGTGCTTTTGCCAAAAAACCTTTGGGCTGCTTCCTGGTGAAAACTTCCTTCATAACCCTGTATGGCTATGTGAGGTATTGTTCCAGCATTCATTTCTTTCGTCATAGACATTAAAAAAACCCGGTCTTGTTGGACCGGGCTTGTATTTTCTAGTTCTTTTTTGCTTTTTCATTTTGTATACTAGAGCCGGTCCACTTAGTTTTTGGTAAAGTAGAAAAAATAATATCCGGCGTATACAAACATATTCTTCATCGCGTCAAATGTAAGATGAATAACATATTCTCCCAATATTTTTTCGACAGCCACTATCAATTCTTCAATATTATTAAAGAATATTAACAGATGAAACTAACAAACCTTGTGCTGGAAGATGATCGTGTTCTGCTGTCCCAACTTGAATTAGATGATTACTATAATCTTTTGCATTTTGCTCTGGAAGAACAGGACTTGTGGAATTACAGCATTCAACCAGTGGCAGGTGAAGATAATTTCAGGAATTATATCAGCGTGGCTTGTCTTGATGCCGAGGCAGGAAGCAGTTTGCCCTTTATTGTATTTGACAAACAAAGGCAGGCCTATGCCGGCAGCACCCGTTTTTATGATATCCAACCTTCAGCTGGCAGTCTTCAGTTGGGATACACCTGGTATGGAAAACAATTCCAGGGAACAGGTCTGAATGTGCATTGCAAGTTTCTGATGTTGCAATATGCCTTTGAAGTTCTTAACATGGCGCGGGTAGAATTCAGGGCTGATGCCACAAATACCCGTTCTATTGCTGCCATGAAAAAAATAGGATGTTTGGAAGAAGGCATTCTCAGAAGTCATTCACCTAAGGCCACAGGAGGCCGCAGGGATACAATTATTCTTTCAATACTCAGGAAAGAATGGTTTGAAAATGTGAAAGAACTGTTGAAGATGATGCAATAAAAAAAATGCCATCCCGAAGATTCAGGACGGCCTAACGATTGCTTGCCATATAAATGAGGTTATTAACTTTCGGAGCCCGGCAAGCAAGGCACTCAGATGAAAGTCAACTTAATGACCTTACTTCTTAGCAGCAGTGTCAACTTTTGCAGCAGAAGTGTCAACTTTTGCAGCAGAAGTGTCAGCAGCAGGAGCAGAAGTGTCAGCAGCAGGAGCTTGAACTGCAGTAGTATCTGTAGTGGTAGCTTCAGTGTTAGACTGACCGCATGCAACCAGAGCGCCTACGAAGGCAACGAAGAGCAACTTTTTCATTTGAATTAATTTTTGTTTGTTTTGAAGTATAATTCCACAGGCGGAAAAAGGTAACCTCAGCCAATTCAGAAAAATCAAAAGTTTTTTTTCAAACCCCTGGTCTGCAAACTCAAATGGTTGGAAACCGCCCCAACTTTTAAACCTCCTTACATTTGCCGACAGCCATTGAAAGGCTTTTGCGGTATTTTAATATCAAATGCCCCATGCCTTGGGTTACTAATTTTTCTTAATGGAATAATAAATCGGATTTAGGTGAAAGAACTGAGCAGGGAAAAGAAATTACTGGAAGGACTTGCCCGGAATGAATACCAGGATGTTGAAGTTATATACCGCGAAAACTTTGGCTTGGTTCAAACTTTCATCCTGCAGAACAATGGCTCTTTTGACGATGCGAGGGATGTTTTTCAGGAAGCGATGGTGGTGCTCTATGAAAAAAGCAAAGACCCCGAATTCACCCTGACGTGCCAGATAAAGACTTATTTATACTCCATTTGCCGAAGATTGTGGCTAAAGAGACTCCACCAGCAAAACAGGTTTTTTGCAACGGTAGATGGATTTGAAGATGTGGTACCAGTAGAAGAAGAATTGGAGCAGAAGGAAAAACTGGATACCGATTTTGATATGATGGAAACTGCCATGCGCAGTCTTGGCGAACCTTGTAAAAGCTTGTTGGAAGCCTTTTACATCAATAAAAAGTCAATGGTTGATATAGCTGAAGACTTTGGCTATACTAATGCTGACAACGCCAAAAACCAGAAGTATAAATGCCTGATGCGACTGAAGAAATTGTTTTTTGCTCAATATAACAAACAAGGATTGTAATGGAACAAATGGCTTTACTCGATGCAGTTGAACGTTACCTGCGAGGCGAAATGGCTGAACAGGAAAAGGCTGGATTTGAAGAACTGCGCCGCTCTAACCCCGAAGTGGACCAAATGGTTGTAGAACATCATTTGTTTCTGGGTGAGGTTGAAAAGTATGGCCAGCGCCGTACCATAAAGCAACAATTGCACCAGGTTCACAATCAGCTTTTGGAAGCCCAGGAAATTTCAGAAACCATCCACGAAACAAAGGTTGCCTCCATTGTTCAGTTCTGGAGCAAATACAAGCGTACCATCGCAGTTGCCGCTTCTATTGCCGGCATCACAGCCCTTACCATTAGTTCGGCCATCCACCTGTTTACTCCCAAAGCCAATAAGACTTACCTGGAAAACCTGAACAGGAAAATTTCGGCTCTGGAAACCAAACAAAACGCCCAGAACCGCAAGATTGACCAACTGATAGAGGAACCACCAAGTGAAAAAATGCCACAGGGTCCGCAGGTTAGCGGCGGTACCAGTTTTTTAATTGATGGAGACGGTTACCTTGTCACCAATTACCATGTGGTTAATGATGCCACTACCCTTGTGGTGGCAAGCAAAGGCAACGAATACATTGCCAAAACCATTTATACCGACCCGGCCAATGACCTCGCTGTTTTGAAAATTTCTGACAAAGACTGGAAGCCTAAAGGCAACCTGCCTTATGGCATTCGAAAATCAACTGCAGAACTTGGCGAAGAGCTGTTTACCCTTGGCTATCCGCGTAACGAAATAGTGTACAACAGGGGCTACCTGAGCGCAAGCAGCGGTTACAACAATGACTCCCTAAGCATTCAGTTGTCTATTAGCGCCAACCCCGGCAATAGCGGTGGCCCGGTTCTGGACAAAAACGGAAATATAATTGGCATACTCAGCACCCGTGATCGCCAGGCGAATGATGTGGTGTTTGCTACCAAGGCCATCAATATTAACCGTGCCATTGAGGAACTAAGGAAGGACACAGCCTTTAGAAACCTGACTGTTCCGGGCACTTACAACACCCGCAGCCTTGACCGTGTAGACCAAATCAAGAAATTGCAGGATTGCGTGTTTATGGTGAAGGTTTATTAAAAGAAAAGTTGAATAAAATACTGGGCCCTCGTATGAGGGCCTTTTTTTTATACTACCAAAAGGCTGCACCCCCTGATATCACTGTTGTCCAACCGGCCAAGCACTTCAAAACTTCCGTTGGGGTGTACCCGTCCTACATCCTCCGTTTCAATAAATGCGCAGCTGTCAATATTCGATAAATCGAAAATGGTAAGCAGGCCTGAACCTGCCTCAGAAATTTCCAAAGGGTCGTCTTCGCTACGCACCAGCACTTTCATCCAGGGAGGTGGATGGTACACACCACCACCCAATGAATAAGCCTGCGACATCAGCTCGGTCATGCCATACTCACTGTGAATGGAAGAAACGCCAAACGCTTGCATCAGAACCTGGTGCAATTCTTCGCGTAACAATTCTTTGCCGCGGCCTTTCATGCCGCCTGTTTCCATTACAATTAGCTTGTTGAAGTCATTGATTTTGTAGCGAGTTGCAAAATCCATTAAAGCAAAAGTTACTCCCAACAGAATGGTTGGCTTTTTATGGGCCAACAATGTCTGTAACGTTTCAAACAATGCTTCATTAGCCTGAAGAAAAAAATCGCTCTCCTTGCAACTTGAAGCCTTCACCATTTTTTCAGCCATGTACACCAGAGAGGAACCACTTCGTTCGAGGTAGCTGGGAAGCAGGCACAAAAAGGCATACTGCTGCGGACTGCCATAAAAATGCTCAAATGAGTGCATGAAGCATTCCTCATACCAACTCAATGCCTTCACAAAATGCCGGCTGGTTTGCGTTCCTGTTGTGCCACTGCTGGTAAAAATAATTTCCGGGTTGCTCTCAAATGATTTTACAGCATGTGATTTGAAAAATGAAATAGGGATGGGCGTGATTTCCCGCAAAGATGTAGGCTGCATTTTGTTCCGGCCTACTGCCTCCAGGTAAGTTGCATAAACTTGATTGCTGCTTTGTTGGTAGTAATATACTTCCAAAGCGGTTGCAACAAAAGAGTTGCTGTCTACGTTAAAAATGGAAGCGGCTAATTGGCTCCTTTCCTGCACATTCAACTTATTGTTACATTTGATTTATGCGGATTCAAAGATCAAGACTTTTGGGAATTGCTGGCATGGCAATATTATTAAGCCTGATGGTAAGCTGCGGAAAAGAAAATTACACTACCAAGCCTCAGTTGAAATTCATCAAGGCAAAGAACTATACTGTAGCAAGAGGTGATTTGATTGAAATGACGGTAGAATTTACCGACAAAGAAGGCGACCTCACAGACAGCATGTTCATTCAAACCGTTACTACAAGATGCCCGCAAAGCAACCGCAAATTGGGCTACCCAATGCCCGTTTTTCCAACCTCCAACAATATAAAGGGTGAAGTGCAGGTAACTTTTGTGAATGGCACTTTTATTCCGGGATATGTTGCCCTTCCGGGTCCTGCATGCGGGAAACCAGATACCACCACATTTAAATTCTGGATTAGGGACAAAGCCAAAAATGTGAGTGACACCATTACATCCGACAAGCCAATCATCATCCTTAATTAACAGGCTAAAGGGATTAGCGAAGGCCTTTTACTTTTCAAACCTGATGATTTCGATAGCAGCCGCAGCTCAATGCTGGTTGGCCTGGCGTTTTATTCCCAAAACATCATTGTTGCCATTGTTGCCATGTCTTTTTCTTTTCTTCGGCACCTTTTGTTTTTATGGGCTTCATGACTTTTTCACCAAAGTTTTACATACTGTTCCCGGCATTACTTCACAGAGAGGTAGTTACTGGTTACTCAATTACAAATGGTTAATTCCTCTGGTAGCATTGGGTCTTGTTTTGCTTCCGGTGCTTGCATGGAAAGCAATTAGCCTACTGCAACTTTCCATCTTCCTTCTTTCAGGCTTGTTGGCCATTACTTATTCCTTCCCTATCATTCCCTTCAGCCCAATTAAGCGCTGGAAGGAACATGGCCAGCTGAAAATCGTCATCCTATCTGGTGTTTGGACAGGCATCACCCTACTCATCAGGCTTCCCGGCTACATGTAAAATCTTTGGATTTTGACTCTGCATTTTTGTTTTCGTTTTTTCTATTTGCTGCTCCTCTGTATTCCCTTCGATGTCCGCGACCATTTCATTGACAGCAGAATGATGAATGCAACACTGGTTGAAACATTTTCTATTGGAGGCCTAAAAAACTCAGCATTGCATGCGCTATTATTAGTTCAGCGCTCTTGTTCTTCTTGTAGTTGAATGATTTCATTTCCTCCCAATCATGTTTGCTGCTTCTGATTCATTTGTGGTTTACGGTTTGGCTGGTATTGAAATCTAAAAAAAATCCTGACCGCGAAGCCAATTATTCATGGCTTGATGCCCAACTTATTGTACAGGCCCTATTAGTTGGGTTGGGTTGGTGGTTGGCTTAAATTCGCTTCACTTAAAATTCAGTTATGGCAAAGAGTAAAAAGAAAGGCGGCAAAAAAGATGCAGGCCTCCCTGAAGCATCGTATGCATTTCTGCGCAACTATATCAACACGCCCAGCCCTGTTGGTTTTGAAAAGAGTGGCCAAAAGGTATGGCTTGAATATGTAAAACAATATAGCGACACCACCATGACTGACCCTTATGGTTCGGCGGCAGCCATCATCAACCCGGGACAGCCTTACAAAGTGGTGATTGAAGCTCACGTGGATGAAATAAGTTGGTTTGTAAACTATATCACCGATTCAGGCCTCATGTACCTGAAACGCAATGGCGGGGTGGACCACCAGATTGCGCCCTCCAAACGTGTTTTGATTCATGGCAAAAAGGGTCCAGTGAAAGCTGTGTTTGGATGGCCTGCCATTCATACCAGGCTTAGTAATGCCGAACAGAAGGAACCTCAACCCAAAACTGAAACACTCTGGCTGGATTGCGGCGCACGTACTAAAAAGGAAATTGAAGAACTGGGCATTCATGTGGGGGCAGTAGTTACCTACGATGAAGGATTCGATGAACTGGCCTATGATTTCTTTATTGGCCGCGCCTTCGATAATCGGGTTGGTGGTTTTATGATTGCCGAAGTGGCAAGGCTCATTAAGGAACACAAAGTAAAACTTCCTTACACACTGTTTGTTGTAAATGCTGTTCAGGAAGAAATTGGATTGCGCGGTGCAGAAATGATTGCACGACGCATTAAACCCGATGTGGCCATTGTAACCGACGTTACCCACGACACCACCACGCCACTCATCAACAAGAATATTGAAGGTGACGTGGCCTGCGGCAAGGGACCATCGTTGGCTTATGCTCCTGCCATTCACAACAAACTGTTGGGCCTTGTGGAAAAGGTGGCAGAGCAACACAAAATTGATGTGCAATGGCGTGCCCTGAGCCGCAGTACCGGCACTGATACCGACAGTTTTGCCTATGCCAATGACGGCTGTCCTTCGGTGCTCATTTCCATTCCACTACGTTATATGCATACTACTGTGGAAATGCTGCACAAAAAAGATATTGAGGATACGGTGCATCTCATGTTTGAAACCTTGAAAGAGTTGACACCGGATACAAATCTCAGCTACTTTGAATAATTATCTTTTCTTAATAATTGAAATGACAAGCCTTCATGGCTTGTCATTTTTTTATGCTGGAATTGTTACAATTTCAACTAGTGATACCTGACATAGGAGGCACTGTCCTCGTCAGAAATAAGTGCATGTTTCTGAGGGTCGTTCAGTATGTCATTCATTGAAACCCATTTTCCATTGAGTTTCATGCGGCTACTAACGAACCGTATTCCGTGGCTGTAATCTACATACCAGTTTACGTGTCCGGTATATAATGGCTGAATAGGCTTGCCATTCAATTGATGCCAGCCATAGATGGCAACACGATTTTTCTTTTCGCCGTTGAGTAACTTCGGTGTAGTCACTACATCTTTTTTTATTCCCGCAATCAAACCATGCTTGCCATTTCGCTGTCCTTCGACGATGAGATGATGCTGATACATGGTTACCGTACTATCACGAAAAGCATACATGGGTACAGGTTTCAATTTCACTTTTGCAGCTGCATATACCTGGTCAACTATTTTGCGTGTTGGAAACAGGCAATGGCTTTCATCCATCATTTGCTCTGCAGCCAGGGGCGTAATCGGCACCCTTGCCCAATTGCGTTTTGACCCAACAGAAAAGTAATCCGGCGAAACCCAATACTGCAGCTTGTTTCGCTTACCGGTCAAACTATCTGTTTCCAGTATTTTGATTTTTGAAAAGCGTTTCCAATGTTGTGGAATATAGCCATGACGGAACCAGTCAATTGCCATTGAATCACGCTGCGACCAATTGAATGCAGGTGCAGTTTCATAAAAAACTGTGCCGGTATGTGATGCGTCTGAATGGCCTGCAGGAAATTGACGGGCAATCCTGGATGATTGACAGGCTGCAGCAATAATTGCAAGAAAAAAAATATAGAACTGAAAGTGGCGCAAATTATTTGATGATTCTTCGCAGTTCTCTTTCTGAATCTCTTTGCTTGATGGTATCCCGCTTGTCATGAACCTTCTTTCCTTTACCCAAGCCTATTTCCATTTTTGCCCAACCATTTTCGTTGAAGAAAATTTTCAGTGGCACAATGGCATACCCCTTCTCTTTTGTTTTTGCCTCAAGTTTTTGCAATTCTTTCTTTGACAGCAACAACTTTCTTTCCTGCGTAGGCAAGTGATTATAAATAGTGCCCATCTTGTATTCTGAAATGTGCAGGCTTTTTACAAATAATTCGCCCTTATGAAAAAAACAATAGGCATCGTTGAAACTTGCCTTACCTGCTCGCAGCGACTTCACTTCAGTACCTGTAAGCACAAGGCCTGCCGTAAAACTTTGTTCGATGAAATATTCGTGATATGCCTGTTTGTTGCTGATTACCATACTGTAGAAGGGCAATAGCCCTTATGAAAACAAAAGCGCCCTTCCTGAGCGCTTCTTATTTTAGTTGCTAAACAAATCGAGTAGTTGCGCCAACCGACCCTTCAGGTCCTTTCGGTCAATGATGAAATCCAGGAAGCCGTGGTCCATCACAAATTCAGAAGTCTGGAATCCTTTGGGCAAATCTTTTTTAATGGTTTCTTTAATGACACGCGGACCAGCAAAACCAATGAGTGCTTTTGGCTCGGCAATAATGATATCACCCACCATGGAAAACGAAGCCGTTGTTCCACCAAAAGTCGGATCGGTGCACAGCGAGATGTAAGGAACTCTTGCATCAGCCAGTAATGAAAGCCTTGCAAGTGTTTTTGGAAGTTGCATCAGGCTAAAAGCACTTTCCATCATTCTTGCACCACCACTTTTACTGATGATCATGAATGGTATCCGATGTTCGAGACTGTAATCAGCGGCACGGCAAATTTTTTCACCCATCACGCTGCCAAGGCTGCCTCCAATAAACTCAAAATCCATGCATGCTACCACAAGGTCAAATCCGCCCACTTTACCATGCGCCACATTCATGCTGTCGTGCAGGCCGGTTTTCGCCATAGTTTCTTCCAGGCGCTTTTTGTATGGTTTCAAATCGGTGAAGCCCAGGAAATCTTTGCTGATGATGTTGTCAAAAAGTTCCAGGTATTCCTTTTCATCAAAAAGGATGTCGAAATATTCCTGACTACCAATTCGATGGTGGTAGTTGCAATTGGGACAAACAGAAAAGTTTTCTTTCAACTCACCGGCAGTGCAGGTATGCTTGCAGGATGGGCACATTACCCAAAGACCATCAGGGGTCTCCCGCTTTTCAGCGGTAGCAGTTGTAATGCCCTGGTGCTTGCGCTTAAACCAGGAATGCCTGCTTTCCTCAATTGCATCCGCAGCCAAATCTTCACCGGTAAGGCGGCGTTCAAATTCCTCTAATTGCTTGGGTATTTTGCTCATAACTCTCCTTTCGGGCGGGTAAAAATAAATAACCTGGCACAAACTACGCTAAATCGTCAATTATGGCCGTCAATCAACTCACTTATAGTTTTCATCAGCCTGCAGCCTTATTGGCTGCAATGGTGCATTAACCAAATAGTTCGCCCTGCGTTGTAGGACTGTCTTTTATTTCCCAGTTCATTTCCACAGCTTTCTTGTCCACCAGCTTGTTGCCTACAGCCTTCCAGCCCATCACATCTACAAATCCCGCTACCCGTATGCGTTGGGTTTCTGCTGCGGCACCTTTGCCGGTTTTCAAAATAAGAATTGGATCATCATCGGTAGTTACCGCTTCCAGGTAATTATCCTTCCCTTCCTTTATGAACTGGAACCTTGTTTTCAGGGTGTTGGTTTCAATATGGAATCGCTTGATGTTGTATTGAATTTTTTCTGCATCAAAATAAATTGCTGTGATGATTTCATCGGGATCATACCGTTCAATCAGCAACACATTTTCCGGTTCAAAGCGTTGGGTTAGCTCCTGGTCGGTTATTTCGTAAGTGCCATCGTTGTACACTACCAGCAATTTATCATCGCCTTCAAACATACCGAGGTACATGCCTTTTTCTTCGGTATTCAAACGGCCGAACTGGTCATCATACCACAGCCTGCGGCCTTCAAGCGTGGAGCGACCGGCTTCTTTAAATTTCACAGATTTGATGGGATACTTACTCACCTGGTTGCCCAGGCTGCTTCGCCCTTTGATGGCGAGTTCTTCAAAATAAAAATCGAACTCCTTAATTCGTGCTGAACAGTTCGGACTCAACACAATCTTCACCACTTCGGCCTCGCCATTTGGATTCACAGTGAGATAGTGTACACGGCTTTTATCGCTGCCTTTGGTGAGGTCGTATTCCTTATCGCGGGTGATGCCACCCACCTGGAAACGCTTGGCAAAGCTGATGCCAGTCTGACCATCCACGTAAATCATGTTGTAAGTGGTTCGGTCGTCATTCTTGTTGAAAACAGCGGCATGAATAATATCCTTGCCAATGAAAATTTTGTCAGCCACACGCACCACTTTCATGATGCCGCGTTTTGTAATGCAAATGATATCATCCAGGTCCGAACAGTCGGCTATGTATTCATCCTTTTTCAGACCTGTGCCTACAAAACCTTCGGCCCAGTTAATGTAGAGTTTTGTGTTGGCTACAGCAACCTGCCTTGCCTGTATGGTGTCGAAGAGTTTGATTTCGGTTTTTCTTTCGCGGCCCTTGCCAAATTTGGCTACCAGGTTTTCGTAGTACCTTATGGTGTACTCAGTAAGATGGGCCAGGTCAAATTCCACCTGGGTTATGTCGGCCTCAATTCCTTTTATCTGTGTGTCGAGTTCATCAATATCGAGTTTGTAAATGCGGCGAACAGGTTTTTCGGTAAGCTTCACAATGTCTTCGCGGGTAATGGCCCGCTTCAGTCTTTTTTTGAAGGGGTCAAATCCTTTGTCGATAGCCAGTAGTACCTTCTCCCATGTTTCGTGTTTCTTCTCGAGTTCCTTGTAAATCTTTTCTTCAAAAAATATTTTCTCCAACGAAGTGTAATGCCATTTCTCATTCAATTCGCCCAGCTTTATTTCCAGTTCTTTCTGCAGCAAATTTCTTGTGTGGTCGGCACTCCATATCAGCAGTTCACTTGCTGTAACAAAACGAGGTTTATGGTCAATGATTACACAGGCATTGGGTGAAATGCTCACTTCACAATCGGTGAAAGCATACAAGGCATCAATGGCAATATCGGGCGAAGTGCCGGGCTGCAATTCCACCAGGATGCGTACATCGGCAGCAGTAACATCTGTTACTTTTTTTACCTGTATTTTTTTTGCTTCGGTTGCTTTTGTAATGGTATCAATCAAACTGCTTACAGTAACACCGTATGGCACGTCATGAATGACAAGCGTCTTCTTGTCAAGCTCTTCAATTCTTGCACGTACACGAACCTTGCCTCCACGTTTGCCATCATTGTAGTTGCTTACATCAATGGAACCTCCTGTTTGAAAATCAGGGTATAGCTCAAACTTTTTGCCCTTCAGGTATTTGATGGCAGCCTCGCACAACTCAATAAAATTGTGGGGCAATATTTTGGTTGACAAACCCACTGCAATGCCTTCTGCGCCCTGTGCCAGCACCAGCGGAAATTTCATGGGCAATGTTACCGGTTCATTTTTTCTACCGTCGTAACTCAGTTGCCATTCAGTAGTTTTTACATTGAATGCCACTTCCAATGCAAACTTGCTCAGCCTTGCTTCAATGTACCTGGCAGCTGCTGCATCATCACCTGTACGAACATCGCCCCAGTTGCCTTGCGTATCAATGAGCAAATCTTTTTGCCCCATGTTTACCAATGCGTCGGTGATGCTCATGTCGCCATGCGGATGGTACTGCATGCTTTGTCCTACAATGTTGGCGACTTTGTTGAAACGCCCATCATCCATTTCCTTCATAGCGTGCAGAATGCGGCGCTGAACGGGTTTCAGCCCATCTTCCACAGCGGGTACTGCACGTTCGAGAATCACGTAGGATGCGTAATCGAGAAACCAATCCTTGTAGAGGTCGCTCACACCTGTCAGTTCATTCTCACTGTTCTTTGTTGGATCAAATGCTGCCATATCTATGCCTCGTTCTTCCTTTTTTTATGCTTCTTCGTTTTCTGCTTCTGTCTTCTTTTTTAATGAGGGCATAGCCGGGTTGCGCAATTCAAAATCACGTGAACTTTTTTGCAAATCGCCCCTCACCTCCCACTCGTTTTCCTCTATCAACTTTTTCAACCGCCATCCTACAAAAACATCGCCCGTGGTTTCCTTTTCTTTCGAAAGAAACTGGGCAATCACACGGCTGCCTTTTGCAAAATCGCCATACACATATTTTGCAATAGCCTTGTCATAATAATCGACATCTTCCTGGGCCAGTTTTTTGCTGCCTTCAAGCAGCCGAACCATTTTTCCTTCACTGCAAATTCGTTTCCACTCATCCTTGTCAACTTCAAACTCGCTGGGCATAATGGGTCTAGCCAGTTTCTTTGCCTTCAAAAATTCTTTCGGTGGAATTTCACTCAGCCATTGCGGGTAAAAAATGGACCCCTTGTCGCTGAGGAATGGAAGGTTGTTGAGATATAATATAAAAATCTTTCCCTGGTAATCCTGCAACTGGCTGATGAGCCAGTAGTATCCGCAAACGTCGTGTTTGTTTTGTGCAGCCCAAACCCACACCACTTCAGCATCATTTTCATTCAGGCGTTTTTTTAGCTCATGCACGGTGAGTTTGTCATCCACCATGTCAAGTGTCTCTTCTATTTTATAATCGCCCGATGCTTCAATCAGCATTTTCCACCAATCGCGGCGGGCCTGCCATCCTTCAGGCTGGTCAATATCTTTCAATGGGCCCACAGCATAGTCATCACGAATAAGCATCACTTCGCCTTCCAGTTTTTCATCAAGGTCAATAGCCTTCTTCAAAACATCAATATCGGGCTGGTTAAAAACTATATGAATCATCATTCAAAATATTTATGCTGCCGCTACCAGGTAATAGCTGCAGGTGGTAAAAAAATTGCGGATGAACGGAAGGGCATTCACTACTCCAAATTGCCTGCGTGGTTTCCATCCAAACTTATATTCGTACACGGGATTTACAAGCCATTGTTCTTCTCTTAATATCCTGAACCCAGTTTGCTTCAGTATCTTTTCGAAGCGTTCAATGGAGATACCTGTTTCTTTTATTTCCACCATTTCATCTGGCCTGTGCTTATTGAACTTAAGCAGCCATTTAAAAACAGGCATCGGTAGCAAATGCCAGTATGGTGTTTTGCCCAGCCAGCCAGGCAGCACCTGCTGATGACCACCATAGGGCATGTACCAGGGTGGAAATGCAAAGAATATTACTCCGCCGGGATTCAGAAAACTCTTCATCCAAGCAATCAATTTCTGCTGGTCATGAATGTGTTCAATCACATCTTTCAGCACAATGATGTCGAACAGTGTGCCCAAATCCTTTTCAGGATTTACATCGTAAATATTGCTGCTGATGAGACGCACTTTGCCCGATTGCAATTCAGGTTGCAGCCATTCATTTGCTTTCTGCAGCCACAGGTCGTACATCTCTACGCCCACACAGGAGCAACCCCTTTCAGCAAAGGCACGCAGCAAAGAACCTTGCCCACAGCCAATTTCAAGCATTTGCATGCCTGGTGTTATGGGTTTGCCCGATTCAATAAAAGGGATAACCGACTTACGTGCATTCTCAAGTTGTAAATCAAAATAGCGTTTGTAATCGGTATGAAATTCCAGCATAATCTTGTTCCTACTGTTCTACGAGGTCGAGTTCAATTCTTAAATGTTCAATGATAAATTCCTGTCGTTGCTGTGTGTTTTTTCCCATGTAATACTCCAACAACTGCTGTATGTGGTCGCCGTGCTCAAGCAGCACCGGTTGCAGGCGAATGTCATCGCCAATGAAGCGTCCAAATTCTTCAGGCGATATTTCGCCCAATCCCTTGAAGCGGGTTATTTCAGGATTTTTTCCAAGCTTGGCAATGGCAGCCTGCTTTTCCTTTTCGTCGTAGCAATAAATGGTTTCCTGCTTGTTGCGCACCCTGAACAACGGCGTTTCCAAAATGTACAGGTGGCCACGCTTCACAAGGTCGGGGAAGAATTGCAGGAAAAACGTCATCATCAGCAACCTGATATGCATGCCATCCACATCGGCATCTGTAGCCAGAATAATGCGGTTATAACGCAGGCCATCCAAACCGTCTTCAATATTCAACGCATGCTGCAGCAGGTTAAATTCTTCATTTTCATACACCACTTTTTTGGTAAGGCTAAAGCAGTTGAGGGGCTTACCCCGCAGGCTGAAAACGGCCTGTGAATCTACGTTTCGCGACTTGGTAATGGAACCACTGGCACTGTCACCTTCGGTAATGAATATGGTAGAATTGGTGCGCCTTTCTTCGAATACCTCCTTGTTTTTTGCAGGAGGTGTGTCGTTGAAATGAACATTGCAATCGCGGAGTTTCTTGTTATTCAGCGCAGCCTTTTTGGCTCTTTCATTGGCAATTTTTTTGATGCCCTGCAATTCCTTGCGCTCCCTTTCACTTTGCTCAATGCGTTTTTTCATGGCATCGGCAATGGTTGGATTTTTGTGCAGGTAATTGTCAAGTTCCTTGTTGAGAAAATCGGCAATAAAATTGCGCATGCTGGGACCGCCTTCATAAACATTCTGGCTGCCCAGTTTTGTTTTTGTCTGGCTTTCAAAAACAGGTTCCTGCACCCGCACTGAAATGGCTGCTACAATGGAAGTGCGAATGTCGGCTGCATCGTAATCCTTTTTGTAATGGTCGCGGATAGTTTTTACAAATGCTTCGCGGAAAGCCTGTTGGTGCGTCCCTCCCTGTGTAGTGTACTGTCCGTTTACAAAAGAATAAATGTCCTCGCCATAATCATTATTGTGGCTAAGGGCAAGTTCAATGTCTTCGCCTTTCAGGTGAATGATGGGATAACGCAATTCATCCTCATTGGTGCGGCGTTGCAATAAATCGAGCAGGCCATTCTTGCTTACATATCGCTTGTTGTTGAAATTGATAACAAGGCCGGCATTGAGATAGCAATAATTCCAAAGCTGCTCTTCAATAAATTCTGTTTTGTATATGAAGTGTTTGAAAACCGAATCATCGGGAATAAAACTCACTTCGGTGCCGTTCGTTTCTGTTGTCTTTTCTTCTTTTGATTCGCGAAGCAGTTTGCCACATTCAAACTCAGCAGTTTTGCTTTTGCCATCCCTGTAGGCAGTTACCTTGAAATACTGGCTCAAAGCGTTCACCGCTTTTGTACCCACTCCATTCAGCCCCACGCTTTTCTGGAAAACATTGCTGTCGTACTTGGCGCCGGTATTAATCTTGCTCACCACGTCCACCACTTTTCCGAGCGGAATGCCACGGCCATAGTCCCGAACCGTGACCTGGCCCTCTTTGGAAAGGGTGATGTCTACATATTTTCCGTAACCCATGGTGTGCTCATCAATGCAGTTGTCCACCACTTCTTTCAGCAGCACATAAATACCATCATCGGCACTGGCTCCATCGCCCAGTTTGCCTATGTACATGCCGGGACGAAGCCTGATGTGCTCATGCCACTCAAGGGTTTTAATGCTGTCTTCGTTATAATCAAAAAGGTTCTTCTTCTCTTCTGCCATATGTTGTTTCACCAGGTTTTGGGGCAGTATGCCTCCACGCAAATCGCTGCCCGGTAACGGGCAAAAATAGCCTCCGCCATCATTGCGCCATCCTGTGTTTTATGCACAGCATGGATAATTAAGTAAATATTTTGTGAGCCTTTGTATTAGGAAGAAAACAGGTATCCTAAATGGTTGTGGCAAAAGCTAAGGGTAGTTTTCAACCTTCATATAAGTCCCTGATAACCACGCTTGCAACAAGACAGCCAAAAATGGCCGGCATATAGCTGATGGTGCCAATGATGGACTTTTTAGGAAAAGCCTTTTCAGTCACAATTATCTTTTCCTGGTCGGCTTCCTCGGGGCTGAAAATGACTTTTACCCCGCTGCGGATGCCCAGCTTGTTGAGCCGCTTGCGCACATACCGGGCAAGATTGCACTGGTACGATTCGGAAATGTCGGTTATGGTTACCCGCAGGGGGTCCACCTTGCCCCCGGCTCCCAGCGAACTGATGACCGGAATCCCGGCATCCACACAACTCTTAATGAAAAAAACTTTGGGGCTGAGGGTATCAATACAATCCACTGCGTAGTCAAAATTTCCTCCGAGGAGTACTTCCCGGGTCCTTTCATCTTTAAGGTATTCGGGCAGCACTCTTAGTTCAATTTCCGGGTTTATATCCCTTATCCGTTCTCCCATCACTTCGGCTTTCAACTTGCCTGCATTGGAGTGAAGCGCCGGAATCTGCCGGTTACAATTGCTCAGGTCCACAACATCGGCATCCACAATGGTCATTTTGCCCACGCCTGCCCTGGCAATCATTTCGGCGCAAATGCCGCCAACACCTCCAAGACCAACCACCAGCACATTCTTGCTTTGCAGCCGCTCCAGTTTTTCATCGCCCAACAAAAGTTGGGAGCGTGTCATCCAATAGGGAATCATAGCAGGGAAATTTGAAATTCTACTTTTGAAATAATAGTCACGTAGCCAAATAAGCTGTCACAAGAAGCGAAAATGCAGCATTTGGTGAAATGACAATCGTTTCTGCAACTTTATACTATGAGAAAATTATTGGTTATGCTTTTGCTGCTTGCCAGCCTGTGGTCGATGAGTCAGACAATGGTGATGGTCGACAGTTCGCATCAAAAAACATCCTTCCGGGGGCTGTCCGTAGTAAATGAACACACAGTTTGGGTAAGTGGAAGCGGCGGCAACATTGGGCGCTCCACCGATGGCGGCAAAACCTGGAACTGGGTGAATCCTGCAGGTTTTGAGAAACGCGATTTCCGCGACATTGAGGCATTCGATGAAACCACGGCGATAGCCATGGCAGTAGACAATCCTGCCCTTATTCTAAAGACAACCGATGGTGGCAGAACCTGGAACAAGGTGTTTGAAAAAGATGCACCCGGCATGTTCCTGGATGCCATAGATTTTTCCAGTTCTAAAAATGGCATTTGCATTGGCGACCCTATGGATGGCCGGTTTTACATTATTACTACAAAAGATGGTGGAAACAGTTGGCAGGAAATATCTTTTGAAAAACGTCCTGAATCGCAGGTGGGCGAAGCACTTTTCGCTGCAAGCGGCACCAATATTCATCTTGAAACAAAACAACAAAAGCACTTTGCGGCAATTTTTGTGACGGGCGGCAGTTCCTGCCGGCTGCATTTCCTGGGCGGGAAAGACCAACCAAATTCTGTGATCACCATTCCCATTCAGCAGGGTCAGCAAATGACCGGGGCAAACAGTATTCTTGATTTGGGAAATGGCTATGTTGTTGTTGGTGGTGATTATAACCATCCCCTTCGTTCAGACAGCGCCTTTTTTGTTTATGATGTTTATGGCACACCGCCCTCATCAGAACTGAATTCACCGCAAGGCTACCTGAGCTGTGCCACCGCCATCGATGGCAAAGTGCTGGTCTGCGGACTCCGGGGAGTTTCTGCCGGAAAACTGAATGACAAAGCAGGTTCAACCAAAATAGTAGGATGGCAAACCCTTTCCACTCAGGCATTTCATGTAATAAAGTCTGTTGGAAAGGCTGTTTTTGCAGCAGGGCCAAATGGAAAAATTGCGCGGATTAGTTGGTAGGAAAAAAAATTTTGAGTTCCGTTAAACCAAAGTAAAAAGCAGCCATCTATGTATACGTAAAGCAGCAGGGAAAACAGGGGACGTTCGCTAGGCGGGCGGCCCCTTCTTCTTTTTTGGGCAATAGTGGTTACTCTGACTGCATTATTTCCTGAAGGCGAAATATACTGCTCCCATTACACATACAAAACTGGCGAGGTATTTCCATTCAAATTTCTCATTGAGGTAGCCAACTGCAAATGCCGTGAATACCAACAGGGTAATGACCTCCTGGATGATTTTTAGTTGAAAGGCCGAAAAGCCACTCATGTTGTAGCCAATCCTGTTGGCAGGCACCATGAGGCAGTATTCAAAAAATGCAATCCCCCAACTGATGAGGATTGCTTTCCACAATGGCATCCCCTTGTCTTTGAGATTGCCATACCAGGCCACCGTCATAAAAATATTACTGGCCAGCAAAAGAAAAACCGTACGCATAGGCTGTTGAAAATTGAATCACAAACATCTGCGATTTAGCGATATGCTCCCCTACTTTTGAGCCCCATGGCCAAAGCCGCTTCCGATACTCCGCTCATGCAGCAACACCGGGCTATTAAACAGAAATATCCCGACGCAGTGCTATTGTTTCGTGTGGGTGATTTCTACGAAACTTTTGGCCAGGATGCCATTGTGGCCAGCCAGGTGCTGGGCATTACCCTTACCAAACGCAACAATGGCGGTGCCAGCGAAAGTGAACTCGCCGGTTTTCCGCACCATGCCCTCGATACCTATTTACACAAGCTGGTGAAAGCCGGCTACCGTGTGGCTATCTGCGACCAACTGGAAGACCCGAAACTGGCCAAGGGTATTGTGAAACGTGGCGTCACGGAACTGGTAACACCAGGTATTGCTACCAACGACAAGTTGCTCGAACTCAAGACCAATAACTTTTTGTGCGGACTGCATTGTGCCGATGAAAACCATTTTGGCCTTGCTTTCATGGACATTTCCACCGGTGAGTTTTTCGTAGCCGAAGGCGACCGCGAGTATGCCGACAAACTGCTGCAAAGCCTGCAACCAGCTGAAATTGTTTTCCAGCGCCAATATCAAAAGAAGATAAAGGACTGGTTCAGCGGCAGGTACTATACCTATGCTATGGACGAATGGATTTTTGATGAAACCTTCGCCCGTGAATCCATGCTTCGCCATTTTGGAACCCAAAGCCTCAAAGGCTTTGGTGTGGAAGACATGAACCAGGGCGTGGTGGCAGCAGGCGCCATTTTCCATTACCTGAAAGAAACCGAGCACCCCAACCTGCAGCACATCACGCACATCCAGCGCATCAATCGCAGCGAGCACATGTGGATGGACAAATTCACGATGCGCAACCTCGAACTGGTTCCTTCTGGCAAGGAAGGTGCCGTGAGTCTGCTGGACATTTTGGACAACACCGTTTCTCCCATGGGTGCCCGCCTGCTCAGGCGCTGGATGCTGATGCCCCTGAATGATTTAGGAAAAATTCATCAGCGACTGGATGCCGTGGAATGGCTGATTGCACAAACTGATACACGCTTAAGTGTACATCAACTTATCAAGCAATGTGGTGATGTTGAAAGGCTGGTGAGCAAAGTGCCACTAAAGAAAATAAACCCGAGGGAAGTGCAACACATTGCAAAAGGCCTGACGCATGTGCAGGCACTGAAGCAAATGCTAGGAAAGAATGTGAACGAATACCTGCAAAGGCTGGGTGATGCGTTAAATCCCTGTAATTTGATTTCGATGAAAATTAAATGCACGCTGGTTGAAAACCCGCCCATTGCCACCGGCAAAGGCAACTTGGTTGCCACCGGAGTAAACCCGGAGTTGGATGAATTGCGGGAGATAGCCACTTCGGGAAAATCTTACCTGACTAAACTGCAACATAACGAGGCTGAGCGTACTGGCATTCAATCGCTGAAAGTGGGCTACAACAACGTGTTTGGCTATTACCTTGAAGTAACCAATGCACACAAAAACAAGGTTCCTGCCGACTGGATTCGTAAGCAAACGCTGGTGAATGCTGAGCGATACATTACGCCTGAACTCAAAACTTATGAAGAAAAAATAACAGGAGCCGAAGAAAAAATTCTGGCCATTGAGCAGCAACTGTTCGATGAATTGTTGCTCGAGTTGCAGGACTACCTCGCACCACTACAAACCAACGGGCAAGTGCTT